>QHXW01000208.1 GCA_003223115.1 Acidobacteriota bacterium
CTCGTCAGCCCGCGCCTTACTACCGATAATTTCCGCCCGGTTGGCCATTACTACTATCACGTGATGGATCGAAATTTCGGGCTGGATTTTCCGAAATATCTCATCCCCCTGCAGCTGGCGCACCTGCTGAATATCTGGCTGCTGTGGATGGTCGCGCGCAAGTTGGGTCTTGGGGTGCTGGCCGCCTCGGCGGGCGCTTTCTTCTTTGGCTTCCACGCCGTTCTGTTCGACGCATGGTGGAAGCCCATGTATGTCTTTGATGTTTTCTGTACCACACTCTGTCTGGCCAGCCTGCTTTTCTATCTGTACGACCGATGGATCCTCAGCTTGATTGCCATGTGGCTGGCCTTCAAATCCAAAGAGCTGGCCATCATGCTACCGGCAGTGCTGCTGTGTTATGAGTACTGGCTCGGAAAACGGCGCTGGAAACGTCTCATCCCGTTCTTTGCGGTGTCGTTGCTGTTCGGCATCCAAGCTCTCGTTATGCCTGCCCGAACCAATGAATACGCGCTGCAAGTCAAGATCGCGGCACTGGTAAAGACGATCAACTATTACTCCTCGCAGATGTTCATGCTGCCTTTCGCGGGCCTGGCCGTGATTGCGCTGCCCTTCCTGATTCGCGACCGCCGCCTGTGGTTCGGGCTGGCAGCCATGTTTCTTTTCCTGTTTCCCTTGCTCCTGCTGCCGGGCCGGTTGTACTCGGTCTACTGGTATCTGCCTCTCACCGGCCTCGCAATCGCCCTGGCAACTATCGCCGACGGCCGTTACCGCATCGTGATTGCTGTTCTTTTCCTGATTTGGATTCCATGGGATTTTCGCCACTTCCGCGAGCAGCGGCGGGCTGCGCAAAGAATGGAGTGGCAGTACCGGACGTACGTCACGTCGTTGCAGAATTACGCCCGCTCCGCTCCCGGCCAACGGCTTTTTGTCTGGGACAATGTGCCGGAGGGCTTTCATCACTGGGGCGTCGGGGGGGCGGTGTCGTGCGTGTTCCGGGCTCAGGCCGTTCAGGTGTATCAGATCGATGCACCGGGCGCACAGGGACTCATTCAGAGGGGCGAGGCCGCGTGGCTGCATTGGGACCCTGCTCGCGCCCAGCTTTTTGTAGTTCGCTATCCGGCAGAGCAGCAGGGTGTTTTGCTCTCGTATCTGCCGATGGAGGCAAATACGCTGGCGACACAATTGGGCGCGGGTTGGTTCTTGCTCGAAGCAAACTTTCGCTGGACGCAGCCGAAGGCGTCCGCCACGCTGCTCAGGCCGGAATCCGCCAAGGAATTCGAATTGGTGGCTAACGCCACTGAACTGCAAATTCGCGCCGGTGGAGCGCTGCGCGTGGAAGTGTTGATGGACGGCAAGCTGATCGGCAGACATGAATTTGTCTCACCCGGGTGGCAAACTGTACACTGGTCGCTGCCTCCGGGAAAGCCCGGCCCGGTTTCGATCGAGATTCAAACCGACCCTCCCTTTCACTCCGGCGCTGACCCGCGCATCCTGGGCGTCGCCGTCAGGGCGTTCGGTTTCATTCCAAGATAGAATCAACTGCTCGTGGCTGAACACTTAACCGCGGTTTCCGTCACAGCCAGACCCAACCTGCTCTCGAGGCCTGCAGTACTCCTCGCCATTACGGCACTGGCCTTTGCCGGCCTGAATTTTTCGGCCTATCGCGGCTATTTCATGCACGACGATTTTGAATTTCTGAGCTGGGCCCCGAAATTTCCAGCGCCCGAGTATTTGAAGACATTCTTCGAACCGATTTTTTCACCACATAACTTCCGGCCGGCCGGTCACTTCTACTATCACGTGATGGGGCGGATTTTCTGGCTGGATTTTCCACCTTACATCGCCTCCATCCACCTGCTTCACATTCTCAACATCTGGCTGGTCTGGCTGCTGCTCCGAAAGCTTGGCCTCAGCCGATACGCCTCCGCGGCGGGCGTTTTTTTCTTCGCGTTTCACGTCGCGCTTTTTGATGCCTGGTGGAAACCCTCGTATATCTTCGACATGCTCGCGGCTACATTCTGCATACTGGCGTTTCTCGCTTATCTGGACGGCCGCTGGATCTTGAGCCTACTCTCATTCTGGGCAGCATACAAATCCAAAGAGCTAGCCGTGATGCTTCCCGCCGTGCTGGCAAGCTATGAACTGCTGCTGGGTCAAAAACGCTGGAAACCCCTTGTGCCGTTTGTTGCCGTTTCCCTGTGCTTCGGGCTGCAGGCCTTATTCATGGCTCCGCAGAAGGCCGGCATCTACGCATTCCATTTCAATCTTGGCTCGCTGGGCCAGACGCTTCCTTTCTATGCCAAACAATTACTGCTCTTCCCGTTTTCAGGCTTCCTGCTGCTGCTGTTGCCGGTGATCGTCCGCGATCGCCGCGTCTGGTTCGGAGTTTCGGCAGCGATCCTGTACTTTGGTCCGCTGTTTTTCCTGCCAGGCCGGTTGGTCGAAGTCTATTGGTACCTTCCCATGACCGGCGGCGCCATCGCGCTCGGGGCGTTGGTAGCATGCGGCCACACCAGGGCTGTGGCTGTTTTCCTGTTGTTGTGGTTCCCCTGGGACCTGGTGATGTTCTCGCGACTCCGGCGCAAGGCCCTGGCACTGGAGGGAGCCAACCGCGCTTATGTTTCCGCTCTCGCCGAATTCGCGCCCTCCCATCCGGCAGTTCACACGTTCATCTACGAGAAATCACCTCCGGGGCTGCCGGGTTGGGGGATTCGCAGCGCGCTGAACTGCCTCTACGATCGGTTGGACAGCCAGGTGTATGTAGCGGGCGATTCGAGCGGGCGCTCGCTGCTTCACAGCAAACCAGTGGCTCTACTAGATTGGGACCCCACGACGCGCAAATTGACCATCGTCGACTGGACTCAGGCCGATCAGCACGCGTCTTATCTCGACCTGCGCCGGTTCATGTCGCTGTTTCAGCTCGGCGATGGCTGGTACGGATCCGAGGGCTCGCACATCTGGACCAAGCCCGATGCCGACGCCAGCTTGTGGCGGCCGCCAAATGCGGAGACGTTCGAGCTGCGAATCGTCGTTCCCCCTCTCGAGATCCGAACCAGAGAGAAAGTAACGCTGCGAGCCGCGCTGGATGGCCAGCCGCTCGAACCGAGAGAACTCACGCGCGTCGGTGAACAAGCGTTACGCTGGAGCCTGCTGGCCGCTCCTTCGGGTTTGACGAAAGTCGAATTTCACACGACTCCAGACTATCGGGCGCCCGACGACCCGCGCGTCCTCGGAATTGCCGTCAAATCCTTTGGCTTTCTGCCCGGTACACGCCCATGAAAATCCCAAAATTGCGCTGGGTCATTGCGGCTCTGCTGTTTTTGTCCACCATGATCAACTACGCCGATCGGCTGGCGCTTTCCATCGTCTCGCGCGACTTGCGTATCGAGTTTCACATGACCGAGCAGGACTACTCTTACATCGTCACGGCGTTCTTCGTGGCTTACGCCATCATGTACGCGGGCTCCGGTTACCTTGTGGACCGGCTCGGAACCCGCCGCGGTTTCTCACTGTTCGTTCTTACCTGGTCCCTGGCCGCAATGCTGCACTCTGTCGTGCGCGGTCTATGGTCTCTGGCCGGCGTCCGTTTTCTGTTGGGTTTGGCCGAACCAGGAAACTGGCCCGCCGCGGCCAAAGCGGTGGCTGAGTGGCTCCCGGCCAACCAGCGTGCTCTGGGTGTGGGGATTTTCAATGCGGGCTCTTCGCTGGGTTCAGCCATAGCGCCGCCCATGGTCGCCTATCTGACGTTACATTTCGGTTGGCGCTTCGCGTTCATGTCCACCGGCGCGCTGGGACTCATCTGGCTGGTAGCCTGGCTGATTCTCTATCAGCCGCCCCACCTCAACCGCTTCCTCCGTACGGAAGAGTACGCTGCCATCAAGGACCAGGTGCGCTCGCCCCAGGAAGCCTCGGCAGCTTCTGCACAAAATGTAAATTGGCGCAAAGTGATTACCATGCGCGAATGCTACACCCTCATCCTGGCGCGCTTTTTTACCGACCCCGTCATCTATTTCGTAATCTTCTGGCTGCCCGAATATCTCCGTAAAGAACGCGGCTTTGACTTGAAAATGGTGGGCGACTACGCCTGGGTGCCCTTCATCTTCGGAGATATCGGCTACATACTGGGCGGCTGGCTATCGGGAAAGCTGATACGCACCGGGTGGAAATTGCCGACCGCCAGGAAATTTGTCATGCTGCTGGGGGCGCTCGTGATGCCGGCCGCGATTGTCGCCCCTTTGGTTCCCACGGCGTTTCTGGCAATCGGGGCCACCTGCTTCGTGACTTTCGGCCATGCCTTCTGGGTATCCAACATCCAGACGTTGCCAACCGATCTTTTTCGTGGGCACGAAATCGGCACCGCCACCGGTTTTTCAGGTATGGGCGGAGCGGTTGGCGGCATCCTGGCCAATCTGGGCACCGGGTACATCGTGCAACATTTTTCGTACCAGCCGATCTTCCTGATGGCCGGATTGATGCACCCGCTCTCGATCGTTCTGGTTTATTGGCTGCTGCCCAACCGCCATTTCAGCGGAGATCCAGAAGGCGGGCGGGCGGGCGGTTAGATGCCATCGAGGTGGCTTGAGTCGACCGGTAATCCCAGCAAGTCACCACTTCGTCAGTGTCGCAATTCTTTACGAAAGGGATCTTGGCCTCCGCTTTGATTTGAATTCCCTTCGGAAGGCACACTCCGTCGCCTACTGTGGTCTGTTCCATGTATACGTGCGAACCCGGCAGCACGCGGGCAATACATAACCCCATGGAAAATGGGTCCGTCACCTCGGCGTCTACCTTTACCCAGCCCAAGTCTTGCTTATCCACCCACACCTTGCCGCGGACTTTCGAAAACATGCGGCCGTACTTGGTCTGCGAATGAAAGCCGGGGCGCGGCGTGCACGCCAGCACATACGCCGGCCGCCCGCTGACCACTTCTTCTGTCACAACGCGAAAATCAAAGGCCTCGGGTACTTCGCGCAGAAATGCTCGGTTCTGTTTTTCCTTCTCCAGGCGATCCGCACCTTCAGAAGGCGTCTGGCTCTCGAGTTTCGCATTTTATCCTGCTGTTTCCGCTTCTCCTCGGCAGTCGGTAGCCCGCCGTTGTGTTGCACCAGTTGCTCGAAAGGCGCGCCCCCCATTCACAAAAATCACCGTCGATCATCGACATCTTGTGACTTCACGCCGCCCCGGGAGTGCAGACGCTTCTCCTCGTCACGCTGCGTGTAAGTGTAGTGCTCCCGCGCTTTCCAGCTTCTTTCGGCGGTTGCGATGGACCGCCGTAGGATGTCGCGACCGTCGATGGCCGCCGCCTGAGGCTGACCTTTCGCGGGCGGTGCATTATTTTGAGCCAGAAGACCGGCTGAGTAACACAGGATGCTTGCCAAGGTTCGCGTATTTCGCATACCGCGTACCAGCGTTGCCAGACAAGGGCCACAACTGGGGAGAGTTTATTCGAAAAACAGCTTAGCGAACTTGGAGCCGGACCGCACAATTGTCTGATTTCTCTCGGGTCCGGTGGAGATACAGCCGATCTCCACACCTGTTCTGGACTCCAGGTAGGTCAAATAATCCCTCGCCTGGACCGGCAAGTCCTCGTATCGCGAGATGCCGCCGGTGGGAGTCCGCCAGCCGGGGAGACATTCATACACGGGCTCGATGGATTCCAGGCCGCTGATCGTGGCTGGCATCTCGTTGATCTGAGTGCGCCCGTGCCGGTAGGCCACGCAAACTGGGATTTTATCAAGCTCATCCAGCACATCCACTTTAGTTACGACTAAGGACTCAAAACCATTGATCATAGCCGCGTAGCGCATCAGCGGTACGTCGAACCAGCCGCAGCGCCTGGGCCGCCCCGTGACCGAACCGAACTCATTGCCCCGCTCGCGAATCTGATCTCCCATGTCGTCCAGAGCTTCGGTGGCAAAAGGGCCGCCGCCCACGCGCGTGGCATAGGCCTTGGCGACAGCCACCACCGCCTGAATCTTCGTCGGAGGCACGCCGGTGCCGGTGGATGCCCCACCCGCAGTAGCGCTCGACGACGTCACGAACGGGTAAGTGCCATGATCCAGATCGAGCATCGTGCCTTGCGCGCCTTCGAACAGCACGCGCTTGCCGGCCGCGATCGCATCGTTCAGCAGCCGCGCCGTGTCCGCGACCAACGGCCGGATCTTTTCAGCGAATTGCTCGTACTCGCATCGCACCCGCGAAGCATCTAACTCCTCGGTAATGCCGAAACTCTTCGCGAGAGTGGCTTTTTCCTTGGCTAGTGAATCGAACTGCCGCGGGAAACGTTCGCGATCCAACAGGTCTGCAATGCGTAGCCCCCGCCGGCCAGCCTTGTCCTCATAGCAGGGCCCGATGCCTCGCGACGTGGTGCCGATCGCCTCCAGCATCTTTTCCATGGTGCGGTGATATGGGAACAGCACATGAGCGCGATCGCTGATGGAGAGCTGGCCCGAAACGTTGACGCTTGCGCCCTCGAGCGATTTCATTTCGTTGAGCAACGCCGCCGGATCCACCACCAAACCGTTTCCGATGACCGCGCGCTTGCCGGGCCGCAGAATGCCGGTGGGAATCAATTTGAGCACGAATTTCCTATCGCCGATCTTTACCGTGTGCCCGGCGTTATGCCCGCCTTGATAGCGCGCAATGATGTCAAAATGATCGGAGAGAAGATCGACAATCTTCCCTTTCCCCTCGTCTCCCCACTGCGCCCCAAGAATGACAACGTTTTTCATGGCCCAAACCCGTTCATTGTATCGCAGTGTCTTTGAGGCTCTCTTCATTTCGCAAAAATCCGCCTGTGCGTCGCGGCGGCCATCCGATTTCGATAGCGCTTGGGACGTATGCTACGCTGCGATCATGCAGCTTTGCGACGTGTTTCAACATCTAGGAGAAGATGGATTCGCACAACTGATCCGCGGTATTTCCATGGGCCGGCTGCGAACCTATCAGCTCTTCGACACACTCAAAGCGCGCGCGCACCTGGTAAAACTCAACACCGAGCATTTACGGCATGCAGCGCCTCGCCTGTGGGCCCGTATTCAGGAGGGCGACGAGGAGTTCGCGAAGGATCTTGCCCAGGCTGTGTTGGTTTCTCACCTCGACATGATCGCCCAGATCCTCAACTCTCTCGAAATTCCGAATGACAACGGTTTTTTCGATAAAGACCTGGACGCGAAGAAGCACCTGACCGCAGGCTGGGCCGAACGCGTCTATGAAAAATTTCACGGCGCCTTCCCCGAGCCGCTGCTGCTGTTTTATCTGAATCACCTCGCCTGGGAGCTGAAAGCCGCCGAACAGCTATTCACGCCGGTAACCGAACACGCAGCAGAGCCGCGACCGTAAGCGAGCGGGCCCGAGTTTCTCCACCAGCCCTCGCATGATATCCTTCCGCTCATGCGCGCAGTTCTGTGTTTGCTGCTGTTCTCAAGCGCCCTCACCGCCGAAGACGGCGCGGCGCTGTTCGAAAAACATTGCGCGGTTTGTCACCGGACGGACAGCCAGGTACGCGCACCGCTCCCGGAAGCACTCTAACAGATGTCGCGCCAAGCCATCATGACCTCGCTCGAAACCGGAAACATGAAGATTCAGGGCGCCGAATTGAATGCCGTCGAGCGAGCCGCGGTCGCAGCATTCCTTTCGACAAAGAGCGTTAGCCCTGCAACACAGCCGCGCTCAGGTTTCTGCGCTCGAATGAAGGAAAGCTCGATGCCAGCGCCGCACAGTGGAACGGCTGGGGGGTAGACCGGGGGGTAGACCTCGCCAACAGCCGCTTCCAGCCGCTCACCTCCGCTGCTCTGAAGGCGGAGCAGGTGCCGGCGCTGAAATTGAAATGGGCCTTTGGTTTTCCCAATGCAACATCGGTCTTCGGCCAGCCCACCATCGCCGGCGGCCGTCTATTTCTAGGCAGCGGCGATGGAACCGTGTATTCGATTGACGCTCATAGCGGCTGCATTTACTGGACCTTCAAGGCGTCTTCCACAGTCCGCACGGCGGTCTCTATCGACCCTGCGCTGAAATCTATTTATTTCGGCGATGTTCAAGCCAATGTCTATCGCCTCGGCGCAGCCGCGGGTGAACTGCTATGGAAAGTTCATGTCGAAGAGCATCCGCTGGCACGCAACACCGGCGCCCCCAAACTGTATGCGGGCCGTCTCTATGTGCCCGTGTCCTCAGGCGTCGAAGAGATGGCCGCGGCCAATCCCAAATATCCGTGCTGTACGTTCCGGGGCAGTGTTGTCGCGCTCGACGCGGAAACCGGGAAGCAACTCTGGAAGACGTACACGATTCCCCACCCGGCAAAACCCACACGCGTGAACCAGGCCGGCACACAACTCATGGGACCTGCGGGAGCGGCCGTCTGGTCGTCGCCCACCATCGATGTCGAACGAAAGGCCGTCTATGTCGCTACCGGAAACTCGTACGCCGATCCGCCGGTCGCCTACAACGACGCCATTCTTTCGTTTGACCTCGAAACCGGCAGCATGCAATGGGCGCGGCAAATCACGCAACATGACACCTGGAATGCCGCTTGCCTCAGTCCCAATAAGGCAAGTTGTCCCGAAAATCCAGGTGAGGACCTCGATTTCGGCTGTTCGCCGATTCTGGTGAAGCTATCCGGCGGACACCGGCTCCTGCTCGCCGGTCAAAAGGCCGGAGTGATGCACGCACTTGATCCGGACCAGCAAGGCAAGATCCTGTGGCAGGTCCGGTTGGGCAAGGGAGGTCTGCTCGGCGGCATCGAGTGGGGCTCGGCGGCAGACGGCCAAGCCGTCTATGCGGCAATTTCGGATCTCGACTCTGCTAATCCCGCTGCGGGCGGTGGCTTGTTCGCACTGCAGATCGCTACGGGAGCAAAAATCTGGTACGCGCCGCCGCCAAAACCCACGTGTCTCGGCCGGGCTGGCTGCAGTGCCGCGCAGCAGGCGCCGGTCACGGTGATTCCGGGCGTGGTTTTTTCCGGCTCGATGGACGGCCATCTCCGCGCATACCAAACTTCCGAAGGCAACCTGTTGTGGGACTTCGATGTGCTCCGCGACTTTGAAACCGTGAACGGCGTTCCCGCCCGAGGCGGATCTCTCAACGCCACCGGACCAACAGTCGCCGGCGGAATGCTCTTCCTCGGTGCTGGCTACAGCCAGCTCGTCGGGTTGCCAGGAAATGTGCTGCTGGCCTTTGCCGCCGAGTAATGCGTGGAGGAGCGCGGCCTTCTGTTCCCTGTCTGCAGCCGTACGGAATTACTGCAACCTGCGACGCCTCAGCGTCATATATTAGTACCTATGGTTTCAAATCTTGCTTTTCCCGGCAGAATATTTTCAGCAGGTGCGGTTTCGCCCTTTGTTTATGCGGCTCCGGAGGCCATTCGAAAATAATCGGACTTCCCAGTCCTGTACGCCTCAGGGGGGCGGATTCTGACTCCTGGCTCCTGACTTCCTGGGGCAGCCCTGTTTAGTTCCGGCTACGCCGGGTTAGGATATAGAGCTTGTCCCCTTCTTTTTGCGCTAAAGTGGCGTTTACAGTTTAGATGCCTTTTCAGATTCAACCCATCAGGGAGTTTCTGGTGCGGCCGGCCATTCCCGCACCGCTCTCGCGGATGCCCGAGCTGGCTTACAACCTCTTGTGGAGTTGGGAGCCGATCATTCGTGCGTTGTTCCGCCGCCTCGATCCTGCCCTTTGGAAGGATTCCGGCTATAACCCCGTGGTCATGCTGGGGCGCGTTTCGCAGGAGACGCTCGAGCGCGCCGCTTCAGATCCGCGCTATCTGGCCCACTACGCACAGGCCTGCCAGCGCTACGACGCGCACATGCGGGATAGCCAACCATCCCGCGACGGCAAGCTGATCGCGTACTTTTCGGCGGAATACGGTCTCGCCGAGTGCCTTCCCCTTTATTCGGGAGGCCTGGGAATCCTTTCGGGCGATCATCTGAAGTCCTCGAGCGATCTCAATCTGCCGCTGGTGGGTGTGGGTCTCCTGTATCAGCAGGGGTATTTCCGTCAGTTTCTGAACGCCGACGGGTGGCAGCAAGAACGCTATCTGGATAACGATTTCTACACCCTGCCCATCAGGCCGGTGCGCGATAAACGGGGAAACGAACTGAAAATCAACCTACAGCTCCCCACCGGCCCGGTTTGGATTCAGGTCTGGCGGATGGATGTCGGCCGGACCAAGCTTTTCATGCTGGACACCAACATTCCCGAGAATGCCTCGCCTCGCGATCGCGATATTACCGACCAGCTCTATGGCGGTGACGTGGACACGCGCATCCGGCAGGAGATTGTCCTCGGCATTGGCGGGGTGCGTGCGCTCAAAGCCATGGGTCTTGAGCCCACCGTCTTTCACATGAACGAGGGACACTCGGCTTTCCTGGCGATGGAGCGTATGCGCGCGCTGATCGAAGAGCAGAAGCTCAACTTCGATGAGGCCTTGGAAGCCACTCGCCCAAGCAACGTCTTTACCACCCACACCCCGGTGCCGGCCGGCATCGACCTGTTCGACACAGGCATGATGCGCTACTATTTCGATCAGTATTGCCGCGGTGCTGGAATTGAGTTTGACCAGTTGATGTCGCTCGGACGCCGTAATCCCAGAGATGGCGACGAGCGCTTCTCGATGGCTGTCCTGGCATTGAAGACTTCGTGCTACCGCAATGCCGTCAGCCGGCTTCATCGCCGCGTGGCCCAGGCCATGTGGCACGAAATGTGGCCGGACCTGCCGGTGTGGGAGGTTCCGCTGACCTCCATCACCAACGGCGTGCACGTGCCGAGCTGGCTCAATGGCGACCTGGCCGATCTCTACGACCACTACCTGGAGCCGGATTGGCGCGACAAGTCGTCCGATCCGAAAACGTGGGATCTAGTGGATGAAATCCCCGAAGAAGAGCTGCTCGAGATGCACCGCCGTCGCAAGCGGCGTCTCATCGCGTTCATTCGCGACCGCCAGACCACTTCCGCGTACCGCCGCAAGGCCTCTTCCTCCGAGCTGCGGCATTCCTCTGAAGTGCTCGACCCGAGCGTATTCACCATCGGCCTGGCGCGCCGCTTCGCCACATACAAACGCGGCACGCTGATCTTTCGAGACATCGAGCGTCTGAAGCGCATCCTGTGCAGTAAGGAAATGCCCGTGCAGATCGTGATTGCGGGCAAAGCACACCCTAAAGATCACCCCGGAAAGTCGCAAATTCGTGACGTGGTGCTGTACTCACGCGATCCCGAGCTGTGGAAACACGTCGTATTTATCGAGGATTACGACATGAAAGTGGCGCGCGAGCTGGTGCAAGGCGTCGACATCTGGCTCAATACGCCGCGTCGCGGTGAAGAAGCCTGCGGCACCAGTGGAATGAAAGCCGCCGTGAACGGCGTCTTGAATCTGAGCATCCTGGATGGCTGGTTCGACGAAGCCTATGAAGAATCCGGCGGCTGGGCCATCGGCGATCGTGAACCGTATTCCGAGGAACAGGACGCCATGCACGCGAGCGCCATCTACTATCTGCTTGAGAACGAGATCGTGCCCATGTTTTATGAGCGACGGGAAAGCGGTCCTTCGGAGTGGATGCGCCGGGTAAAGCAATCCATCAAGTATCTCAGCCCGCGGTTTGATGCCCGCAGAATGGTGCGCGAATATCTGCGCGAACTCTACGAGCCGGCACACCAGAATTACATCGAACAGGCAAAAAGCGGATTCGAGAAAGCGCGTTTACGCGTGAGATGGAACTCGAAAGTGCGCGAGGTCTGGGATCGTGTGCGCTTTGTCGAAACCGGGCCCGCACCCACGGAGCCAGTCACCAGCGGTGTGACGGTTCCGGTACGCGCCGCAGTCGACTTGGCGGGCCTGCAGCCGGAAGATGTGCGTGTGGAACTGGTGATGGGCCGAGTTGGCGCGAGCGGCGGCCTCGAGGACACTGAAGTGATGGTCTTGGCGCCAGTCGAGCAAAAGGGATCGGTTGCGATTTTCGCCAAGGAGATCATTCCGCAGCAGACCGGGCGCTTGGGATACGCGATTCGAATCAGCCCGGACCACTATGATGACCCGCTGACCCGCCCCTGCACCAGCCTTCTCAAGTGGGGCGACGGCGCATCAAATAACTCAAGAACTTAACACGCTCTGCGGAGAAAGTCCCCGTCCGCTTGCGGGGCAAGATCATTTCGAGTAGGCCGTGCTCTTTTTCCACGGGGGATTTCTTGCTTCCGGAGATGGCGTGCGCGAGTGCCCGAAACCCTTTTCCCAACTCCGACGCCGGATTCACTTGTCTTCCCGATGTCAGGGCCTTGTGAACCCCCAGACAGTCATTGGGAAAACTCATGTAGACGGGCATCGCCAGCAGCTTTTCGACTTCCGAGTTTGGAATCAGCGGGTTTTTCGTCGCGCGGTTCATCACAACCCGGATGCAGCTCTCCAGATCCAGGCTCCGCAAGAACCGCAGTTTCTCCCGGGCCAGGTGCAGGCTGGGAACTTCGGGGGTACACAGGAGAAAGATCTGCTTGGCTTCGTACAGAATTTCAACTGAAAACTTCGCTAGTATGCCGGAAAGATCGATGCAAATCGCCTGATAGTTCCTTCGGGCGAACTCCAGCATATGACCAATCTCCGTTGGCTCGATTCGAAAACCAGGCGCTAGTTTACCGGCCGGCAGAATATCCAGGCTGCCGCGAGTGGTGACCAGACGCTGCCACAAGTCCTCGTCCATTTCGTGCGCGTTCTCGGCCGCGCTCATCACCGAATACGGCGACTCTATCTGCAGCATGAACCGATCATGCCGCAGTTCAGATCGAAGTCCGCCAGCAGCACTTTCGTTTCGCGTATTGCACAGAGCCACGCTGGTGTTCAGCGCCACCGTGGAGCAGCCGACTCCGGCTTTGGACGGCAGGAATGCGAACAGCGACTCCGTCGATTCGATTGAAGGAGGCTGCAGTTCGAGAATCTGCGCC
>QHXW01000211.1 GCA_003223115.1 Acidobacteriota bacterium
CGCCGATAATTGCCCGGTTTACCGCAGCCTGTATAAGGCGATCGTGATCACGACCGAACTGGTTTTTGAGCCCTTGTCGTAAAATTGGGCGCGGCGGCAGTAGCAATCGTCACCGCCTTCTCATTCGAGGTTCCTCCGATGATCGCCAGAAATCGTTTCATGGCATTCGTTCTGTTCGCCGCACCACTCCTCGTTTTGGCGCTCAACGGCGCTGATAACGGATTCGACTACGCCATCTTTAAGACTCCCCCAGCCGAATACCGGGGGCGTGCTATGTGGGGATACGATCTTGCCACCGTGACGGAGTCCCAGATCATCTCCGGTGTTCAAGAGATGGCGAAGCAGCGGTTTGGCGGATTCTTTGTTTCCGTGAACGGCGGGAACGGCCGGAACCTCGATCCAGCCTACGTGCAACAGGCGAATCCCCACTTGCGTTTTACCAACCATGGCATCGAGTACCTCAGCAACGAGTTTTTCAGGCTGTACAGGTTAGCCGTCGACGAGGCAAATAAGAACGGTCTGTCGTTCGTTCTCTACGACGATTACGAATACCCGACTGGCACCGTGGGCGGGCAGTTGTACATGAAATACCCGCAATACATGGCCAAGCGTCTCGACATGGTGGAAACGGACAGGGCTGGACCGGCGAAGGTCTCGCTCGCCATCCCCGATGGGACATATGTTGGGGCAGTCTTGATGAATCGGGATACGCACGAGCGAACTGATGTCAGCGGACAGAAGACCCGCGACAATCGGATCGAGTGCGAAGTTCGCAAGGGTAACTGGAAGCTCATGGTGTTCTATCTGAACACTCGAGCTGTTCTGAAAATCCGTAACCCCGGCCTGGTGGACTATCTCGATGAGGACGCCATGAACGTCTTCCTGTCGCTCAGCTACGAGAAGTTCTATGCTCACCTCAAGCAGTATTTCGGAAGCGTCATCAAAATGTCTTTCTTTGATGAGCCTACGTTGCACTGGCTCGATGGGCGTACCTGGACTCCATCCTTCAATAAGAACTTCGAAAAGAAGTACGGCTATTCACCGCTGAAAAACTATCCGGCCCTGTGGTACGACATCGGTCCCGAAACAGCCGCGGCGCGCAATGCGCTTTTCGGATTTCGGGCTCAACTTTTCGCGGACAACTTCGTGGGGAAGATTGCACGATGGTGCAAAGATCACGGCATCCAGTCCACGGGCCACCTGGACCAGGAGGAGGCTGCCAACCCCGTTCCGATTAACGGCGATTTGATGAAGGTGTTCGAGCACCAGGACATCCCCGGCCATGACGACATCTTTTTTCTGGGAAGGTCAAATCGTGGATACAAAGTGGTCACTTCGGCGGCGTTCAACTATGACAAGCCGGTGGTGATGGCGGAGACTTACGCAGCGTACACCAAGCTCGATGACCGCACCGCGTTTCAGACGGCAATGGATCAGTACGCCATGGGAATCAATTTGCAGATTCCGTGGGTCGGCATCAACCAGGTGAAGGACGTGGTGGCGCTGAATGATTACGTGGGCCGGTTGAGTTACCTGCTGCAGCATGGGCGCCATGTTGCCGACGTTGCAGTGCTTTATCCCATCGCGGCGCTTCAGGCCTGCTATACCTTTGCGGGCGGCCAGGTGCCGGAAAACGCGAAGCCAGAGACCGACAGGTCCGTGACGGACTTGGCCAAAGCCATGGGACCGGCCTGGGAGTACGCATATAACGGCGGCATCCCGCCGCCGGAGATCGATTACATGGACGTGGGCGAAATCCTCTATCGCGGCCTTCGCGTGGACTACACCTACCTTCACCCGGAGGTGCTGGAGAATCGATGTGTCATCGGCGAACGCAAGCTAATCCTGAACAACAGTGAGAATCACGAGGAGTACAGCGCGTTGATTGTTCCGGGCGGAAACACGCTGTCCTCGGCTGCCGTCCGTAAGATAGGGGAGTTCTATCAGAAGGGAGGAACGGTCATCGCCACCAGCAAACTTCCTTACTTGTCAGCGGAGTTCGGTCGTGACCACGAAGTTCAACAGGCGATCAGTGAGATGTTCGGAATCCCGGTGGGTGCAATAAGCAGCGGCGACATCACGATCGAAAACGGCGTTGGTTATCTGGTCCACCGCAACCCAGCGGGCGGCCGGGCGTTCTTCCTACCGAAGGCAACGCCGGATCTGTTGAAGACCGTCTTGAAGCAAGCTCTTCCGATTCGGGATGTCGAATTCCGGAAGGAGATCGAGCCGCTGGAGAAAGGCAGGTCATACGCCGGCGCCTCGACATACATCCACAAGGTCAAGAACGGCCGGGACATCTACTTCTTCGCGAACTCATCGGAAGAACGGGTTGATACGGATGTGGTCCTGCGAGGCAGGAAGGAACTCACGATATGGAATCCCCACACTGGCGAAAAGAAGCCGGCCACGCTGACGCACGCTAAAGCGGGTGGGACCGACGTGACAACCGTGCGGCTCGTCCTTCCGCCCGTCGCATCGCGGTTCTACATCCAAGAAGAAGAGCGCCGCGGCGAACGATGATTTTCCGGTTCAGGAAATCGCGTGCGCAACTCCCATCAGGGTGTCGTTGGGGTACAGGTGATCCACGTTTTCGGGAGTAACGAACTGATGTTTGATGAATACAGCGGGGGGCGTTGGTTTCCGCGCCAGAATGTCCAACGCCAGGTGGATGAGGCCTTCGCCATATTTCTCCGGGAAGTAAGCAACGGATCCGATGAGCCGTGTGCGCGGCTGGCGCAATTCGGCGCGAGCCTCGGGCTCTGCATTTTGACCCACCACCGCGCAGTCCGCTCCTCGCCCGCACTCTTCGAATGCCCGCACGGCGCCCAGCGCGCTCGGGTCGTTCGCCGCTCCCACCAGGATTCGCTTGCCGGTGGAACTGCGCAGATGCTTGCGAACACGTTCCAGGGTGATACCGAACTGTCCGTCGCCATCGATTTGAGACACCAGGCACTGATCGGAAAGGCGGAGCGTCTCCTTCAGGCCTGCAAGGATTCCGCGGATCCGCGCGCGCGGCAGTGAACCAGCCCGCGTCAATTCGACTAGTAGAACCTCATCCACTTCCCCATTCCAGTTCTTTTTAGCCCAGCGCCCAAGATGGCGGCCGCCGATCAAGCCGGCCTCGTAGTTGTTAGCGCCGAAATAGGTCGCTCCGGGATGCGGGATGTCGATGGCGATGATGGGGAGGTTGGCCCCCAGATACTTGGCAGCAATGGCGGCTGCCACTGCCTCGTCAGCTTGGAACTCGATAACCAGTTGCACTTGCTCGCGCACCAGCCGGTCGGCATTGCGCAGCGCAACCTTGGGATCGTAGCGGTTATCGACAGCTACCACCTCCACATGGGCGTCTTCGGCGGCTCGCAGCAACCCGGCCAGAACTTCGCGAGGGAATGAGCTGTCCTGTCCATGGCCGGCATAGCCGATGCGGAAGCGGCGATTGGGCTGGATTCCGGAAACCAGCCGGTACCGGTTTCTGTGCGTTTTTTCAACGAATCCGCAGTGATGTAGCGTATAGAGCAGCCGGAAACACATTCCCTTGTTCAAACCCGTAAGTTCTACTACATCGCGGAGCCGAAGCGTTTCTCCGGTGGACTTGAACGATGCCAAGACCTTTGAGGCATGCACGAGACATTGAACGACATAACGGTTGTGAGTGGGGGGTTCGGCTGGTGATGAGCTTCGAAAAGTTCTTTCCTGCATAACACGCGGCTCAGATGCCCGCATGGCAGTAGGGCGTAAACCAGCCCACCGTTGAGCAAAGAGCAGGCTTATTATCAATCACTTCCTCTGACTGGCGCAAGATCCGAATACGTTTTAGCCCGCAGAACATTCGCGCCCGGCTAGAAATGTGTTGACCGACCAGCAAGCTCGCACGTAATGTGTTTGTACTATTACAGAACTGTGAACACACAGTTTCAGGGTTTCGGCTGGATTATGCGGTCCGGATGGACAACACGAGGGAGGTTTTCGTGCTCAAGAGAATAGTTATTTTGGTCAGCACCCTGCTCATCTGTTGGGCGGGATTGTACGCGCAGTCAGAACGCGGCAGCATCCGCGGTACGGTTGAAGATCCGAGCGGCGCCGTCGTGGCGGGCGCAAGAGTGACTGCGCTCAACGTGGGCACCGGGGTGGAAACCGGCACAACCACCACCGATGCCGGCAACTACAACATTCCGCAATTACCCCCCGGAACGTATACGGTGTCGGTCGAACAAACGGGCTTCAAGAAACTGGTTCAGGAGAACGTGATGGTTCAGGTCTCGGGCGTAACCTCGCTGGATCTGCGCATGGAAGTCGGCCAGGTCAGCGAGCAGGTTACTGTAACGACGTCGGCCGCGATGCTCCAGACCGAAACCAGCGAGGTCGCCACAGATGTAAACCCAAAGGCTTACACCGACCTGCCGCTTTCTTCCTCCGGCGCGCGGTCGTCGGAAGCCTTCATGTTTCTCTCGCCAGGCATTACTCCCGGGGGGAACACTAACTCCAACACCTTCGATGCCCACATCAATCGCAGCCAGACGCTGTCTAAGGAAATGCAAATCGACGGCATGAGCTCGCAGATCGCCGAGGTGCAAGGCGACCCGCGCCAGTTGACGTTTCCGCCCGATGCCGTCCAGGAAATGTCGGTGATGACCAGCAGCTACCCGGCTGAATTCGGCAATACGGGCGGCGGCGTGGAGCGGTTCGTGTTCAAGTCGGGAACGAACGCATTTCATGGAAGTCTGTACGAGTTCCTGCGCAACACCGACTTTGACGCCCGCGGGTTCTACAATACCAGCGTCGCGGTGCATCACGAGAATGAGTTCGGCGGCAGCTTAGGCGGCCCCCTGCTGATCCCAAAGCTTTACAACGGCAAGAACAAGACGTTCTTCTTCGTGAATGTGAACGAGTACAAACTGCACGGCGGCGCTCAGAATGCGATTGGCTCAGTGCCGGACCAGAAGTTCCGCAACGGTGACCTGTCCGAATTAGTGAACGCGAGTGGCAATCAGATCCAGATTTATGATCCGGCGAGCACAACCCAGAACGCTCAAGGCGTTTTTACGCGGACGCCGTTCCCTGGGAACATCATTCCCCCCAGCCAGATCAGCAATGCCTCGAAGAACTTCATGAGCTATGTTCCGCTGCCCAAGTTACCGGGCGTTTACAACAATTACCCGGCTTCAGGCAATTCCACCACCGACTACAATGACGAAACGTTCAAGGGCGATGAGTATTTCACGCCGAATCACCACCTGAGCGGAGCCTGGAATCAGGGCATCAACGATAACAATGGACCTTATTCTATCCTGCCCCACCCGGTGGAAAACACTCGCGACGGCCAGGGTAATGCTTACACCGGCCGCGTGAACTATGACTGGACCATCAACCCGAGGCTGCTGAACACATTCCGCGTGGGCTTCAACCGGCAGTTCCAGTTACTGGCATCGAAGGAAGCCAGCCAGGACTGGTCGTCGAAGCTTGGCATATCCGGAATCGTTCTCGGCCTTCCTTCAGTTCAATTTGGATCCGGGGGAATTGCAATCAGTGGGAGTGGGTTCACGCCATGGGCCCTAAACCAGGCCATCATCGGACCGATTTCGAATACGTTCCTGTACGCCGACGCCGTGTCGTGGACCAGGAACAAGCACAACTTCAAATTCGGAGCGGACCTGCGCAGGTTGCAGCATCAGGGAAGATATCCCAGCCGACCCGGAGTCTTCGGCTTCAGTCCTCTCGAGACGGCGTATCCGAGCGGCGCCTTGCAGAATACCACTGGAAATGAGTTCGCCAGCTTCCTTCTTGGGCAGGTGGACAACGTCGACGAATACATTAATAACGTGGTCGCAGGCGAGCGCGAGTGGTACGTGGGTCTTTACGCGCAGGACGATTGGAAAATAAGCCCGAGGCTTACCCTCAACCTGGGCCTTCGCTGGGACGTCTTCACGCCTTGGTCGGAGGTCGCTAACCGATATTCGGTCATGGATCCGACCAAGCCGAATCCGGCGGCAGGCGGCATCCTAGGGGCTT
Source organism: Acidobacteriota bacterium (assembly GCA_003223115.1). Lineage (GTDB taxonomy): Bacteria > Acidobacteriota > Terriglobia > Bryobacterales > Bryobacteraceae > QHXW01. Next base: position 6,013 of record QHXW01000211.1, read on the forward strand.
ATGTATTTGCAGGAGGAAGTGCCTCGACTGCCCCGTACACCGGGTCCAAATATCTGACCACGGATAAAAATACTGACTGGCACAACTTCGCGCCCCGCATTGGCCTGGCTTGGAGGGCGACGAACCGCGTCGTCGTCCGTTCGGCGTACGGAATCAGCTATTACCCGAACGGAGGCCTGGGCGGCGACAATGTCACCGCTGTCACTGATGGTTTTTCAACCGACGCCACCTTCATAACGCCGGACAACGGCGTGCATCCAGCATTCAACTGGGACAATGGATTCCCGCAGAATTACCCCCACCCGCCGTTTATCAGCGCAGGGCTCAACGTCGGTAACGGCGCCAACATGTGGTGGAACAATGCTTCCTTACCCATGTATAAACAGGACTGGAATTTCACCACGGAAACTCAGCTCAGCAACTCGATGGTGCTGGATGTTGCTTATGTGGGCTCGCACGCTCTGCGTCTCAATACGGGTATCGTCAACGCCGACCAGGTTAACCCGAAATACCTGAGCTTGGGGAGCCTGCTGCAGGATGATATCAACTCTCCGGCTGTTGTGGCGGCCGGCTTCAAGCCGCCTTACACCGGCTTCACCGGAACACTGGCCCAGGCCCTGCGGCCCTTCCCGCAGTATATCGGCGTTGGCACGTTGAATTCAGCCGGTCTCGGCAACTCGACGTACAATTCCATGCAGATAAAATTGGAAAAGCGGTTGACGAAGGGACTGTTCGCGCTGGCAGCTTACACCTGGTCGAAGACGCTCACGGATTCCAGTTCGAGTCTGGGCGGTTTCTTTTCGTCGTCATCACGGGACGCCTACCATCTGTCGCTGGAGAAGGCCTTGGCATTCTACGATGTGCCGTCCCGGCTGGTGGTGGCATTCAACTACGAACTGCCGATCGGGCCGGGCAAGCCGCTGCTCAATCACGGAGTGGCCAGCAAGATCCTCGGGGGCTGGCAGGTGAATGGCATTATGAGCTATCAGTCCGGCACTCCGATCCAGATTTCCGCAAATGATACTTTGCCTCTCTTCAACGGCGCCCAGTCACCCAACTCTGTGATCGGCCAGAAGGCGGGAAACTCGTGTTCCTCTGGCTTCGATCCGGCAAAGAATGTCCTGCTAAATGCCGCAGCGTTCACGGTTCCTGGACCTGGACAGTTTGGCACGTCTGCTCAGATCTTGCCGAACGCCCGGAATTGCCCCGTGTACAATGAGGACTTCGGGCTCATGAAGAAGTTCTACATCAAAGAGTCCATGTATTTTGAATTTCGCTTCGAGCTGTTCAATGCGTTCAACCGGGTGCTCTTCGGCGGTCCCGCAACCAGCATCAACAATTCGAACTTCGGCCAGGTGAACAGCCAGGCTAACGCTCCGAGAAACGGGCAAATAGCGGCAAAGTTTTACTTCTGACGTTTACGACTCGGGCGGTCGAGTTCTGCCTTTTACCGCCCTGTGGTTTTTGAGGCTACTGGTGTTTGACTGCGGCCTGCCCCCGATAAAGGGCCAGTTCCCTGTCGGCGTCCTGCTTTCGGCCCAGTTTCCGGTAAACGGCCGCCAACCGGTAATGGGCCGCTGAGTCTGATGAATTGACGTCCAAAACCTTGCGCAGATGCTCGATGGATTTTTCGTAAAGGCCGGCTTGGGTGTAAATCTTCTCGATCGCGAGATGCGCTTCAACCATGGCCGGCTGGAGCTTAAGAGCAGCAAGGAAATGTTTTTCAGCGGTCTGCGCATCCCCGCTGAAAGCGGCAATGTCACCCAGTTCGTAAAGGGCCTGCGGGTGGTTGGGATTGAGCAGCAATTCCTGCTGCAGTTCGGGTTGGGCCTCGTTGAACCGCTGGTCCTTCCAATAAAGCGTGCCGATGGCGAAGTGGATGTTCTGCAGGTCCGGTTTCCGTTTCAGCACATTCCGGTATTCCGCGATAGCATCTTCTTCCTTGTTGGATGCCTCCAGCAACTGAGCGCGCAGCTCGTGGGCGCGGTATGAATCGGGATCCAATTCAAATACAACCAGCGAAGAAAGGTAAGAGAGCACCTGGTATCCCTCGGCGGCACGATAGACCTGCTTATCGCTTCGGCGCTGCCCGTCGAGCGCGCGCATCTTGGATTGCCACTGCGTCATTTCCCCTTTTAGCTTGGGCCCGGATACTTGCGAGTCTTTGTAGGCGAGGGATCCATCGATCAGCTCGTCAGTCGCTCCGGCATCGGACGGTGCGGAAGCATCCGCGACCTTGGCCGCTATCCATTGCGATCGATCCCGGAGCCGGCGGTCATTTGGCATTTTCTCCAGGGCGAGATTGTACTGTTCGCCGGCGGGTTTCCAGTTCTCTTCGATTTCGTAAGCGTGAGCGCGGGCCAGGTTGGTGTAAACCGAGTTTGGAAATTCATTCTGCAACTGGTGAAACGCATCTTTGGCGAGGTGACTATAGGACTTGCTCAGATGATAAAGCACGTCGATGTCTCCGGCGTCGAGAGCCGCGGCTTTTTCGAGCTCGCCGGCGGCTTCACGGAACGCGAAGCGCGCATACTGTGTGTAACCCAGGTATGAATGGATTAGCTTGTTGGATGGCTCCAGAGCTTCGGCGCGCTCGAGATAGCGGAGGGCGGGTGAATAGTCGTGTTCTCCGAACGCGATCACGCCCAGAAAGAAATGGGGGCCCGCAAGGTCCGGCTTGATATGGATCGCTTTCTCATAGGCCGGTTTTGCGCGATCGGATTGACCTTGCTGGTAATAAAGATTGCCGAGATTAGCATATGCCTCAGCCATTTGAGGCCGTAGCTGGACGATGGCTTCATATTTGCGGGTAGCCGTCGCCAGGTCTCCAGTCTTCTGAGCCTGCTGCGCCTGCGAATAGAGCTCGGCCAGCTCGTCTTGAGGTAAAGCCGGAGAAAGAAAGGCAAGCGCCGTGGCCGCCAGTTTAAATATGGAAAGATATCCGCGCACTTCCGCTCTTCTAAATAGGTGTACCACTCATGATAACCATGTGCGCAAAATGCCGGAATTGCATGCACCAGAATTGCACCGTCCGAATTCCGTGGGATATGATTCTCGCATGCTAACCTGTATGCTAACCTGGGTTTTCCGCTGGTGTGGAACCCCGGCGCTGTTAACTTCACCTCTGCTGGCCGCGTCTAGCGTCCCTCCGAAAGAATTGCCTTTGCGTCAACCGGCTGTGGCAAAGAAAGTTAGTTTCAGATGCCAACTTCATATCCGACTCGCCGACCCTATGTATGTATTAGTACATACAATGCCCACACAGCGCACCCCGTTTGCATTTTTTGATTTATTCTACTGGGCGGAAGTTGACTGTCACGGCCGAGACGGTACAGCTTTGCAGAGCGAATCGGCAGCGTCGCTGCACGCAACTTAGCAAGAGTGCGCGTCGCACCCTACACTGCCTGTGCCGTCGACCAACTCCGATCACTGCCTTGCGGAAGCAGGCAAGCTCGGCAAGTCAGTTATCCACTACACATTGGCAATTTCCTTTTTCTTGACACATATTCAGTTGCATGACTATATATGAGCTAACTACGAGTTGGGTTAAAAAAGACCCTAAAAGTCGATGTCGCTGAGATCAGGAGGGAAAACCGTGAAAAGAATAAGTGTCGCTTACTGTCTGGGAGTGCTTTTCTGCTTCGCCATGATGCAGTTCCTGGCGGGGATCGGCACAGCCCAGGACTACCGCGCTCGCCTGCAAGGCCGCGTCACCGATCCAAGTCAAGCGGCCATCGTCGGAGCGGTAGTTACTCTCACTAACGTCCAGACTGGCGTTTCGGCCACCAAGTCAACCGGAGAGATCGGGCAATATCTCTTCGACTTCGTACTCCCTGGTCGCTACCGCCTGGTCGTGGAGGCGGCCGGCTTCGAAAACTTTGTCCAGGACAATATCACGGTCGTGACTCGCGGAGACGTGACCTTGAACGCGGTCATGGCGGTGGGGGCCGTAAGCGCAACCGTAAACGTCTCGGCAACCGCTTTGGCCATGGAATTCAATACCAGCACGATGTCGCAAACCGTGGATGGAAGAATGTTGAAGGATCTGCCCGTGCTGGCGCGCAACCCATTTACTCTGGCCCTTTTGGATCCGGCGGTGGTGAACGGATATTGGGACACTGCCCATCGCAATCCATTTTTCTCCATGTCTTCAAACGGCGTGGACATCGGGAACACGTTGGGGCGGAATGATGTGCTGGTGGATGGCGTCACTATCGTGATGGGCTCGCGCGTGGGTTACGTGCCGCCCATGGATGCTGTCCATGAAGTGTCGGTACAGCAGAATGCGGTGGATGCGGAGTTCGGGGAGAGCGCCGGCGGCGTGCTTTCGCTCTCCATGAAATCCGGCACCAACCAGTTCCATGGCGAGACTTATTACTTCGGGCGCAACCCCGCGTTGAACGCCGTGGCCAATTCGATCACACACTCGCCGAACCAGGACCGCTATAACATCGGCGGTGGTAACGCCGGGTTTCCAATCATAAAAAACAAACTGTTTGCGTTTGCTTCCTATGAGCAGTGGCGTTCCCAGTTCCCCTCGACCTACTTTGCCACGCTTCCCACCGACCCGGAACGCACCGGTGATTTCTCGCAATCGCTGAACGCGAATGGCGGTTTGCGGACAATTTTTGATCCGTGGTCGACGAAACTGGACCCCGCCACGGGGGCGGTCACGCGCACGCCATTCGCAGGCAATATCATCCCGCAAACCCGCATGGATCCGAGCTCCCAGATCTTCATGAAGGATGTCTGGAAGCCGAACAATGCGGGCGATAATCCCTTCACGCACGTCAACAATTACAAGCTTACCTTTCCCTGGTGGTCGGATTACAAAAACTGGTCCGGCCGCACGGATTGGAATCCGAGTGATAAATGGAAAATCTACGGCCGTTACAGCCAGTTTCGGGAATGGGAAAGCAACAACAACTTCGCCAATTCCCCCGCCTTCACCGACCAGGACGGCGGCTTGACGGCGACCATCAACATGGCTGCCGACGCCGTCTACACGATCAGTCCTTCCACCGTCCTGGATCTGCGTTGGGGCATCACGTTGTTCGGTATCGACTACGATTCCCCTTGGGCCCGCCTGTCCGGAGGAGAAGCCGGGTTTGCGAATTTCTGGCCCAATAACCCCTGGTACACGCCTTACATCAAGGACTTGACCAAGTTCTTCTACCCCCGGCTGAACGTAGGCAGTTGGTATTCGGGCATGACCGGCCTCTGGTACCATAAGCCACGCAAACTGAGCTATCAGCCGAGCCTGATAAAACACAAGGGGCGGCACAATCTGAAGTTTGGCGGTTCGCTCCGGCATGAGTGGGAACGTACCAATTCGGCGGATCCCATGAACTTCTCCTTCGATTCCGCCATGACCGCCAATACCTTCCTGTCGCCCAACACGGCTTTGAGCGGCGACCCCTGGGCCACTTTTTTGTTGGGCGCGGTGAGTGGGCATGCCAGCTATTCGCCCTTGACTTTCACCCGTGACAACCAGTGGGCGGGTTACGTCCAGGACGACATCAACGTCAACCGCTCGCTGACCCTGAATGTGGGCCTGCGATTCGAGCACGAGTCCGCGATCTACGAGGACCAGAACCCTATGTCCCGCTATCTGGACCTTGGCAACCCCATCCCGGAGATGCAGAGCAATCCGCCGCAGATGCCCGCCCAGGTGCTCCAATACAAAATCCCCTACCAATACAACGGCGCTTGGGTTTTCGCAGACAGCAGCCATCGCGGCGCTTACAATGTGCCTGCCGGCTTGTGGCTGCCCAGGATCGGCGCGGCGATCCGGATCAACGACCAAACGGCGATTCGGGTCGGCTGGGCGCGTTATGCGACCAACCTGCTGGCCGTGATCGGACCGAGTTGGAACATTCCGCAATACGGCTACTCGGCGACCACTTCCGTACAATCCCCTCTCCAAGGTGTCCCGCAAGCCACGCTGAGCAACCCGTTTCCCGCCGCCAACCCATTGCTCCTGCCGCTGGGTAACAGCCTGGGCCGGTACACCAATCTCGGGAATAGCGCCGCCTGGATCAATCAGGGCTTGAATACGCCGGTGAACGACCGCTTCAACGTGAGCTTACAGCGAGCCCTGCCGGGCGGATTGCGCCTCGATGCCACGTACTTCGCGAACCTCGGGCACAATGTCCAGCCGCCCAGCAATGGCGGAGGGAGCTTCGCTGCCCGCAACGTGAACATGGCCGATCCGAAACTGGGCTATACGTACAAGAGCGCGCTGGACCAGAAGGTCGCGAATCCCTTCTATCACTACATGACGCCGCAGACCTTCCCCGGACAACTCTGGAATCAGGCTCAAGTGCCCGTGAGCAGCCTGTTGGAACCCTACCCGCAATACGGAAGCCTGACGGAAGACTTCCTCTCAGGTTTTTCCGAGCACTACCAAGCCTTGCAGCTCAAGGCCGAACGGGCCTTCAGCCGAGGTTACAGCCTCATGGTCGCATACAACTATAATCGCGAAGCGTCCGACGTCTACTTCAATGATCCGGCCCAGTACGCAAACCTACTGACCATGATGCCCAGCGCCAATCCCCGGCACCGCATCAGCGGCGCCGCGGCATACGACCTGCCTCTTGGAAACGGAAGGAAGTACTTGACCAACCTGCGTCCGGTTCTGAACGCGGTGCTGGGAGGCTGGACGACGAGCCACATCTTTACCTGGAACTCCGGCGGCTTCCTGCGCTTCGGGCAAATGATTGTCAACGGAGATCCGGTACTCGGCAGTCCGACCCAGGCCCACTGGTTCAATACCTCGGTGTTCCAGGCTCCTCAACCTTACACGCCGCGCACCAACCCATGGCAGTATCCCGGGCTCACCGGACCCCGCTTCTGGCAACTGGATAGTACCCTTTCGAAGAACTTCCAGATCAGTGAACGCTTCCGGATCGAGTTCCGGATGGAGGCGTACAACCTGTTCAACAAGTTCATTCCGAGCAACCCGGACACAAATGTTTACAGTTCGACGTTCGGCATGTCGACGAATCAGGCTAACCTCGGACGCGAAATGCAGTACGCTTTGAAGTTGTACTTCTAATCGTCCCGTGCTCACCCGTCCGCAGGCTCGCCAATGGGGCTACAACCCGTGGAAATACAGCGACGAACATTTCTGAGAGCCGCCGGCTTGGCCTGGCTGCGGCCCGGGAGGAGACGAGCGTGTGTACTCTGCCACCAAGTCTACGGTCGGGCGCAGCGCCGGGGAAATCGCGCGAGACGAAAGTTTCTGGCGTGAAATCCAGCAGGCGTTCACGGTAGACCGCAATATCATCAATCTGAACAACGGCGGCGTTTCGCCTTCTCCCCGAGTGGTGCAGGAGGCCATGCGACGATATCTCGAAATCAGCAACATGGCTCCCAGTTACAATCTGTGGGACTTGCTGGAGCCCGAGGTGGAGTCGGTGCGCCGGGGGCTCGCGGCCACGTTCGGCTGCCGAACCCGAGGAACTGGCCATCACGCGGAACGCCTCGGAATCGCTCGAAATCTGCCAGATGGTGCTGGACTTGAAGCGCGGCGACGAGGTGCTCACCACCGATCAGGACTATCCGCGCGTGCTCAGCACCTGGGACCAGCGTGCGCGGCGCGATGGCATCGTAGTGAAGAAGATCTCGTTTCCCGTGCCGCCGCCCTCCATGGACGATCTTTACCACCGCATAGAAGAGGGCATTACGTCTCGAACACGCGCCATCCTCATTTGTCATATCACGAATCTGACCGACCAGATCTTTCCTGTCACGCGCATTTGCCGGATGGCTGGCAGCCGGGGCATTGATACCATCATCGACGGCGCCCACGCCATCGCGCATTTCCCGTTCCGTCTTTCCGAGCTCGACTGTGACTACTACGGCGCAAGCCTGCACAAATGGCTGCTGGCGCCTCACGGCACCGGCCTGCTGTATGTGCGCCGGGACAAGATCCGCAATCTGTGGCCGCTGATGGCCGCACCGGAATCGATGGATGATAACATCCGCAAATTCGAAGAGATCGGGACGCGCCCGGCCGCGAACGATAACGCTATCGCTGACGCGCTCGTTTTTTAGGACGCGATTGGCATAGAGCGCAAGGCCGCGCGCCTGCGCCGCCTCCGGGACCTGTGGATGGACCGGCTAGCGCGTATACCCGACATGCAAATCTTCACCAGCCGCGATCCGGAGCAGAGTTGCGGGATCGGCACCTTCGGGATCCGCAACCAGAATATGGCTTCATTGTCCACTCAGCTCTGGGAGAGATACCGCATTTTGACCAGTCCGATCTTGCGCAAGGATTATCAGGGCATTCGCGTCACGCCGAACGTGTACACGACGCTGAAGGAAATCGACGCGTTCTGCGGCGCGGTGGAAAAGCTGGTAGCCTAACGAGCGCGCCACCAGCGGCTCAAATTCCGGGTGTCCTCACCGAAAACTGTTTCGGGTCATCCAGTGACTTTCAAATCATCGTGGTAGTCGTTCTATACTGGTGTCGTATTAACAAACGAGGCTGCCAAATCCGCTGACCATTGACATCATCGCGGAGACCATAGAAAGTACCATTCCCTGGGCCTGTGCGGGTTGAGCGGCGGCCATGGTGTGGCTGCAACAGGTCCATCTACTCTGTTGAACCACGTGCGGCGGCTCAGTCTGACGAACTGCACGCTCGGCTTACACAATGCCGCGGCGTGGCCGGATTTTGAGCAATCGTCGCACGGTTAGACGACATTTTGGCTACGGTGTGTCTCGTAAATTCCAGCTGGCGGAGATGGCTATGCCGAAATCCGATCATCCTGGAATTTGACTACGAGATCGGCGCGCGACCACGCGCCGTCGCGCCGAGGATGTCGATCGGCTCTTAGAAGATCAATTCGATTTCACACGTGTTCCCGTTGCGCACGGGAATGGGCCCCAGAAGTTTCAAGCTGAGCGCCGTTCATACCGGTGATGGAGACCGCCGACTTGCGGGAGGGCTACGATCCGTCCAAGCTCTGGCGGCTGCACAGCCCGCGATTCCGGCGAGTCCATGCCCAATGAGAGGTGCCTTCTGGATTCGTGATAATACGTCACGAACGACTTCACCTGGCGGTACAGCGAGGCTTCGTTGAGAACGATCACGTGGTCCAGACACTCACGCCGGATCGTTCCGATCACGCGTTCAATGTAGGCTCGTTGCCAGGGTGACCGTGGCGCCGACAGCAGTTCCTGGAGGGCCATATCCTGAACCTGCTTGCTGAAGGCCTGGCCGAAGATGCGGTCGCTATCCCGTAGAAGATAGCGTGGCCGCGGTGTCCCAAGGAAAGGCTTCGCGGAGTTGTTGGACGGTCCATTCTGCGGTGGGATGGGCGGTGACGCCGCAGTGAAGGATCCGGCGTCGCTCATGAGCCCACGCCAAGAATACGTAGAGGACTTGGAAGCGCAGAGTCGGAACCGTGAAGAAGTCCACCGCTACCAGATTCTTGACGTGATTCTCCAAGAAAGTCCGCCAAGTCTGCGATGGCGGCTTCCGGTGACGGATCAGGGTACTTGCTCACGCTGGTCTCGCCGATGTCAATACCGAGTTTGAGCAGTTCGCCGTGAATCCTGGGGGCCCCCCAGGTTGGGTTCGCTCGGCTCATCACACGGATCAGATCGCGTACGTCTTTCGGAACCGACGGACGCCGGGTGCTGGCCATGCTGGAACTTCCCGGTGGCCATAAGTTATTGAGAACAAGTAGCAGAAGACGGTGCTCGAACCCGCGCGAGTCGCTTGGGGAAGCTGACAAACAGTCAGCAGGTCGGATACTCTTCACCCTTCATCAAGAGGCAACTTCACTCATTGCCTTCAACGCGATACGTGGGTTCTAGCTGCCGCCTTAGCTCGTGACATCGTCCGCATGAAGGAGTCGGCGAAGTATCCGCTCGCTACCTTATATACCATTCATTTTGAGGCTGTTTGAGCAAATCGAGGTTTTGGCACAGGTCGCAGCGAAAACGGCTGCTGTGTCAAAACTGTGCCAGAATTCCGGAGAGGGATGCGTCAGTAAGTGATTGAAAACATGGAGCCACCCGCCGGGATCGAACCGGCGACCTGCTGATTACGAAGAATATTCGCTGGCTCCAAACGCTCCAATAGCTCTATACGGAAGTGCCTGATATCAACACTTGGGGAAGCTGCTTTCGCTCAAATAGCAACTTCCGACGCCTCAAACAGATGGGGTTTTGGCACAGTTTTGACACAGCTAACGGTGCCGACGGTGCTTGATCGAATCCAAGACTTCTTGGATCGTGAGGTCTTTCTGCCATTGCATGCGATCCTTTGTGTAATCGCCTGGTCCGGAACGGTGCAAACGCAGAAAACGTGCCAAGCCATCGGCGCCTAGTTCACGCCCGAGAACTTCCAGCGCATGGCGTTCAAACTGCTCGTCACTCATGGTCTCGATACTGCTCATGGCGAGTTTTCCTGACTCCAGAATAGCGGATTTCGCACGGCGACACGCGGCCTACCGTCTCCTCGTGAGGCCTTTCGAACAAATCTGTCATCGGTCGTCAACATCACATCAACACGCGCTGCTTCTGCGCAAGCCAAGTGCAATGCATCGAAGACGCCGTAACCTGCCTTGTGAAGCGCCTTGGCTCGGTGGGCGATCTGGTCGTTCTCCTCAATGATTTCGGATGCGAGTGCCAACAGCGCTACGTTCCCCGATTTCCTTTCCAAATCCGGATTTCTATCGATCTCGTCGGCCAGGGCATCGCTGGAAATCCATTGAACGGTCCCGTCGCGAACCAATTTGAAGACTCGCTCAACAGCCGCAGCTTCTTCGCGAATCCGAGGTTGGTTCTGATCGTCCGTGAGGCGATTCAAACAGCAGGCGTCGAGATATATATTCATGCTTCTCAGATATTATCTGCGATGTGTTTTGACAGGTTATATCAGAATCATAGTAGCTTCCGTGATCGGATCAACGCCAGGACTTTTCGAACGCACCCCGCGCGGCTTATTCGGCCCTCTCTGGGCGATCTGTATGCCGAACTTTACTGGGAACTTCTTTCTACGCTGTACACGTGCGAGTTCGAGCGCGAGCCGCCAGTAAGGAACGTGATATCGACAACCAGCCTCCGGCCGCCGAGCGTGGATGAGGCAGTTCGCCAGTCCTGATCCAGCCGGCACTCGCCTTGGCAATCCAGTTCTCCCGACAGCTCAAACCGGAAAGCGCTTGGTCGATCATGCATGTAGTACTGCAGCGGCCGAGTTTTCATGGCGGTCTCACTGGTCCTGGGTATGGTTAATGCCGTTCTTCAATCATGCCGCATGCAGCGGTTCAGCGTGGAACTTCATGGCGGCCCGGATGCCAATCAGCGCGAATATCAAAAGAGCGCCGAGTTGCGCGAATTGGAAGGGCGGCTCAGACTGGGTCGGCGCAATCGCTTTCAGAGCTTTCATAAAAAGCTGCACGATTAACACAAACACATTTAAGTACAGTGCGATCACAGCCGTGATCACGTAAGTGCGTGCCATCCAAATCCCCTCTTGACAATAGTAACGTATGTGTTACTATAACGGGTGATTGACGTTCGGGAATACAACAACAGGGGCGGCCAAAGCCCGTACGCAGTTTGGTTTGATCGGCTGAACGCACAGGCAGCTGCCAAGGTGACGACGGCCATCACCAGACTCGCGGGCGGCAATTTCTCGAACGTCAAGGGCGTCGGTTCTGACGTGTTCGAGTGCAGGATCGACTTTGGCCCCGGTTATCGAGTCTATTTCGGAAAGGACGGAGAACGTCTGGTGATTTTTACTCGGTGGCGGGATTAAGAAGCGACAACAGCATGATATCAACGCCGCTATTGCCAACTGGCAGGATTACAAACAGCGAAAGCAGGAAAACAGCTATGGCCCTAACCCGCGATTTCAAAGAGACGATCCGCGCCCGCGTCGCGCGCGATCCTAAGTTCCGTAAGGAGCTCCTACGCGAAGGCGTTGAATCCCTGGTCACTGGCGATATCGCTACGGCCAAGACCATTCTGCGCGACTACATCAATGCGACCGTCGGTTTCACGGAGCTTGCCGAGGCCACGCACATCCCGTCGAAGAGCCTCATGCGGATGCTCGGGCCAACGGGAAACCCGCGGGCAGAGAATCTCTTCGAAGTTGTCAGTTTTCTGCAGCATCGCGAAGGAGTGCGTTTCCAAGTTAAGGCTGCCCCCGCGTAAAACATACAGAGAATTCCTCGCCGACAAAATAACCATAGGGTGGCTTGGGGCGTGTGCCTGTCGTTGCCGAGAACTTCGTCCAGGTTGAAAATATAGACGTTAGGTCGATCGTGAGATCATCGTCGTTTTCACAATGAGTCACGCTTCCACGTATAGGAATGAAACAATAGGAGACCGCTATGAACAAGCGACGAAGTTTCATGAAGTCCGCAATGAGTCTCGGGGCCGGAGCCACGATGGGTGCGATGGCCGCGGCCGCTGCTCCGGGAGACCGAACCGCGGGGCTGGGCGGAATTCGTTTGGGCAACCTCTACTTCAGCTCAGGACTCACCGGTGTGCGGCCCGAAGCGCGCAAGGATCCCCTGGCTTTCGGCGGCGACATTAAGGAACAGACCCATACGATCCTCAAGGCGCATAATAGAGCAAACCTGGAATCGATGGGTTCGTCGCTGGAGAAAGTGTTGAAAGTGACTGTATTCCTGGCGGACGTCAAAACCGAAAAGGCCGCCATGAACGAGGTCTATGCGCAGTATTTTCCGAAGGAGGCGCCAGCACGGTCGTACGGTGGGAGTGCAGTTCCCGGATACGGCCACCCGCCTCGAAATCGAGCTGGTGGCGTGGGATTTGTGGGTCTCATAAATTCCAACTGGAGAAGATGGCTACGCCGAATCCGATCTACCCTGGAATTCGACTACGAGAGCGGCACGCCTCCACGCATGGGTCGAGGACGTGGATCGGCTCTTAGATCACTTCGATTTCACACTTGTCATCGTTGCGCACGGGAATGGTCTCCACAGATTTCAGGCTGCGCGCCGTTCGTACCGGTGATGGAGACCGCCGACTTGCGGGAGAGCTACGATCCGTCCAAGTTCTGGCGGCTGCACAGCCCGCGATTCCGGCGAGTCCTTGCCCAATGCGAGTGCGTTCTGGATTCGTGATAATACGTCACGAACGACTTCACATGGCGGTACAGCGAGGCTTCGTTGAAAACGATCACGTGGTCCAGACACTCACGCCGGATCGTTCCGATCACGCGTTCAATGTAGGCTCGCTGCCAGGGTGACCGTGGCGCCGACAGCACTTCCTGGATGGCCATATCCTGGACCTGCTTGCTGAAGTCGTCACCGAAGATGCGGTCGCGATCCCGTAGAAGATAGCGTGGCGAGGTGTCCCAAGGGAAGGCGTCGCGGAGTTGTTGGACGGTCCATTCTGCGGTGGGGTGGGCCGTGACGCCGAAGTGGAGGATCCGGCGTCGGTCATGAGCCAACACCAAGAATACGTAGAGGACTTGGAAGCGGAGGGGGTCGGAACAGTGAAGAAGTCCACCGATACCAGGTTCTTCCCGTGATTCTCCAAGAAAGTCCGCCAGGTCTGCGATGGCGGCTTCCGGTGACGGACCAGGTACTTGCTCACGCTGGTCTCGCCGATGTTCATACCGAGTTTGAGCAGTTCGCCGTGAATCCTTGGGGCTCCCCAGGTTGGGTTCGCTCGGCTCATCAGACGGATCAGATCGCGTACGTCTTTCGGAACCGACGGACGCCCGGGCTGGCCATGTCGGACCTTCCAGGTCCAAAAAAGACGAAAGCCCTTTCGGTGCCAAGTGATCACGGTTTCGGGCTTGCAGTACAGCGCGGTCAGCAGCCAAGGAGTCCCGATTCGTATCTGCTCCGCGATGTCGCAACCATCCTCATCGACTGCGCCCTTCGACCCGAAGAGTGTTTTCGGCTCAAATCGGAGAACTTCCGTGACGGCCTGATCGACATTCATAAGGGCAAGGGAAAAGGTTCGCGGCGCCGCATCCCCGCGAGCCAGCGCGTCCAGGGAATCCTGGAGATGCAGAAAGGCCAATCAGCTTCGGATTGGATCTTTCCCGCTCCCACGCGCAGCGGTCACATCGAGGCGTCTAGCTAGCGTCAAGAAGCAGCACGCTGCTGCGATCGAGGTCTCCGCAGTTCAGCCGTTCGTCCTCTACACGCTACGCCACACATGCCTGACCCGCTGGGCGAAGTATATGGACCCGTTCACCCTCCACGTCCTCGCTGGGCACACCGACATGAACACGACCAAGCGCTACATCCATCCGAACGAATCGCATATCCGCGAAGCGATGGCCAAGGTTTGGGGTGGTCATAGTTTTGGTCATAGTGACAAAAACGGCGCGGCGACCTGCTGATTACGAACCAAGAGTCTATGAAAAATCAACAACTTAGCAGCGGGCGTAGTGGTTGCGACGATTTGAAGATTCGAGATCTGAGTGACAGGAACATCGAATTCCGTCTTAGTCCAATGTAGATGTTACTGACTATATGATTCGCCGAAACTCATGCAGTATACAAAAAGTGTGTCCCATTGCAGGCCACTGGATGATCCTCGGCTTCTGGTCGCGTCTTCTGTTGTGTGCACGCTCGTTGCCGCTGGTTCGAAGAAGCGATACTCACCTTTCGTCTGAAGAAACAAGAACAGATTGCCTCGGTTCGAATAACCCGTATCGGCGGTAGCGTGCTTCCTCGTTTGCAGCATGCTCGCGCACTGCGGCTAATCGTTTCAGTAATGGTGGAATCTGGTCGCCCTTTTCGCTTCGGCGTAACGCTAAAATCAAATGATATAGAGCCGTCTGGTCAGAGGGATCAGCGCGCAGTGCCAAACGGCTTTGCTCAATCGCCAAGCTCACGTTGCCGGAGTTCAGGTACAAACGGGCGAGAACATTGTGTGCGATCGAGAGGTCCGGATTCAATTGCACTGCATGGAGCGCAGCCTTAATGGCTTGCTGGACTTCGGATGTTCCACTCAACGCTCCGTGGCGTGCGAGGATTTCGGCTAGCAGGTAATACAGAAAAGCGTCGTTTGGTTTCTGACGCAATTGCACCTTCACGGTTTGCAGGGCCTGGTCAAGATTATTCTGTTGAATCTCAGCTAGGCCCTTTGCTGCGGAGCCCAATGCCTGATTTGGATCGACGCGTTGCGCGGTTTCAAAATCAGCCTCTGCTTGGTCGTACTTCGCCATTTGAATCAATAAAACTCCTCGCGCCACATAGAGGGGCGCGGAATTAGGCAGCAAACTCAGTCCGGTGTTCATCATGTCGATGCCGTTTTGAAAAAAGCTATGTGCAAAGCTGAGGTCCGCAAAGTCCAAATAGTAATCCACATTGCGCGGTGCCGATACGATTGCCCTGCGAAGCGTTTCCAGCGCTTGGGGCGTGTCTCCAGTAACCTCATAAGCAGCCGACACCAAGTCGAGCGCATCAGGATCTGGAGTCTCATTTTCCACCAGTGGACGCAACGTCTGGATCACGTCCTTAGCTCGCTGGCCCATGAACTCCATTGCTGCAAGCTTCATGCGCGCCCGGGGATCAGCAGGCTTTAGAGCTACAAGCTTCTGGAGAACAGATATGGCCTCGTCCCGCCGTTTCAGCATGGCGAGGCATGCGGCATATTCGTCGAGTGCTGACGCCTGAGAAGAGATCACTGCTCCAGCGTGACTGAAATGCTCCGTAGCCGACTGACAATCGCGGTGCTTATACGCCATCGCGGCTCGCATCGCGTGAGCGGTCTGATCGTCGGGACGTACCAAGAGGAGGCGCTCCAACAAAGGAATGGCGCGGTTGCTTCCCGCCAAATACTCGATCTGCGCAGCACCCTCTAACGCCGGAAGATAGTCCCGCTTGAGCTTGAGGGCGTGATCGAAGGAAATAATTGCCTCGCTGTCATTGCTCAGTCTAGAGCGCGCAATTCCTTGCAAGGTCCAGAGCCGGACATCGTTTGGTGAATGCCGCAACTCGCCCTGTATCAGCTGGAGCGCGTGCTCATACTGCTGCTCTTGCAATACCGCGGTGATGGAGTGTATTACATCTGTACCCGCCTGGGCACGGACCGGAACTGCCGCCGCCAGGGCCAGCAAGGCAAGGGCACTTAGATGCATTGCGAACCTTCCCACCAGATCTTGCCTAAAATGTTATGCGGGCGCCAAGCTGGATCCACCGCGGATTGAACTGCGACGTAGAGCGGCCAAATGTGGTATCGGTAAGGTTCGAGTCGACAAAACCCAGGTTGACCCGATTGAAGATGTTGTAGAATTCGAAGCGAAGTTGTAGCTTTATTCGCTCACTGATGGCAGTGTCCTTCGAAAGAGCGGCATTTGTCCCAGCAAACCCAGGATTGCGGAATGCATTAATTTTTTCGTTGCCTTGCGAGCCCAAAGCCGGGTTAGGGAAGTTATCTGCGGCGAAGATGCCGTTCAAGTAACCTTGTCGATTAGTCGCTTGGCGGTAGCTAGTAACATTGGGATATGCGAAATTATCTCCGGTTGCCGAAAAATCCCCGCTGCCAGGAGCGAAGCCGATAATCTGTCCGCTCGAATTCCGGAGGGGAAGAAAGGGCGCGTAGGTGACAACCGTAAAGGGTCCACCCGACTGGAGAATGGTGGTGCCGCTAATGGTCCAACCCGTCGTAATGCGTCCAACAAGACCGTGGCCGCTGTTCAGGCCTGGTAACTCGTAGTCCCAAGAGAGGGAAAAGCGATTTGGGATGTCAATGGCTGACGGCCCCCAGTATTGATGGAGATGGATTGCCGTGGGGTAATAGCCCGCATCATCATACGTGCGAGAGTGCGTGTAAGAGGCATTGAGGCCGCCACGTGCACCGAAACGTCCTCGCACCGCGACAATAACGGCATTATATGCGCTCTCCGCGGCATTGCGGGCATAAATAATCTGGCCAAAACTAGAATTTAAGCGCTGCGGAACACTACAGTTGCATTGGATTAAATCTCCAGGAAACTGATTAATATCAAGGGCAGCGAAATAGCCGGTGCTGTAATTATTATTACGACTGGCCGGGACCAAGTTGCTCCCGCGCTGACCGACATAACCGATGCTTGCCACCCAGTCCTTTCTAAGGCTACGTTCAGCCGTTGTCGTAAAGATATAAACAGTAGGTGCAGTGAGATTCTGGTCAATGCCTTGAACGTACGGATGCGCACCAAGTAGACCGCCATGCGAATCCAGGCCGGTTGCAGGTAGCCCTGGATAGGGGAATCCAAAGGGAAACTTATTGCTGGTACCTAACGCGAATATGGGTGGGTTTGCCGTTCCACCGAAAAACGTCGGGACAATAAAGCCTGGCGGATTACCACTCATGGCGTTGGCGGTATTGCCGAGATTGGGCCATTCGTGATATATCCCGAATCCGCCTCGCACGACCCATGTGCCGTGACCCGTCGGATCCCACGCCATTCCGAAGCGCGGACTGAAAATGTTCGCAAGGGCATGGTTGTACAGGTGATGTTGCTGTTGGAAGAATCCGTTCGCAATCTGCTGATCCAGGCTCTGACCAGCTCCGAAATGGAAGTCTGCCAGCACCGTCTTCATCACTGGATATGGATTCCCAAAATCGTCCCAGCGCAGTCCATAGTTGATCGTCATATTCTTCGAGATCTTCCATGTGTCCTGTGCGAAAACGCCAACCGTAGTGGCAGCATAACCATAATTCGTGTTTAGAGCTGGTTGGCCCGTCAGAGGTTCATAAGCCAAGTTAGATTCGGTGTACGGTTGGTCTTTTACCAGATTAAGCATGTCTGTGAAACTGAAGCTTGGTTGAGCCCTGGTAGGGCCGTCGAGCGACAAGGCTTGTCCATGCCAACTTTCAATACCAAACCTCAGACTGTGCGATCCACGACTGAGATTGAGGACGTCCCTCCAGTGGTAGTTGGGCTGGGCGAAGGCACCCATGGCATATCCATCCCCAAAAGCCGCACCGAGGCCCTGCACGTAGACTTGAGGGACAGTAAAATCGCCAGTGCTCGTAGCATTACCGCGCACTCGGACGAAACCAAACATCGCCTCATTCAGCGCACTAGGCGAGAACGTATGGATTTCATTGACTTGTAGCGTTTTTGTTTGGTTGTCGTTTGTGGTATTGAACTTTGGACGCACGTTTGGCCCATTTGTATTTAGCGTCGTCCGAAAGAAATTTCCATAAATTCGATCATTCTTAAAGTATTGGTCAACGCGCAGGTTATATTGCATACCATTTCGATAATTCGTCGCGCTGAAGATGCCAGTGTCGAACACAGGCAAGTTGCAGGGTGGTGCGAGTCCCGTGCCACAACTTCCGGGAAGTGCTTCTGCTGCCGTCTGAGCGACGCCGGTGGTAGCGGCATTCGAAGGACCATAGCCAGTCAGCAACTTGGTTCCCACTGTGTTTGGAAAATTCTTCTGGGCCCAAGCCGTAAATTCGGGGGCTTCGTACGTGACTGTGCTAGCGCCAGTGGAATTCGATGACCAAAGCGGCTCAATCGCGAAAAAGAAGAAAGAACCATGATGGGGAATAATCGGCCCCCCGAGCGTAGCGGACACGTTGTTGCTGTGAAAGGGTGCGTAATTGTGGGCGAACTCAGTTCCCGCCCAGAGCTGTTGACTGTTGAAGTAATCGCTCGCGGTCCCGTGAAAAGTATCCGTACCGGATCTGGTGGTCATCACCATTTGAATCGAACTGGCGCGACCGTAATCTACGGCAAACGTATTCGTCTGAACGGATGCTTCCTGAATTGCATCGGGGTTCGGAATGAGATTGAGGGTGCCTTGCTCGTAGTTGCTCGTTACGTCTAGGCCGTCCACAATATACATGTTGCCGCGGAGGTTAATTCCGTTCGCGCTGGCGTCTACGCGTGCTTCCGTGCTGTAGTTGTCGGCGGCGGATCCCGGACTGTCAAAGCCTACAGTTCCTAATCCGGTCACTCCAGGAGCCAGGGTCACCAAACTGAGCAAACTCCGGCCTGCTAGTGGTAGCGATTGAAGTTCCTGCGTTGCGAGCGTTTGCTGGTTACGGCTTTCGGCCACATTGAGAACCGGCGCCCGTTCTGTAACCTCCACCGACTGCTCCGCAGTAGTCAGCTTAAGCGAAAGCGCAAGAGCGAGTGTTTGGCTTGTTCGCAGGGAGACATCCACTTTATTTTCGGAGAAGCCCCGCGCATTAGCAGTGATCTGATACTCATCTGGGGCTAGGCTCACAAAGCGGTAGTTCCCGGAAGCATCCGATGTTGTCAATTTTGTCAGGTGCGTAGTCTTGCTCAACAAAGTAACGGTCGCGCTCGGAATGCTGCCGCCCGACGGATCCTGCACAATCCCCTCGATGCTGCCGCTGAACTGGGCGTAGGCGCTACTCGCCCAAAGCAAAAGAAATATCAGACTATCACGCCTGAACAGGTACGCCTGAATAAGTTGCCCCCTCTTCGTTGGCATGAAAACCTCACAACATGACTGATGCCCCCACTCTCACACCCGACACAGTGAAAAGTAGGCCGTTTGTTCTTTAAACGGACATTAGCCTAGAGCCCCGCTATCCTGCCGTTCGGCAAGTCCGAACGAACCCGAAAGCGGGAAGCCCGGCACTTGGACCGTAGCAGTGTAATCTCAAGAAAGGGCTGGTGTCAAGGGCGAGTCTTGTCTAATGTCAAGCCTCGATAGAAATGTCCCCCTTCTTTCCTCGATAGAAGTGTCCCTATTATATTATTGATAGTCTCTGCACGCTCGCGTGAGCGGGGATGGGGTGCAGGGGAAGGGGTGGCGGTTGAGCCCCTTGGCTTCTGCCAGGAATGTGTTCGCCTTGGCGTATGTGGCGATCTTCTTCAATCGCATTTTCTTAATCAAGCGATCCTGATGCGTGCGGTGGCCGCGCTCCACTCGTCCCTTGGCTTGAGTCGTCAACTGAGGCTAATGCGAACAAGCTTAGCCGATGTTCCAGGATCACTCATCCCTTTCACCCGTGGTCGGGCCAATAGTAAACGGCTTTTTCAATAACACGTGGCGCAGAAGCACTCACATTATTTCAATTCAACAGCACGGACAAGACATCGCGGCCGTCGTGCTCGACGTGACGATGCCGGGGATGAGCGGGGAAGAAACACTTCGCCACCTCAAATCCATTCAGTCTGGTGTGAAAGTGATCCTCTCAAGTGGTTACAACGAGGTAGAGATCACAAACCGATTTGTGGGAAAGGGGCTCGCGGCGTTTATTCAGAAACCATATTCGGCAGCGGCGCTGGTCCAAACAGTTTAAAGCGTGATCTTGGGTTCCGATCGGAAATCGCTTGAAAGCACTGATGCACCAAACTAAGTCGGAGTCAAACAATCAGCTGGACAATTGTTTGAGGCGAGCGTATTTTAGAGCTTGTCCCCTATTTTTGTGGGTCAAGGCTCATCGGATGAGCAGGCTTGCGATACCCAAAACATAAATAGACGATTTTGTTTGATTGTGGGAAAGAAGGCATTTATAATTTGGCATGCGTAAGTTGAATGAGTTGTTTACCATGTGCCTCGAATGCGTTCGGCCAGTCCAGGCGTCAGTGTCAAGCTCCACCACGTTGTAGCCGCGGGGTACCCCCGGCTTCAGATTTCGAGGCTCGGCGCACAACGTGCTGGCGCTGACGATGGTCATCTTGCGTTTGCCGGGACCGAGCCGGTAGCGTTCATCGACGCAATCGTGCTGGTGGCCGTGAAATCCCAACGAGACGCCCGAGTCGATAAGCAGTTGGAGAAACTCACTGTCCAAGTAGTCGTTGTGGAACGGCCCACCACCCACGCTGTGATGCCAGCTCGCGGCCAGAAGCCAGCCGGCGCGGTTCGGACTGCGCATCTCGCGGCACGCCGCCGACAGGGCAGTCGGGTGGAATCCGCCGGCTCTCTGCAGAGGATCATTGCGGTAGCAGCTATTCAAGGCGACAACGGAGAGACCGAGAGTCGGATAGTCGAAAATCTCAAACTGATCTTTAGGCGTCATGCTGAAGAACCGGGCGCCCTGGTAGAAAAGGTCATACGCCCACGCAAAGCCGCTCAGCCGTTGTTCATATTGTTCATGGTCGGTAATTCGATAGAAACAGATCTCGCGCCAGGACCAGCGCAAGCGCGACATCGGAGCGAACAGCTCATCCGTAAGCAGTCTTCGCTCGGCTGCCGAGGCTGGAATGTCGATTCGCGTACTACTCGCGATCACGGCCGGATAGAAAACATCGTGATTTCCCGGAAGGAGCACCAACCGTCCGCGATCTCCATCGAAAAGTTTGTCCGCCAGGCCGATCAGGAAATCCACGGCCTGGTTGTATTGACGGTCTAATTCGGGGCCGGGATCGGGTAAATCCGGCTTCACGCCATAGATAAGATCACCGCTTACGACGCATACGGAAGGCCGGAGGATCGGCGGATTTTGATTGTCGTAATGCTCAATGTCGCGGAGAAGCGAATCCAGAAGTGGTCCATTAGCCACTTCATCGCGCAGGTCGCGATGGAGATCCGAAATATGAAGCACGGAAAAGCGCATACCGGGCGGCCATGGTGCTGAACCACACTATCGAAGCTGTTTGTGATCTTTTAGCCTACCGTATCTCTGGCGCATAGCCATTGCGGCATAAATGGTCGGTATCCGAAGCCGGACGTGACAAACACCCGCCGGGGCTATACTTTGGAAGAACATTTTCACCCGTGCCCGTTTCTTGACAGCGCGTACCAAAATTGATACACTCTCAATGAGGCCGGATCTCAAACGCCTGCCAGCCCGATTCTATCGCTCGGATAGCGGGCGCGAGCCCGTGCGGGAATGGTTGAAGAGCCTCGACGCGGCGGATCGCCGGATCATCGGCGAAGATATCAAGGATGTGGAGTTTTCATGGCCAATGGGCATGCCGCTAGTGCGGTCCCTCGGCCGGGACCTATGGGAGGTCCGCAGCAGGCTGCCGCATGGCCGCGTCGCGCGCGTGCTCTTCTGCGTTGAACGCGACTGCATGGTGCTCCTGCACGGTTTCATGAAGAAGACGCAGAAGACGCAGAAGACGCGCAAACAGGATATTGATCTCGCGATCAAGCGGAAAAAAGGGCCAGGGGCATGAAAAAGAAAAACATCGGCTCAACCTTCGACAGCTGGCTGCGCGAGGAAGGCCTGTACGAAGAGGTCAACGCGAACGCCATCAAGCGGGTCGTGGCGCGCCAGGTGGAGGACGCCATGAAGCAAAAACGCCTTACCAAGGCAGAGATGGCCCGGCGCATGCACACCAGCCGCGCCGCTCTCGACCGGCTCCTCGATCCCAAAAATGACGCTGTGACGCTCGTCACCCTTCGGAAAGCCGCCGCTGTGGTCGGTCGTGAACTTCGTCTCGAACTCGTGTAAGGTAGCTTGACATCCCGCAGCCCGACCTCTCCGTCCGGCGGCGCTGCCTTTTTCCGGGAAAGAAAATTCGAAAGGTGACCGAAGGCTAAATAGTGGGATGCCCGAAGTCAGTAGAACACGCTGCAGACCGTAGCCCTACATGAAGAACCGAAACTGATAGGGAGCGCTTCCAAGCACATTCATGCGCTTGACGACGCGGGCGAGGACCTTCGCGTATTCGAGGGTGACGGGTAGGGCGTCATAAAGGGCATCGTTGTTCCAGTCCATCTTCGACAGGGCGAGGATAGCAAACGCGACGTCATCCCATGGACCATGGCCGGCATGGCGAATGAGCCGCACGGGACGCGGCGTACTCCGGGCGCCCTGAAAATAATGGCGCTGCCCAATGCCGCGCACGCTGCCGTGAGTCCACAAGAGCGCCTCCGCGGGCGCAATGCCCAGCAAGGTGCCGCGTGATACCGGGAAGGCGGTCGGCTCGCCCTTCTTGGCCTCCGCGGTACTTTGGATCTGCACGCCTCGCCAGCCCACATCCTCGACAACCTGCACCAGATCGACCGCCTCGCACAGGTGAAACGCTTCCATGCAGCCGTCAGTCTCTTCCGCCTTAAACTCGGTGGTCTTGTGCACCATCACCCGGCGCGGCGAACGGCCGGCGTGCCGCCGGCGATAAAGGTCCAGCGAACGCGTCATCACACGGAACATCTCCGCGCGGGAAAGAAACGGGTTATCGCGCTGAATTTCCACTTCATGGGCATCGTACGCAACAAACTCCAAGCCGGCACCCTCAGCATCGAACACTTGGCTGCAGCAAGTGACAAACCGGGGGCGGTTGGATTCGAGCGGGCGCACGGCGTAAGAGAGACCAACATACGCCGTTTCTGGATCAGTCTCGGCAAGCTTCCAGGGCACGCCGCCGGCCTTCACATAGAGGGCAAGCCCAATGCGCCAGATGACACTCGCACGATCCGGATAGGCGAGGGCTTTGTCCTCACGTACGAGTTGAACGGGCATGCGACGCGCGGCGGTCATCGCCTTGATGTGGTCGTGAAGATCGAAATCCTCGTCGGGTCCTCCCTTATAGCCGCGCTCCCAACGCTTGGGTATGTAGATGAACAACACATCAAATTCCGCGCGGCGAGCATCGAGGCTTTGAACCGCGCGCACGAGCCGGTCGGCCAAAACGACGTGAGGGGAAGCGGAAGCCTGAAACTCGTCTTCAAGTCCGGCGTCAAGCTCGATATGGCAGGTTCGGGACGCGCCGCGCATATGCAGCCCAAAGACGCTATGAAAACCGGGCCAGTTGGGCAGATAATCGATCCGTTCTGTCGCCCGCGCTGTCGAGTTGAGCTGTTTCATGAAATCGAACAGCCGGGCACCCTCCGTTGCGGGCGCGATCGTGGCGACACGGATCGGATCGGGTACGAGGCCACTGGAATATGGCCCAAAGCGGATGAGCCCCTTGAGCGGATGGATGTCGCGATCCGAAATCCGGTCGGGATGAAAGGCCAGTTTGGGTTCGGCGAGGCAGACATGCGGGAAGATCTCACTGCTCATACGCCAGCCCTCCTCGAAAAAGCCGTATCAGCCGACAATCGAAACACCGCATCAACTCCGTCTGCGATGCCGAAGGCGCGCATTTCGCGGCCGTCCGCGGCGACGCGGTTCGCCCAGAAGCTGACCAGCGCATTAAGCGGGCGGTTATAGCGCTTCACGGATCTCTCGCGCGCAAAGTCGGCGGCATCGCCCCGATTCTCATCGCTGATGCCTTCGAATATCGTGCGCGGCTCGATCAAGACCCATAACCGCTCGTCGGCCCAGTCAAGGCGGACGCCAACACCTTCGTGCCAATGCAACTCGGGATGACCGGTCACCGTTCCCGTCAGCG
Organism: Acidobacteriota bacterium; assembly: GCA_003223115.1. Classification (GTDB taxonomy): domain Bacteria; phylum Acidobacteriota; class Terriglobia; order Bryobacterales; family Bryobacteraceae; genus QHXW01. The sequence continues at coordinate 30,230 of QHXW01000211.1, forward strand.
TTCCAACCTGCCGTTTCAGCTCCGCCCAGATGCCCTTGTGCGGATCGGCGGGGATCAGAAGATCCGTATTCCCGTGGCGGATCGATGTCAGCCCCTGGTGCCGGGTAATTGAACGGGTGAGCGCCGATCGCAACAAGCCGCGTTCGCCGGAGTCGTGGCGCAGCCGTTTGCTCTCGATCGTGTGCAGATCAAAGTCGGTAATGCCGTAGGCATCGAAAGCCAAACGCATATCGGCGTCGGTCCCGAAACCCAGGACACCCGCCTTGGTTCGAGTCGCCAGCACATCCACTCCCGCTGCCTCGATCGCGCTTCGGACCTCGGCATGGCCGGCGACAGAGCAGACAATACGCCGACACACGCTCGGCGTCTGAATGACAGGAAGAGCATTGAGACGGACCACCGGCCATCCGCGGTGTCCAGCGGGCTGGGGCGCGGCGCTCCACCGACGACGCTGAAGCGCAAAACCCTCAAGAACGCGCGTGTCGATATCCGGCTTCAAACGTATGAGATCGCGCATGATCTCGTCAAAATTGTCGACCCGGACAAGCGCCGCATCGACGCCGGCGGCGACAGCCTTGACAAGCAGCTCATGGACTCCCGGCAAAGGCGCGTCTTCGCCCCGGTGCAACCAGAACAATCCCGCCGGAAAGGCGCCGGCCTGCATGGCTTCGTCGACGGCGTCCATGACGGACGAATCCCGGCCGCTGTACCCTACGACGACGAGGCCAAGGCGCCGACATGAGTCAACCAGAACTTTTCTCAAACGCTCGTCCTGGAGACGAAGCTCATCGGTCGTATTCTTGAGACGACGGGACCTGAAGTCGCCGTGCAGTTTGACTTCGACTGGCCATCTTCCCTCATCAATGCATTGCTTGGCGAGGTCGGGTCCGTCGAGCGCGACGGTCGTCAAATATCCGGTTCCGTCATAGACCCTTGCGCATGCGTCCGCAACGAGCGGATCGAAATTCGTCGTCCACAAAAGGCGGCACAGCTGCGCCCGCATGAGGGTGGCCAGGGCGATATGACCATAGGACGGTTTGGCGCCCGACATCTTTGAGTCCAGATAGACCCGCCGATCGGCTTCCGCGGCGTATACCGCCTCGAAGAGGGCGGCGTATTCATCCGGGGAGCCGGCAGGAGGCAACTTCCCGGACGAATCGATATGCGCCTGCAACCGGGCACGGATGGCGGCGCTGGACAGATCGGCAACCATCTTTGGAGAGACTCGCCGTTGGGTGACGAAGAGCGTTTGCTTGAATTCCCAGATCATGTCACCGGCTGTTGGAATTCCGGCGGATGCCGACGTGCCGGCGCCAAGTAGCCACATCAGGTTGATTGAGCGCATGAAAAAGCGGCGCGCGAAATCATCGGCGCCGATTTCCGGTATTCCTGTTCCGACGTCCATCTAAGAACCCGATCGCCGGATTCGGTGCGTCACTCTACGCTCCGCGCCCAACAAAAAAACAAAACTCCGCGCTCGAGAAGCGCAAAACCATTTTCCCACCGTTTTGTTCCACGCCTGGTGGGAGAGACCTATTCATCAGTGGGTAGCAGGAAATAGTTGTGATTGACTTCAGACCGTGTCAGATCTTATGCGGAGATGAACATCCGCTGCAACACTGCTGCTATGGCGTGGGCCGGCACGACCAAAAAGCACCATCGGCAGAAGTGGCCTGAGGCGTAGAAAAAAGCATTGAAGTTGCTTTGTTAAAACTTAGAATTGTTCGAGCACTCGTCCGAAGCAGACTTCGCCGAACGTCACCAGAGGTCGAGATCTCATTAAGGGCTGCGCACCTGCTTGCCAGGCACGGGGACGTTCTCTATCGGTTCCAACAGGTCCGCGTCGAGTTCGGCGAAGCTCCCTCAACCCCGCGCTCCTCACGATTACCTGCGTCAGCGGGTGACCGGCTCGTCATTCGACGCCAATGCCGACAAACCTGCCAAATGGATTGATGGAGCGAACGGCATGTGAGGACGAATCGGTTGTGGACGGTAGTGTTATCGTTCCCGAACATCCTGTTGGGAAAACCGTGCGCTCCCGACGCGTTACACTACCTCTCAGGAACTGTGCGGTTAAGACTTATCTTCGTTCTTTGGTTCGGCTCGTTTGGCTCGACGGCGGCCGATGCTCCCGAGTTTTTCGAGATGCGCGTCCGGCCGCTGCTGGCCAAGAACTGTTATCCCTGTCATTCCACCGCTCACCTGGGTGGTCTCGATCTGACCTCTCGCGAAAACATTCTCAAAGGTGGCAATTCGGGTCCGGCAGTCGTACCCACCAAGCCCGCCGACAGTCTTCTGATTCAGACCATTTCCCACACCCACGCGCGGCTCAAGATGCCGCCGTCGGGGAAGTTGAAAGACGAGGAGATAGAAGTTCTGCGAGAGTGGGTGGGTGGAGGCGCGATCTGGCCGGAGAACAAGGCCACCGTTGAGCCCGCCAAAAGCGGATCGGGGTATGTGATCGCTCCCGAGCAGAGGGCCTACTGGGCGTTCCAGCCGTTGCGCAAGTCGCCTGTGCCGGAAATAAAGAACAACGCCTGGGTGCAGTCTCCGATCGACGCGTTCGTGCTGGCGCGTCTCGAAAGCAAAGGGCTCGCGCCGGCGCCGGCAGCCGACCGGCGCACATGGATCCGGCGCGCCACGTTTGATCTGACCGGTCTGCCCCCCGATCCCGAAGATGTAGACGCCTTTGTGCGCGATCGCTCGCCCGATGCCTCCCGAAAGGTTGTCGACCGGCTGCTCGCTTCGCCTCGTTATGGCGAGCGGTGGGGCCGTTTCTGGCTGGACGTCGCCCGCTATTCCGACGACCGGCTGAATTCGACCAAGGATGATCCTTACCCGAACAGCTTCCGCTATCGGGATTGGGTGATCGCCGCATTCAATGACGACATGCCGTACGATTTGTTCGTCAAGGCTCAGATCGCGGGCGATCTTTTCGCCTCCCCGCAGCGCAAAAAGCTGGTGGCGGGCCTCGGTTTTTATGGCCTCAGCCCGGAGTTTCAGGATGATCGAGTGGACGCCACAACGCGGGCTTTTCTCGGCTTGACGGCCGGCTGCGCCCAGTGCCACGACCACAAGTTCGATCCCATTCCGGCCAAGGATTACTACTCTTTGCTAGGAGTCTTCGAAAGCACCAAGCTGTACCAATATCCACTCGCGCCGGATGACGTCGTCAAGAACTACGATACTCGCAACAAGAAAATTGCAGATCAGCAAACCGCCATTCAGGAGTTTCTCAGCACGCAAAGCCTGCAGCTCGCCGAGATTTTCGCCTCGCAGACGGCGAAGTATCTGATGGCGGCACGGCAGGTAATTCATGGCGAGGATCCGTTCGAAGCCGCCCGGGAAGGCCGGCTCGATCCCGAAACCCTGGGCCGCATGGCTCGTTACTTGCAGGTGAAGAGCAAGGAGCATCCCTACTTGAAATCCTGGGATGCGTTGGTGGCAGCGGAAGCGCCGGATGACCAGTTAGGAAAAGCCGCGCAGGAATTCCGCGAGCTTCTCGTCGCCCTCAATGTGGAGAAGAAGTCGATTGACGAGAAGAACCTGATCCGGCTGGGAGGCTCCCAGGACCGCGAGGTGCTGAGCGCCGCCAATTTGCTTTCGCTATCACGAGACAAATACATCTTATGGCGCGATTTCTTCTCCGACCAGCGCATCGGCGACCCTTACAAATTCGACAGCGGCGTTTTTCGTTATGACGAAAAGAAGATCGAGCGCTTTCTGGCTGGCGAGTGGAAGGTGCACCTCCAGAGCTTGCGTGACGATCTGGACAAGTTCAAGCGTGAACTGCCGCCTCCTTATCCCTACATTCACACCATCCGCGATAACGAGAAGCCAGCCAACGCGCGGGTACACATCCGCGGCAACGCCGATAATCTCGGTGATGAAGTGCCACGGCACTTCCTGTCGATTCTGTGTGACGGCCCACCGCCGGAATTCCATCAGGGAAGCGGCCGTATGGAACTGGCCGCGGCCATCGCCAACCCGGGCAATCCATTGACCGCGCGCGTGATGGTGAACCGTATCTGGCAGCACCATTTCGGCTGGGGCATTGTGCGCACGCCAAGCAACTTCGGGCGCATGGGGGAGCCGCCCACTCATCCGGAGCTGCTGGATTATTTGGCCGCTCGTTTCGTGGAGAACGGCTGGTCGATCAAAGCCCTGCACCGCGAAATCATGCTGTCCGCCACCTATGCCCTGAGCGCCGCCAAGCTAGAGAAGAATTTCGCCGCAGATCCGGATAACCGGCTACTCTGGCGGGCTAATCGCCGCCGGCTCGATATCGAGGCATTGCGCGACTCGCTGCTTTACGTCTCGGGAAAGCTGGATGGAAAGGTGGGTGGCGAGGCCCAGCCGATTGCGGAGGAAAAAAACGATCGCCGCACCGTCTACGCCTTCGTGAGCCGCCGCCGGTTGGATCCAACGCTGGCCCTGTTCGATTTCCCCAATCCGAATAGCACGAGCGATGAGCGCATGGCGACCAATACGCCGCTGCAGCGGCTGTTTTTCCTGAACAGCGGGTTTGTGATGCGGCAGGCGGAAGCCCTGTCGGCGCGTGTGGCAAAGGAAGCCGGCGCGGAGAATGCCGCACGCATTCGACGCTGCTATCGGCTGCTCTTGAACCGCGATCCGAGTCCCAAGGAGCTGCAACTCGGGCTGGAGTTTCTCCGTGGCGGCGGCAAGTCGTGGTCGGAGTACGCACAGGTGCTGCTGAGCGCCAATGAGTTTTACTTTTTGAATTGAAAGGAGCGCCGGAATGACACGCCGTGACGCGCTGCGCACCATGGGATCGGGCTTTGGGATGGTGGGTCTGGCCCACCTGCTGGCGGACAACGCCCGGGCCACCGGATCTCTCAGCCCCAAGGCTCCGCACTTCCCGGCCCGCGCCAAGCACATCATTCACCTGTTTCTGAACGGGGGCGTGTCGCAGGTGGACACGTGGGATCCCAAGCCCATGCTGACCAAATATGCCGGCCAGCCGGCACCCTCAGGTAATCTGCAAACGGAGCGCAAGACCGGCAACCTGCTGAAATCCCCTTTCAGCTTCACGCGTTACGGGAAGAGCGGCATCGAGATGAGCGAGATCTTTCCCCAGCTCAACGCGCGCGTCGATGACATCTGCGTAGTCCGTTCACTGCACACCGACCGGCCGAATCACGAGCCGTCGCTTTTCCGCATGAACTGCGGCAGTCCGCTGCCCGGCCATCCGTCTATGGGATCCTGGGTGACTTACGGGCTCGGAACCGAAAATCAGAATCTGCCAGGTTTCGTGGTGCTCTGTCCGGGGCTGCCGGTAATTGGTCCTCAGCTCTGGACCTCCAGCTTTTTGCCCGCGGTCTATCAGGGAACCTATCTGGCCAATAGCGACACCGATCCCGAAAAGCTGATTCGCCATCTTCGCAATCACGAGATCGGTTTAGAGGAACAGCGGAGGCAGCTCGATCTGCTCGGGAAGCTCAACAGCATGGGCCTGGAGCGCGAAGGATCGGATCCAGAGCTGGAGGGCAGCATCGAATCCATGGAAATCGCCTACCGGATGCAGAGCCAGGCGATGGACGCCTTCGACGTTCGCAAGGAGAGCGCTGCCACCCAAGCGCGCTACGGCTCGGGAGATTTCGCACGGGGCTGCCTCATGGCCAGGCGGCTGGTGGAGCGCGGCGTCCGAATGGTGGAGGTGTATTTCGGCAACAGCCAGCCCTGGGACAATCATGACGACATCATGATCCACCAGAAGCTCGCGTCTCAGGCCGACCCAGCGATCGCCGCATTGATGGACGACCTCAAGACAAGCGGGCTGTTCAACGAGACGGTGCTCATGATTGGGGGAGAGTTTGGGCGTACTCCGTCGGTGGAGGTCAGTGGTCTCGTGAAAGTGCAGAATGGCCGCGATCACAACAATCAAGGCTTCAGCATGCTTCTGGCGGGCGGCGGCATTCGGGGCGGCATGACCTATGGGTCGACCGATGATTTCGGTTTCCGCGCCGTCGAGAACCCAGTCGATCCGAACGACATCCAGGCGACCGTGCTCAATCAGCTCGGCCTCGATCACACACGCCTTACCTACCGATACAGTGGCCGCGACTTCCGGCTGACGGACGTCAACGGCAGGGTGATCAAAGAGATTCTAGCGTGAGGCCGGCACTCTGCCTCTGACGGTTAGCGCTAACCCCAATGGAGCTGGTCAGGTCAACTCGGCATCGCGACTATGATGGATGGCCCAGTGTCGGCCGCCGGATAGGCTGTGCTATGGGCGTTTCTCGGGAGTGATCCGCGAGTTCTTTCGTGGAGTCGTCCACGTCGAACGGGACGCTCAGACCGACTGCTACTTTTCAGACGGCAACTTTCGCAGGGGTTGCCGAGAAGGACAAAGAGCGACTCAGGTCCTGCCCCTTCGTGAGACGCCGCATCAACTCCTGGAAGCGAGGGTGATCCCGAAGGGCATCAAAACGCGGGTCTACACTCAGTAAAGCCATCCATTCCGCCCGTTGCTCGAAACCGATCTCCAACCAGCGGAAAGCTTCTTCGCGAATGCCAAGGGCCGACTAGACCCGGCTTACGAAATAAGCTGTCACGTGCTGCTGTCCGGTGAGTTCTTCGAGGATTCTCCGCGCCTGCACTTCATCTCCGACGGCAGCGTAGGCCTCACCGAGACAGGCAACGGCGACCGGAGCACGCCCTGATAGATTTGCTGCCTTTTGCAAGGCATCAAGCGCTGGTTCGAACATTGACTTGGCAACGTAGGTGAGACCCAGCCAAACGTAAGCCTGCGCAGCATAGGGATCCAGTTCGAGAGCCTCGCGGGCCGCGTCGATCGCCTGATCGTACCGGCGTCCGCACCAGGAAATGAACGCCATTCCGAAGTGCATGAGGCTGCGGTGAGGGTCTAGGCGAATTGCCCTCCGGATCTCCGTGTAGGCCTCCTCATAACGGCCCATCATTCCGAGAGCCATGCCGAACCAATGGTGGCCCGCCCCAGAACGCGGGTCGAGTTCAAGAGCACGCTCGAACTCGCTCTCGGAATCAGCGAATGCCCAATCGTAGTGAAATGTCGCCCAGGCGAGAGAAGTGTGGGCCTCCGCGAGACTGACATCGATTTCGAGCGCTGTGCGGGCCAGTTCTTTGGCTTTGCCGCAGGCTTCTTGGGGCGTTAGCAGCCCCCATAAACCCATGATTGAAACCGCATCTGCAAGGCCCGAATAAGCAGCCGCATATTCCGGGTCGATAAGAATCGCCTGCTCAAAGTACTGCACAGCCCTCTCGTGCCCCTCACGGCTCCGCCTGATCCAGTGGTACCTTCCTTTCAGATAAGCCTCATAGGCCGCCGGTTCGACGGTGTGCGAGTGATACAGGCGAGCGGTTTCCTGAGGCGTCAGCTTGACGTGGACTTCGCGCGCGATAGCGCTCGCCACATCCGCCTGGAGAGCAAGCACATCCCCCAAACCGCGCTCGTAATTCTCCGCCCAGACGAGCTTTTCTTCATTCCGGACGTCTATAAGCTGCGCTGTAATACGAACCCTTGGTCCCGCACGCAACATCGTTCCCTCGATAAAGGCGTCTACGGCAAGCTCCCGCGCAATCTCCCGCAAAGGCTTGTTGCGCGACTTATAGAGCATCGATGAGGTACGGGAGACGACGCGTAGTTGCCCGATTTTAGCCAGCGTCGTGATGAGCGCGTCGGTCAATCCTTCGGCGAAGTACTCCTGTTCCGCATCGGGCGACAGATTGACGAGCGGAAGAACTGCGAGCGCCCGCATTCTCGGCGTTTCACGCTCGATTTTTCCGACAAAGCGGTAACCCCGCCGCGGGAGCGTCTCGATATAGCGCGGAGCCGCGGCCGTGTCCTCAAGGGCTTCACGCAGACGTTTGATGGCATTGTTGATCCCGTGATCGAAGTCGACGAATGTATTGGCCGGCCAGATCTTCTGTCGAAGCTCCTCGCGAGTGACTATTCTGCCGGGCTCCTCGATCAGCGCACGCAGCACCTGGAGAGGCTGCTCTTGCAGGTTAACGGATGCTCCATCCCGGCGTAATTCGCCGGTCGGTTGCGCCAACTCGAAGACCCCAAAACGCACCAGCTGGCTTGACAATGGGAAGCCGATATCTCAACGACCCTAGAGAGTTTACCACTCGACCGTCGTGGCAAAGACCGGCACCTCTCGCCGGAGGAGAGTTACGGGAGCACTACAGGAGAGATTCCGCGTATTTACAGTCTCCCAAGGATCTGCGAAGTTATGGCATGGGCAGCAGCTCAGAACCTGGGGAAAACAGATCAGCGGCCTTGGAGCGAAAGAACATGGCGGAGAACAAACTAGCGCAGAAACAGACGGGACTTGTCGCAGTTACTGAAGAGGGACTTTGCACCCGCCCGGTCGAACGGCCGGCGATCACAGAGCACGAGGTTGAACAATTGCAGCGTGCGAACGCATCGAATTTGCAACCCATCGTGTTCGTTCACGGCCTTTGGCTGTTACCGAGCAGTTGGGATCGCTGGGCGACGCTGTTCGAGGAGGCTGGCTATACGGCGCTGTCGCCCGGCTGGCCGGACGACCCAGAGACCGTGGAAGAGGCGAATGCGAATCCGGAGATCCTCGCGCACAAGACCATTGGGCAGGTCGCGGAACACTGCGAACAGATCATCTGCCGGCTGAATAGGAAACCGGCCATCATCGGACATTCGTTTCGTGGCCTGCTGGTTCAGATCCTGGCTGGACGAGGTCTGTCCGCCGCAACCGTGGCGATCGATCCGGCGCCTTTTCGGGGCGTGCTGCCGCTGCCGCTGTCGTCATTGAAGTCCGCGTGGCCGGTTTTGGGCAACCCAGCTAACCGTAATCGTGCGATCCCACTAACGTTCGATCAGTTCCGGTTCGGATTCGCGAACGCCGTGAGCGAGGAGGAGGCCAGGACACTCTACGACTCGTACGCTGTCCCCGCGTCAGGCGCGCCTCTCTTCCAGGCGGCGACGGCCAACCTCAATCCATGGACGGAGGCGAAGGTTGACACCGACAACCCCCAACGCGGGCCCCTGCTCATCATCTCGGGCGAGAAGGACAACACAGTTCCTTGGGCCATTGCCAATGCGTCGTTCCAGCGTGAAGAGCGGAACGCGGACGTAACCGAGATTATGGAAATTCCGAATCGCGGGCATTCTCTGACGATCGATAGCGGGTGGCGAGAAGTCGCCGAAACAGCGTTGCGCTTTGTCCGGCGCTTCGTCTAGCTAGGTCAGAATCGCGGCCGGCCGGCGGCAACGCATCGCTTCCGCTGCTGGCCGACGTCTTCACACTCTACGTCAACCGAACTAGCACGGAAGATCGGCGGAACCACACTCCATTCCATTAGCGACATCTCGAAACGTCAACGACTCCAGGACAACAATCAGGAATCGATCGGTGCACCGAGCCGGGAACTTGCGACCATGCAGAGTGAGGATTATGATTTCCTTCTCGGGAAATCGCTTGCGGTCGCGGCTCAGAATCGATACTGAGCCGCGCGCGCAAGCAAGCGGTTTACGGCTTCGACTAATGCACGGGAATTCGGACGCAGACCACTGGCAGAAATAACGAACGACCTGATTTTGAACGCAACAAAGGAGCTTAATTTATGGCAACGATAACGGTGAAGGATGGAACCCGGATTTACTACAAGGACTGGGGTGCAGGACAGCCGATTGTCTTTTCTCACGGTTGGCCGCTGAGCGGAGACGATTGGGACGCACAGATGCTATTTTTTGGCCAGCATGGCTATCGCGTGATCGCTCATGATCGGCGGGGCCACGGCCGGTCCAGCCAGACGTGGGATGGCAACGAGATGGACACCTACTCCGACGATCTTGCGGCGCTATTCGAGGCGCTTGACGTCAACAACGCCATCCTGGTTGGGCATTCCACCGGCGGCGGTGAAGTCGCGCGATATCTAGGCCGCCACGGCACTAACCGCGTCGCTAAAGCAGTCTTGATGGGCGCCGTGCCGCCGCTGATGCTGAAGACTGAAAAGAACCCGGGCGGCTTGCCGGTCACGGTGTTCGACAGCATCCGAGCCGGAGTGGCGAGTGATCGATCTCAGTTTTACAAGGATATTACGCTCCCGTTTTACGGCTACAACAGGCCAGGGGCGAAAATCTCAGAGGGAGTCCGCGAACACTGGTGGTTGCAGGGCATGTTGGGAGGAATCAAGGCCCACTACGATTGCATTAAGGCATTCTCGGAGACCGATTTCACCGAAGACTTGAAAAAGATCGATATACCCGTGCTGGTAATGCATGGCGATGATGATCAAATCGTACCGATAGGCGCGGCAGGTCTCATGTCCGCGAAAATCTTGAAGAAGGCGACGCTGAAGGTGTATCCGGGCTTTCCGCATGGCATGGCCACGACCAACCCGGACCAGATCAACGCCGACCTCCTTGCGTTCGTCACGGGCACCGCAATGGGCGCGTCATCGTGATGATACTCGGCTTCGACCCGCTCGCGCTTGTCTCGTAGAGCTCGAAAAACGTAGCCCGTCTGAAGCCACATGCGTGGGAAGTCGGCAAACGCTGAAGTGCCCATCCTGCGAGATTGCTCCCGATAAGTCGGCATCGCGCCTTTCAGGTCTCGAATCGGCCGTGATCCGCCGACATCGGCGGTAAGCGCCGGATACCCTCTCGGCTTTCCCGCACTCGAGTGGGGTCGTCATGGAGACTCCGCTGGGCTGAGAACCCGCTATACTGCCCATCAGTCGGCTGATCGGGACGCAAATGGAATGGATCCGCGCAAAATGAAGCTCGTCTCACTGAACGTTGGACTACCCCGCGAAGTGACCTGGCGCGGAGCAAAAACGACTACCGCGATTTACAAGCAACCCGTCGGCGGCCGCGTCGCTTTGCGAAAGCTTAATCTGGACGGCGACCGGCAGGCGGATCTCACCGTCCATGGGGGCGAGTATAAGGCCGTCTACTGCTACCCACTCGTACACTACGATTATTGGAAGAAAGAGCTACTCGGCAAGAAATTGCCGATGGGCGTATTTGGCGAAAACTTCACTACTGACGGTTTGCTGGAAGACTCAGTCCATCTTGGCGACCAGTTCTCTGTTGGGTCCGCGGAAGTATTCGTGACGCAGCCTCGCCTCCCTTGCTACAAACTTGCTGTGCGATTTCAATCCGACGAGATGGTGAAGCGATTCTTCACAAGCCGCCGGACGGGATTCTACCTGGCCGTCGCTCGCGAGGGAGAAGTCGCCAGTGGCGATGAGATCAAGGCAATTGCTCAGGACCCAAACGGCGTGCCGGTCTCGGAAATAGCTCGTCTGTACGCTGAGAAAAGGTATGGCGACTCCGACGTGACCTCGGTGCGGCGAGCGCTGCGAGTTGGGGCATTGCCTGAGACTTGGAAGGAATACTTCCGAGAGCGTCTGGAGAGGATGCATGCCTGAATGCAGGAGAGCACCAGTGCTCTCAGCCGTGGGCCAACGGTTGGCGGCCGGATTAGATTAGGAACGGGAAGTCGGCTTCGCATCGCTTAACTTCCGGAGGCGTGATCCAGGAGCAAGCCGACGACCGCAGGTCCGTCTTAACACAACGCGACCCTAATGCAACCAATTGAGCCGTGTGCCTCAACTCCGCACTGTATTCGGCCCATCATGAAAGCGTGTATTCGCCGTTCCGGCGGCATATTCTAAACCGGATCCGCCTATGCGCTCTAGCATCAAGACGAAATTCCATCTCATGGATGCCTTGATTCGAGAAAAGCGGGGGCAGTGGTGATAGATCCAATGCGGACGTCAGGAACGCGCCCTCCGTCGTCTCTCCTGAAGCCGTTCGCCTTCCATCGATAAGGATGTTGAACACCGCAGATGATTCTGGAGGAATTGCGGCATCGTAGCGGCGTTGTGCGGAGACTTTCAAAGGGCTGCGAAAGAGATGGTCTGGCTCCTGCCCATCTAGCGTATCTAGAGAAATCATGACATTTTCCTTCAGATCGCCGCTTTGGTTGAGAATGACAACGGAGATCGGGGTCCCATCTAAGATGTTGCCAGCCCCATCCCCAAAGCGAATTGATTTCTCTCGCCTTAGCATCGTGGGTCGGAGAAACCGGCTGTAGTTGGGACGCCACTGTTCCCTTTCGACATCGGCCTTGATAATCTTCAGTAGCTCCTCATCGGTGGTGAACTTTGGCCGGTTCTGAACCATGAATTGAATGACGCCGAGGTTGGGGGCGTCTCTTTCGGAGAAGTCCAACAGCTGCCGGTGGCCGAGCGCCAGAGCCATTGCCAATTCCTGATGACTGTAGAGTGAGCCGGGAAACCCATCAACCTTGCGGTGAAAATTGACAAAGAGAAAATAGTCTGCGTATGCCAGCCGTGTAAGCACCTCCTCGTTAAGGCTATACAGATTGTTAGTGGTGCGCGCAACAAACACGGTCAAGCCGAAAGGTGGCCCTTCGAGAAGCCGACGAACCTTGTCGGCGATCTCCAACTCTCTATCATCCTGTCCGCAACTCAAGAAGACGCTTCCTGGCATATGGCGCAGCGTACCAGATCACGAATGAACGCGGGAGATCTCGCTCCGGATGTTCCGCACGCGCAGGCCGTGACCATGGCCTCGGAAGTGTGCCGGAAGTGGGCAACTATATGTCAAGGAATGTGTCGCCCATGATCTCCCAATAAAGTCGCCGGTAAACAGGAAGTTGGCCCGGTTTAGTTAGTCCCGACAAGTCGGCTTGTCGCTGGTAACTCGGCACACTATCACGTGGCCGTGAAACGTCCATTCCGGCGGATTGACGCCGCCGCAGAACAATCGTTGGAGCATCCTCTGATCTTCTAGATTTCGCCGAGCAACAGTCTGCGACGTCTGACAACCCACGGTTCTGCTGCCTGGGCCAGGGTGGTCACTTGGATACAATGCCAACGCATCTGCCGGGTAGGCAGCAGAATGCTCTTCATCTATTCCCAGGAGTCGACTATGGCGATGCTGGGGTTCTTCCCGTGCGGGGGTGAGGGACTCCGCTGTGTCATAGACTGTGGCGCAATGCGGTATTTGACGGGGTGCAACTTGTCTTGATGTTGCTGTCGGGGCTCGGTGTTAGCCCGGTGTTAGCCCTGCATCCGCTATGACGCCGACTGTGTCAGAACGCTCACCGACGCCGTCCAATCGGCAAGTCGGTTTAGTACCAAGACGTTCGCCTTCGCTTCTTTTGGCGGACCAATCTCCTCCATCGGCCGTTTCGGCGTCGCCGACGATAGTTATCTCGCCGAGGCACTGCCGTATATTGTGAGAATCGTGCCCGGTACAACCATCCTTGCAGGTCGGGTGCCACGGGCCACACCGCCAGCCGTGAACTCCGACGAAGAATCAGCAGCTACAGGGCCGATACCGAGAATCAGGAGTAGCCCAACACCACGAGATCATATCGTCTGATCTGATTAGACGCCGCGTGCGCCCGAAAAAAGGAACGACATCGCCGGTGACTAACCGCACTGAATCGTGACAAGGCGGTGCGGAACGAAGCCCACTCATTCCTAATCGGGCCTGCGACCGGCCTTCCGGCGCCCGGCAGTCTACGCGAACACCCACACCCGGAGCCTCGCGACCGCTATGTCTGCCGCCTCAGCCGGAGTACCCGGTGATTGTAGCTGTCGCTGATGATGAGGTCACCGCCGGGACCCATGCGGACGCCGTGGGGACGGAAGACTTCGGTGGCGAGCGGATCGGTTGGAACGAGTCTGTCACCCTTTTGGCCGGTGCCCACGATGGTGGAGAGGGTGGAGGCTTTGAGGTCGAAGCGGCGAACAAGGTTGTTTTCGGCGTCGGCGATTACGATGGTGCCATCACGGTCCACGCAGAGATCCTTCGGACCGTTTAACGGCGCCGTGACGGTGTTGGGACCGATCAGCGTTTTGATTTTGCCGTCGCGGCCCACGACGCGCAGTGCGTTGCCGCCTCGCTCCAGAATGTACACGTTTTCCCGATCGTCGACGGCGCCGGCGCGGGGATCGATAAGCGGGCTTTGCGTGGCCACGGCTCCATCTTCGGGAACGCCTCTTGTTCCGTTGCCGGCGACGGTTGTAATGATACCGGTCGTCAGGTTGATGCGGCGGATGCGGCGGTTTTCGAGGTCGGCCACATAGACGGCGGTTTCGTCCGAGTTGACGGCGATAGAGTAGACGCCATGAAATTGCGCCTGCAGCGCCGGGCCGCCATCGCCGCTAAAGCCCTCAGTGCCGTTACCCGCGATTGTAGTAATAACGCCGGTGGCCCAGCCCACTTTGCGGACGCGGTGGTTCATGGTGTCCGCGATATACATCCCAGTTCTGGCAGTGAAGATGCTATGGGGTCATTCAGCTGCGCGGAGCCGGCGGGGCCACCGTCGCCACTGAAGCCCTTGATCCCGGTGCCAGCGAAGCGCTGTTCGACGCCATCGCGACCCGCGCGGGTGATCCTCTGGCCCTGATACTCGCAGATGTAGAGGTTGCCCGAAGGATCGAAGCCCGCGCTGAAGGGTTCCACGAGCTTGCCCTTCAGTGGAGCGCCGGCGATCTGCTCGATCCTGGCGCCTGGCTGGAGTGCCACAGCAACAATACAGACAAGGAAAAGTCCGAACGTTTGCATGACCGCAACAGTATATCCTCACTTGTGTGTTCGTTGACCCCACGGTTGCCCTACCTCACGACTAAGCTATGCAATGATCAAGTGGGACGCCAGACTGAATTCGTGCCCAGTTTGGGCTCCGGCTGACCGCCAACGTCAACTGAGGAAAGGCCGATCGTGTTCTCGCGTGTCCAGCAGCTACGTTGTATTCAAGCGACACGGTGAACTGGCCGGCCGAGCGTCACCCCCCGAAACGGGGTTCGAGGCCCCGCGATCCACCCTTCCTCGAACCGGGGAGTCAGGGGTAGCAGTTCTGCGAATAGCGGTGTGACTAGATGACGCGCAGACACCACAGAGCCATTCACCCCAGTCTTGCGATTCCGCAAAACTGACGGAAATGCTCCAGCCGTTATGGGCGTAAATCACCGTTCCGTTTCCACTAGTCCTAGGGCGCGTGGGAGCGAACACTGCTCATCTGCATGGTGCCCACCGCGGCGTGCTCTCGGGGCCAGTCCTTGAACGCTTCTGTACTATCTGTTATAGTACAGGCGGTGACACCGTTTCGCGTTTCGTTTGAGCCTGGCGTGGCCCTTTACGAGCAGGTGGTCTATGCCGCCAAAAAGGCTGTCATCTCCGGCCAAATGCGCCCGGGCGAGACCTTTCCCTCCGTCCGCACTCTCAGCAAAGCCCTCAAAATCAACCCCAATACGGCACATAAAGTGATCACGCAACTCGTCTCCGAAGGATTGATCGAGGTGCATCCGGGACTGGGTACCATCGTCGCCGGGCGTCGGTCATCTACCCCAGCCGAGCGGGGCAATTTGCTTAAGAAGGAACTCGAGCAACTTGTGGTGGAGGCCAAGAAACTCGGCTTGGATCTCTACCAGGTCACCAATGCGGTCACACAGCACTGGGGCCGGCTTGACGGAAAGGACAAAGCAGCGAGGAGGAAAGAATGAGCAGCGCCCTCTGTGCACAAGATCTCTTAAAACGCTTTCGCAACGCGCCGGTACTTGACGGCCTGAATCTCGATGTCCCCGAGGCGAGCGTCTTTGGTCTCATCGGACCGAACGGCGCCGGAAAAACCACCACAATCAAGATCCTCATGAACATCATCAAAGCGACCTCTGGACGCGCCGAGGTGCTCGGCGTCGACTCGCGCCACCTCGGTCCGTCGGACCTCGAGCACATTGGGTACGTGTCTGAAAACCAGGAGATGCCCGAGTGGACGACAGTAGAGTACTTTCTCGCTTACCTGAAACCCTTCTACCCCACCTGGGACGAAACACGCGCCGAGGAACTCGTCCGTCAATTCAACCTTCCGCGTGGGCGGAAGCTGCGGCATCTTTCACGTGGCATGTGGATGAAGACGGCGCTGGCCTCCTCGCTGGCCTACCGTCCGAGCCTGCTGGTGTTGGACGAGCCCTTCGGCGGCCTCGATCCTTTGGTTCGCGAGGACCTGATTGAAGGCCTTTTGGAAAGCGCTGGCGAGACCACCATCCTCATCTCCTCGCATGACTTGGCCGACATCGAAAGCTTCGCCAGCCACATCGGCTATCTTGACCGTGGACGTTTGCAATTCTCCGAGGAGATGACATCGCTCACCGCGCGGTTTCGCGAAGTCGAAGTCACCGTCGAGCCGCCCGCGACCCTTCCCGCCGATCGCCAATGGCCTGCCAACTGGCTTCGCCCTGAAGCAACGCAGGCCTTGGTCCGCTTCGTCGAAACGCGCTTCGATCCGGAGCACACCACCGGCGAGATCCGCCGGCTATTCGGCAGAGTACAGCAAATTTCGGTGAATCCGATGCCGCTGCGGGCCATCTTCGTAGCGCTCGCGCGGAGCGCATCAAGGGCGGTGTGAAGGAGGATGAACATGCGACAAACTTTGCATATTTTTGGGAAAGACGTCCGGTATCTCTGGCGCGAAATCTGCCTGGTACTGGCGCTTGATGCGATGTTCGCCTGGATCGAGACGCACTCACCCGACCCATGGTGGGCGGAAATGCTTCTGACCGCCGCGGCAGGTTACCTGGTCGCTCGCCTAATCCACGCTGAAGCAATACCTGGCGACCGCCAGTTCTGGATTACGCGGCCATATCGCTGGAAGAGCCTACTCGGAGCCAAGCTCCTCTTCGTTCTCGTGTTCGTGAATCTGCCTATATTGATTGCTCAGTTGCTCATCCTGATGGTCAACGGATTTTCTCCCGTGTCTAACTTGCCCGGCCTTCTCTGGTCCCAAGTTCTGATGATAATCGTTGTATCCATTCCCATCGCCGCGCTTGCCGCCGTGACGTCTGGGATCGTTGCCTTTATCTTTCCGGCGCTGATCCTACTAGCGATCGGGTTTGGCAGTCTGGAAATGATATGGTTCCTGCACCTTCGGCAAGTGCTCGAGTGGCCAGTCCAGGTCGGATGGGTGCGGGATTCAGTTGCAGTTGTCCTCCTAGTCGCTACCGCGCTTTCCGTGCTCTATATACAGTACAGAAAACGCGGGACGCTCCTCAGTCGATCGTTAGCGCTTGGAGGAGCCGCACTCGGTGTGGCGGTGTACGTTTATATGCCGTGGTCGTTAGCATTCGCTGTGCAATCGCGGCTGTCGAAGCAGTCGTTCGATGGCTCATCGCTGCAGATCGGGCTCGATCCGAACGTGATGAAATTCCTCCCGCGGCCCATGCTGAAGCATGTCGAAGTGGATCTTTCCATAGCAGTCAGCCGCGTTCCGGACGGCGTCGACCTTGAAGCCGATGCTCTCGCTGTCAGCTTCCAAGGGGCTAATGGCAGGACTTGGAAGTCGGGGGGCTATGATCTCTCGACGCCGAACACAAACTCGCGTGGTCGCGGCGTGATCATTGTCCACGGGGCTGGTCTGATGGACTTGTCTTTTTTTAATGAAGAGCGCGCGAAACCGTTAAACGTTCAGGGCTCACTTTACCTCACTGTGTTCGGCAATCCGCGATCCCGAACCGTTTTGCTGCGAGAAACACCGACGAACGTGATGGACGGCTTGCAATGTTATACAGATATTTTCGGTGAGGTCCTCTGCCGCTCGGCGCTTCGTTGGCCCGGCCTGGTGGTGGACGTCAAAGTCGGAGGAACGGACACCAAGTCCTTCACTCGGTTCATCTCTTATTCCCCATTTCCTGCCGACATGCATTTTAATCCCATTGAAACTGGCCGTGCCCTAGTTTCCACGCAATCCTCCCGCGAAGTGACATTCATTGCTAAAGAGCCGCTCGCGCATTTCCGTTTGGACTTCCAAGTCCGTGGCGTTAAGCTAGCCGAGTTCGCCGCCGCGGCGAAGTAACGCGTGACGGAAAACGTCGTTGGAACTCGACCACTAACCGCGCGGGCTGACTCCGGCCGATGGATCCACTCTCAACGAGGCGGGTGAAGTCCAGAGATTCGACGTTTCGAGGAGATAAGCTCCTCCTCTCTGTTCCATAGCATTAAGCCGCCCTTGGTGATTATCGTTGTCCCGAAACGGCGTTCGCGGAGAATGAGAACGTACGGCCCTGCCTAAGGCTTGATGGACCACAACCGGACTTCCGGCCCGGCGCTCGCAGGCGGTCTGGCAAATCGAGTTCAAATCTTGTTCGGCAGACACGAATTCGGCCGTTTTCGTGTGCCCGCCAGTTCCCCATGCGGAGTCGGCATCCAGGATTCTAGTCGATTGATTCGATTGCGTCGACTCCGTCATGATCTCCGTCATGATCTCGCGTTGTAGGCCTAATCAGCGTAGACTGACATCAGCCGTGAAGGCTTCCTCTCAATGTCGGAATCTGCTCTCGTTTCTTGCGATCACGGTTCTCCTTGCAGGGATAATAATCTGTCCCCCCCATTGGAGGCCACCACGGGTTAGACTTTTGTCTTTCACCTGTTTGGTCGTTTTCTTTTTTCCTACTCAACGTGAGCTGTCGCGCGTATTCTACGCGAGATGTTTCAGTTCACCTTTTGGATTGTTACCTTCTAACCGCTCCTGATCGTGCGCCGCCTCTAAACCAAACCATCGTCTTAGTCTGACTCGGGCAAGCGCGGGCGAATTCGCGCGTGCTTTTGACGCATTTCCTTAACATTCAGAACTAGTCATTAGGAGGCCTTCATATGTCACACCGTGAGTTGTCCGATAGCAAGCGTGAATCACAGTTTCCAGAACCTCGCAGGCACAACATAACCGAGAGCGCGCAGAGAGTTGGAAGTGCTTTGCTGGTGCTCGCCGCATTACCTGTCGTTTCGCTCTTACCGTCCCTCTTGGCGCAACAATCGGCTGCTCCGCACGATCTATCCCCGCACACCGTACGATTTATCAACGTAGACAAGAACGTCAATCTGGAGGTGCTCGATTGGGGCGGCTCCGGAAGGCCCTTGGTCTTGTTGGCAGGTCTCGGAGACACCGCTCACGTATATGACAAGTTCGCGCCTAAACTTACTAGCGCGCACCATGTTTACGGCATCACACGCCGCGGATTCGGTGCTTCCAGTGCGCCGGTACCCGGAAACACAAACTACACGGCCGACCGACTCGGTGATGACGTGCTGGCGGTATTTGGATCTCTTAAGCTTGACCGCCCGGTGCTGGTGGGGCACTCCATCGCTGGCGAAGAGTTGAGTTCCGTGGGATCACGGTATCCCGAAAAAATCGCGGGGTTGATCTACCTCGATGCGGGCTATTCGTATGCATACTATGACCGCGTGCGTAGAGATGGGATGATCGACGCGCCTGAGTTGCGCAAGAAGCTGGAGCAGTTAATACCTGGCACGGGGCCGGAAGATCCCGACCAGGTGGTGGACGACCTGCTGCAGATGCTCCCCCAGTTTGAAAAGGCTTTGTGCGAGTTGCAAAAGGACTTGCGAGCGATGCCCGCTCCGCCGACGCCCGTCCTGCCGGTGCTAACTCCCGCTCAGGCGATCCTCGCCGGACAACAAAAGTACACTGATATTCGTGTCCCTGCGCTTGCCATTTACGCAATTCCCCACGATTTTGGGCAGGCTTTTAGCGACCCAGCTGCACGAGCAGCCGCTGAAGCCAGAGACTTGGCAAGCTTTGGAGCACAAGCAAAGGCGTTTGAGAGCGGCATGCCGAACGCGCGCGTCGTTCGACTAGCGCGCGCGAGTCATTTTGTGTTCATATCAAACGAGGCTGATGTGCTACGTGACATACGTGGCTTTCTTGCGAGCCTAAATTAGTGAGCCTATACACGGCTGCGGACCGTTATCGACGCGTACTGCGCCCGGAACTCCTGGTCGGGAATGATGCCGCTGCGCCCCGGCGGCGGCATTTTGCTGGCGAAAATTGAAGTCTAGTTAACGATCAGTCGCCAAGGGTTTACCAATCGCAGTTTCTGGTTGGTTTATGATTGTTGGCGCGCTTGGTCGGGGGTTGGCCGGCCGCAAGCCGACTTATCGTTCCCTATCCGCAAAGTCCGAAACGCACCTGCCTGGCAAGCATGTTCGCGGTTTCCGAGAATTCCGAACGCGCAGACGTTCGAAACGCGATGAGCCGGAACCATTGGCGTTGCCTCAATGGTTGGTCGGAATTGTTAAATGAGTTGATGGACAGGTGGACTTGACCCGCTGTGGTCTTGTGCCCACCGGTTGAAAGACCCAACGAGGAGGACCTGTGGGATGGCTATGAATGCATATCGACTTGCGCTTCAAGTCCTGTCGGGTTCTGAAGTTGATCCGGTCCACGACGGGATCAGACGCACACCCACGAGCTCTTTCGTTTGCGGAAGCCGGACGCAACAGGCGAGATCAATCGCCAACGGCGCAGTCATGCGCGTGACTACTACGTCCGTGTCCCACGCGCCACGTCATAGAAGCGCTTCGTAGATACTGTGCGACCGTCATGCGTCCATCTATTGATCAGCATCGATCAGCCGCTATTTGAATTCCCGCAGGTAAGGTAGGGTGGTATTTGCATCCCCTTTCGATCTTGGGGCGAGATGCCATGGGTCGCTTTTATCTTCGGTTCGAACTCGGTCCGGAAGTAGTCTTAATGGTCTAAGAGCACATGAAAGCACAGCGTGCCCCAGATCAGAATCCGATAACGGACGACATTCGGGTCTTCCACAGCGCGCGTCACCCGGGCATCCGGGGCCGAAATCGATCTCTCTGCGGTGCGACTGGAAGAGAAGGCTGATCTCGTCGGGATTGGCTACGCAAGTCCGAACCCCGTAAGGCGGCCAGACGAACTTCTTTGTCTTTCAGTCTGTACTCGCACCCCCGCGCGATTTTCTCAGCGATGATCGAAAGACCGGCCCACGGGATAGGAAGGGCGTATCCCGTAGGTCCCCCCAGAGTCAAGCCCGGTATCGCGCCGCGGATGTCGCTAAAGCGGCCCAAGACTGATGCACATCTCCCCAAAGAAATTCGTTATAACGTTTCCCGTAATAAGAGTGGGGGCGGGAACCTACAGAAGGAGCCATTGTTCCGATTCGTAACCGTTTGTCTGTTGAATCGGTCCTATTATTGGATAAGGAGGATTTCGATGACTCAAACACTCAGTAAGACAATGAAGGCTGTGGCGATTGATCGGTTTGGTGGAATTGAAACCTTAGAAACTCAGGAGCTTCCCATCCCGGCCGTTGGCGCCGATGAAGTGTTGGTTCATGTGGAAGCCGCTGGCGTCGGTGTTTGGGATCCCTTTGAACGGGAAGGCGGATTTGCGAAAGAGTTCAATATCAAGCCCGTGTTTCCACTTGTATTGGGATCCGATGGCGCCGGCACTGTTGAAGCCGTGGGACCCCAAGTGAAGCGGCTTAAAAAAGGGGACCGCGTTTACGGAATTTCCTTTCTGAATCCGAAGGGCGGATTTTATGCGCAGTATGCTGTTGTGAAAGAAACCAGTTTAGCGCTCATCCCGGGAAAACTCACCATGCCACAAGCCGCTGCCATGGCCGTTGATGCTGTCACGGCTCTTGCAGGTCTTGATACAACGCTGAGCTTAAAAAATGGGGAGTCCCTATTGATCTTTGGCGCCAGCGGCGGCATTGGTCACTTGGCCGTGCAATTCGCCAAACGCATGGGCGCGCGCGTACTGGCCGTGGCCTCGGGCGATGATGGTGTTGCCTTTGTGCGCGGTCTTGGCGCGGACAAGGTTGTGGATGGATATAAGGAAGACGTGCTCGCTGCCGCGCGCCAGTTCGCACCCAACGGTCTTGATGCCGTGCTCCTAACGACGGGTGGTGAAGCAGCTGAAAAATCTTTAGCCGCTCTACGAACGGGTGGACGCGTCGCCTATCCTAACGGTGTCCAACCCGTTCCCAAAGAACGCGCTGGCATTAAACTCCAAAGCTACGACGGCGAATATAACCCGCCACCCTTAGACAAGGTCAACCGCCTCATCGACGCCGGTCCGTTCGAAGTCAAAGTCGCCCGAACATTCACTCTAGATCAAGCCGCCGACGCTCAACGCGCGCTCAATGATCACTACCTAGGCAAGCTCGCATTGATCACGAAGTAATCGATAGAAAAATAGAGCAAATCCTGCGGTTTTCGTCGCGACGGCCTCCATCCTCGTCGGTCGCCTGCCGATATATCTTGCGGCGCATCGGGCGACGTGCGGCTATTCAGAACTGCTAATTTCGCCTGGCCAGCCGGTAACCACTACACCGCCTCCGGCGTTTTGGCGGGCCCTGTGACGATTGGTTTTTGCCATCCCTTGCGCCCCACCGTTCAGCACATCGATCGTGTCCAACCTGAGAGGGCGAATGGAGAGACCGTGTCCATCCCTAGGTACTGTGCTCCTCGACTGATGCTAGTGGCAGAAAGACCTCCGGACCGAGCTGCGTCACGTCTCGTCCGTCGGATAGCGTTCGAATGATCGCCAGCCTGAATCGGAAACGACTTAAAACGCCGAACGAGGGATCGAAACCGGAATTCCATTTGAAGTGGATTCGCGAATTAGTAACGGGAAACGCATTTGGCTTCGGGAATCGACACGGACGCGTAGTCGCCTGATGGTAGAAGTACCCGCCGCAATGGGTGATCTGGGCTTGCCCAGGCAAAGGCCGAACAGTTTGTGGATAGCGGTTACAGCCCCGTCCAACAATCCGGATCTGAACGCCCATCTGTTGATTTGATAATTGCACGGGACGAATTGCCCCCAGCGGTTGCAGAAACCTCGTGCGATCGCTTTTGGCACATCGTCAAGTCCAACAAAGCCCAGTCCAATCTAATGTCAACTCAGCAGCGGGTCGAAAAGCAATCCTTTCGGCACAGTTGCCAGGCTGTGAGCGGCCAAACTTCCTAGTGACTTCCAGTCAAGTCGTTTATTTCCAACATCGGCTGTCTCCCCAAAAACTGCGGCGCGGAAAGCCGGTAGTCGGCTGCGGTCGAAGTCACAGGCTGTTCAATCCGGCACCGCCGGAGGCATGGCTCCAACTCGACATTCTGGACCAACAGTCCTGGAACTGGCTTCGATGCTTCTCGTTGACGGCGCTCTTTTTCTATGCCACACTTCCATCGATATTCGATGGGAATGGCACGGCAACCTGATCCGGCTCCCGATTTCCTTCCAGCGTCTGCACCCGCGATGTCCTACCCCGCTTGACACGCGACACCGCTGGATACATACTTCCATAGACATCTAGGAATCATGGGCGAAGCCAATCCTGACGTGCTGCAGGGCCATCCGAAGTTTAGTTTAGTTAGAGCCGTATGGCCCGACATGGTTCCTGCGATTCGTGTTTGGAAAGACCGGAACTAAGGTCCTCTCGCTGCGGGCGGCCC
>QHXW01000212.1 GCA_003223115.1 Acidobacteriota bacterium
GTAGTTTGTATTGTCGCGCGCCACTCCGGCGATTTTCCCTCCAGCGTTCGTGGTGACGGTGACGCCGCGGTAGCCTTCCGTGATTTGTGCATCAGGGTCCAGCAATGACTCGCGCAACTGCAGGAACGAACGCGTGCGCCCGATGTTCGATAGATCGGGACCGAGGAAACCGCCCCGTCCGCGAATGCTGTGGCACCCCGAACACCCTGCTTTTCCAGAGAAGAGTTCGCCGCCCACGCGGATGTCTCCTGGCACGGAATTTTCGAACGCCGTCGCGGTCAGGTCGCGCAGGTACGCAAGGATTTGCCAGACCTGGTCGTCGGGAAGATGCGAAGGAGGCATATCGCCCCCCTTCACGCCGTCCCGAATGGTTCCGAATAGCTGCCTGTTAGTAAGCCTGCGCACGCGGTCGCCCCGCGCGAGATTCGGTCCCCGCCCGCCTTCAGCCTCGGCGCCGTGGCACCCGCTGCAACCCTCGAGGAAAAGCTTCCGGCCGGCCGACACCGCTTCCGGCTTTCCGGCAACCGGATTCTTGAGATCGTCCTCCTTCTCTGGAGCCTGCGCCAACGCCGGCCAGATGCTCAGTAGCGCGCTGGCAGCGGCTCTCAATACAAGATGGCGAAAGAACATCATCCTACTTGCATCGCGCAACCGGTTACTTTCCTGTGATCGGAGAGACAATCCTCCACTATCACATACTGGCGAAGCCCGGCGGTGCCGAGTGCCTTCGAGTGCCATATTGACGAGTGCCATATTGACTAGACATTCGACCGCTTGCAGAGTATAGTGAAATCCACGTCTAAAAATTTGTAGCCGCCCAGAATGCTGCCTTCCTTCTAATACTGGGGGCAATCTCCTCTGAGTCTGAGACTACGAATTTTATTTGCAACGGCCCTGTCCGTGTGTCGCTCTATTTCAGCACGAGTGTGTGGCAAGACGTGATTTCTGCCATATGCCTTCGGAGAATTCAGAATGGTACTGGACGGGGGCTCGGGGCCTAACAGGCGGTGCATTACGGCAAGACATCGTTCCAACTCATCACACAAACGTAGGAGAATCTAAATGTCATACATTAATGTCGAAAAAGAAAACTCCGGCAACATCGATCTCTACTATGAGGACCACGGTACAGGTAAGCCGGTTATCCTTATCCACGGATATCCACTGAGCGGTGCTTCCTGGGAGAAGCAGATCGCGGTGCTTCTGGCTGCTGGCCATCGTGTCATCACCTATGATCGCAGAGGATTCGGTAAGTCCAGCCAGCCAACAACCGGCTACAACTACGACACCTTCGCCGAGGACCTGCACAAACTCGTGACGCAACTCGAACTGCGCGATTTCTCGCTGGTCGGCTTCTCAATGGGGGGCGGCGAAGTGGCGCGCTACTTCGGGAAATATGGATCGACAGGCGTCAGCAAGGCGGTATTCGTCTCGGCGGTCCCGCCATTCCTGCTAAAAACGCCTGAAAACCCGGAGGGGGTGGACGGCACTGTCTTCGACGGGATCCAAAAAGCCGTCGTCGCAGACCGTTACGCGTTCTTCACCGAGTTTTTTAAGAATTTCTACAACACCGATCTCCTGCTGGGCAAGCGCGTCAGCGAACAGGCCGTCCAGGCTAGCTGGAACGTCGCGGTCGGCTCCTCTGCTACGGCGAGTCTGGCCTGCGTCCCAACATGGCATGAGGACTTCCGCAAGGACCTGACCCGTGTCGACGTATCCACGCTGGTCATTCACGGCGACGCGGACCGGATCCTACCTATCAGCGCCTCGGGACTCCGGACCGCCAAACTGATCAAGGGGGCCCGCTTATCGGTGGTGAAGGATGGGCCGCACTGTATAACCTGGACCCACGCGGACGAAGTGAACCGCGAGCTGGTGAACTTCCTTGGGGAGGGAGCCGGGAAGCGTGCAGGTACAGCGTCCTAGAATGACGCAGTAGCATAACGAATCATTCTTCGAGTTCTACTTCATGGGGAGCCGGTCTCAAACCGGCACCCCAAACTTAACGTCGCGTCCGACAAGAGAACCAGCGGAAACGAAACTGCCCCCTCCAGCCTCGTAGAATAACAGTGACATGGAGAAGCCGGGCTTCGGTTCTGAGTCAACAACCCGCGCGCGTTCCGTGGACGCTTTACGCGGGCTGATCATGATCATCATGGCGCTCGATCACACGCGCGAATTTTTTCATGCGGGCGCGATGTCGTTCCCGCCGGAGGACCTCACCCGTACCACCCCAATCCTGTTTCTCACGCGCTGGATCACGCATATTTGCGCTCCGGTGTTTATGCTCGCGGCGGGGATGGGCGCGTTCCTGTGGCTGCGGCGCGGCCGAACAACCACCCAATTGGCGCATTTTCTCTGGAAACGCGGACTCTGGCTGGTGCTATTGGAATTTACGGCGCTGCGTTTCGCGGCGAATTTTAGTCTCGTCAACGACATTGTCGTGCTTTCAATTCTCTGGGCCCTGGGCTGGTCGATGGTGGCGCTGGGTTTTCTGGTGCGCGTGCCGAGGCCAGTTCTGGCAGTCCTCAGCATCGTCGTGATCGCCACGCACAATCTCGCGGACTCCGTGCAGGCGAGCCAATTCGGCGCCGCGGCATGGGCCTGGAACATCCTGCATCAGCCCGGCATCTTTCGCGTGGGCGGGGTTGACGTGCTGGCCGCCTACCCGCTGGTGCCCTGGATAGCGGTCATGGCGCTGGGCTATTGCCTCGGACCCATCGTCACGCTCGATCCGGTACGGCGGCGCTGGTGGATGGTTCGCATCGGGCTGGTTCTGACTCTGGCCTTTCTGATCCTGCGCGGGGTCAATATTTATGGAGATCCGAGCCGCTGGTCCCCACAGGCATCGGGCGTCATGACAGTACTTTCATTTCTGAGGTGCACCAAGTATCCCCCGTCGCTCGATTTTCTGCTCATGACTCTTGGCCCCGCGCTGCTGCTGATGGCTTGGCTCGACCGGCTGGTTCTGACGACAACCAATCCGATGATGGTGTTCGGAAGGGTGCCACTTTTCTTTTTCCTGGTCCATTTCTACGTCATCCATGGACTCACTTTTGCGTTTGCTCTGGTCTGGTACCACCAGGTGGCGTTTCTGTTGAATCCAGTGCCCTCAATGGGCGGACTCGCGAAGCTCTATCCAGCGGACTACGGCTACCCGCTCTGGGTTGTGTACGCGGTGTGGGTTGGGGTGGTCGTAGGTCTCTATCCGATCTGTCTGTGGTTCGCAAGGCTAAAAGAACGCCGGCGCGACTGGTGGCTCAGGTATATTTGACGGTGCTGCTTTGCCGGTGCTGCTTTGCCGGTGTTGCCCCAGCGCCAGCGTCCGATCCGTGGCCGCAGAGTTCAAGAGAGAACAGAATGTAGCCACTGTTGAGCAATATGGTTGAGGCCCATCAGTGGTGCAATCTACCTTTCCGTAGGCTGTATGAAATACAAAGCGTATCCGTTCAGATCACGGATGCCGAACTCTCTCGCGCCGTAGGGGGTGTCATTAATGTCCTCTACAAACTGGATCACTTCATGATCGCCCGGCTCACCAGCAAGCATAGCTTGCGCGGCTTCGAGCTGCCGGGATTTTGAGGAGTTGGTAGAAGTTGTCGACCTGATCGGTATAAAGCCATAAACTCACGTCGTGCTGGCCCGGTTTTCCGTGCATATTCCGCATGAGTTCGGCTTTTCCGAGCGACACCATGCCCCAGTTCACCAGGCCGTCATCTTCGTATCGCCCGACTTCTTTGAACCCGATCGACGCGTACCAGTCGAGTGTCCGAGCGACGTCTGGGACAGTGATCATCGGGACAACTTTTGTGGTGGAGTCAGCCATTTTGGCCATCTTTGCTGTGAAGTTCGACGTGTCGATCGGCTTGGGCTGCTTCGCACCGGCAGCGTGCAGGCGGCTCATGGCTTCTCGATCGCCTTCCAGCATCGCGACCGCCAGCGCGGTACGACCGTTCTTGTCCTCGGCTTCGAGCTCCGCACCGAGCTCGATCAAGAGATCCAGGATGTCGTAGCGCTTTCGGCTCATGGCGAAATGCAGCGGCGTCTGTCCTTGTTCGAAGCACGACATGCGGCGATCGAGCGCTTCCGGATTCTCCTCCGCCAGCTTGCGAATCAGATCCAGGTCTCCGACAGAAATCGCGGAAAAGATATGGTGGCGAGCGCTGCGCTGGACCAGGAGCCAACACATCCGGGTTGCCGCCTCGTGCACAGCCAGGCGCATGGTTGAACGTCGCCCAGCCGATCACGTCGAGTTCGTGCACGTCGTCAATACCGTGTTTGTCGCTGCCCGCATCGAGCAGCGCGCGTACGGTATCGAGGTACCCGTGGGCGGCGGCCCACTGCAGAGGGTAAGTGTTATCTCCCTGCTCGCGTGCATTCGGATCCGCGCCGTGCTCGAGCAGCAAGCGTACTGCGTCTACGTGTCCGCCCTGCGCCGCGGAGTGCAATCCCGTCCAGCCGTGGTAGCGTGCATACAGAGGTGAATGGGAAAATGTGGGCCGACTATCTGAGCAAGCCGCGCAATACCTCGACGTCGCTTTTTGGCCCAGGCATCGAAGAAGGGGGCTGTGTTCCTTGTTTGCCGCTGCTCAATTTCGGCCTTCAGGGCACGCCAACTGGAGAAACCATGGTCTCGCGCTACGGCCAGCAGAGCCGTTGCAAGCTTGGCCTGAGGGTCAGCACGCCGCAGCTCCTGCAATCGATCCTTTGCCAATTTCTTCAGATACTCGAGCGAAGCGCATTCGGGGAGTTTCGAGTTCGACATGGACGCCTTCCGCGTCTCTCGGGCTGGAAGTCAGGATCTCTGACTGTGGAAGATCTCTCAGGGGTGGGTTCGACCCTTTACGCGGATCGAAGGCCGCCATTTCGGCCTTGCCGGAATCTTACCACAACGCTTACAGCGATTCGGGCAACGCGTCCAGCGGAGCCAAGCGGAGCAGTCACGTCTGTGCGAACGACTGTGGATCGTAAGCGATCCAGCGGGCCCCTTGATGAGGAACTCGCATCCGAATTTGGTGTCCACTTGAGCAGCCGGGAAAGCGAAAATCCGCAGGTCTCTCGCAGAAACCGCTCGAGCGCCTACGAATCCAGAAATTAGACGCGTAAGCCCGCTTGGCAGATCTACTGCTTCTCGAAGACCCAATCGCGGATACGCTCAATGCCGGGTTCTCGATAGTGTTCCGTACCTTTCTAGGTCATCTCCCAGCGCATCGGCTCATGATCTGCGAGAGATCGGTTAACGGGCGGAGATTGGCGGGAGGTACGAAGTAGCACTCGCGCCTCACACAGCGCACATGTCATCCTCTGGCATTGCAATGGACCTTGGTTTGGCATAGCCTGTGACCCATGGAATATGTGCGCTATAGCTATCGACAACTCGCTAAACGCCACTTATCTCCCGGCGATCAGCGTGGTCCGCGTCGATCCTGCAACAGTCTTGAGGCACAAGTAAACGTCGCTGTTAAATCTGGCTGCGCCAAAAGGGCACTGCAGGAGTGAAAATTCAGGAGCAAACATGACGAGACGCGACTTTGCCAAGAAGAGTGCCGTCGTCGCCAGTGTCGGAGCTACAGTGTCGAAGGCCACAGCCCGAGCGGCTGCGGCTCAGTCAAGCATCAGTGCGCGTCGAACTGCAAGCGTTGACCAGAACCCCATCCGGCGCCGCGGGACCGGCCTGCGCGCGATAGACCCTGACCGGGCCTCCTCTGGCTTAACGCTCTTCGCGCCAATGTTTAGGTGACGGGACTGTCTACCTGATCGATCTTCAAGGCAATGTGGTCCACACTTGGAAGATGCCTTACCCGCCAGGCCTATACGGCTATATGACTGAGAACGGCACACTTTTTTACAACGGGAAGATCACCAACGAGACTTTTCTTGGCAAATCTCCGTTCAAAGGCGGAGCGGTGCTGGAAGCACATTGGAACGGCAGGGTGCTGTGGGAGGTACGTGAACCGAATCATCACCATGATGGGCGGCTGCTGAGCAACGGCAACGTCCTCTTGTTGTGTGCAACTGAACTGCCCGATCATATTGCCAAAAAAAGTTCAAGGTCGAGGACCGAAACTGGATGTTCATTCAAGTCAAGAGGCGCGGATGGACAGCCCCGCTTGGCACCTGGTCCAGGTGCTGGCAACGCTAGTGGGGCCTGACGGCCACACACCGGCAATCGAAGGCTTCGCGGAGAAGGCGCGACCGTTAACAGCGGCCGAGAAAGCCATGATCAGGGAAGGACGCACGGCGACAGAATGAGGGCGGTGGCGAAGAAGCAGCTCGGAGTGGAACATTGGGTCCACGCTGGTAGGCGGATATACCGGGCCCGGCGGGGAGACAATCCTACCTCATCGGGCGGTGGCGAAGCTGGATCTGCGGTTGGTACCGGACATGACTGCCGCTGGCGCGCTCGCGGCGCTGAAGGCACATCTTGCAAAGCGAGGCTTCGGAGATATCGAGGTCAACATGACCGGCGGCTACGATCCAACGAGTACGCCTGAGGAGGCTGCGCTGGTGCGGGCCGCGTCAACGGTCTATCGCCGCTCGGGCATCGATCCCATCCTCTGGCCGCGCATGGCGGGCTCGTGGCCTGGATACGTGTTCACCGGTGAGCCGCTCAATCTGCCGGCCGGCCACTTCGGACTGGGCCATGGGAACGGAGCGCATGCGCCGGATGAGTACTACCTGATCGAGTCGAATAATCTGAAGGTTCA
Organism: Acidobacteriota bacterium; assembly: GCA_003223115.1. Lineage (GTDB taxonomy): Bacteria > Acidobacteriota > Terriglobia > Bryobacterales > Bryobacteraceae > QHXW01. The sequence continues at coordinate 6,708 of QHXW01000212.1, forward strand.
AGGTCTTGACGGAGCTGTGCGCTCATACGTCGCGTATCTGATGTGGACTGGCTCGAGTCGTTGGAACTGCTCGTCTCGCGACCGACGGTAAATATAGAGGGCCTAAGTCCTGCATTTTCAGCCGGGCGTTCTGGCCTGTTAGTGGTGCCAGAGACGCCCGCAACGCGGCCGTCAGACGCTTAGCTAGAGACCAGCTCCAATTCGACCGCGCCCTTAGCGCCAAGTGCGATTGCTACGTTGCCATCCAGCGACTGCACTCCCATGGGCATGAACACGCCGCTACATTTGTGCAGGGCCGCCAGCACCTCAGGCCGGTGGACGATCTGTAGGAAATGCGGCGAGCCGATTTCCTCTTCTCCTTCGGCGACAAATACGAGATTCAACGGCAGCTTGCGTCCCGCGGCTCGAAACGCGTGTAGCGCTGCCAGAAACGCCGCTTCCGGCCCCTTCTGGTTTGTGGCGCCGCGGCCTACCAGAACTTTTCCGAGCTCGGATTTCTCTCGAGCGCGGCGTCCCATGGAGGCGAAGACCACTCGGACGGATCCGCCTGCTTCACGTCGTACATGAAGTAGAGGCCGATGGTTCGGGCAGCTCCGGCGTCGAGAGCGGCAAAGATTCCCGGCTGTCCATCGGTCGGTAATCCCAGTTCGGCCTCAAATCATTGGGCGCCCTTCGGGTTGTATGCGAAACGCGCCAGTTCCAGCACATACACTAAACTGGTGCCTGCGTTGGCGATCATGTACCACCGCCGCGCGGGTTGGGACTTTCGTCACCTGATCGAATCCCGCATCGCGCAGCAACCGCATGGTGAGGTCGCACCCCTCGGTCATGCCTCGGTTTTCGGCGGCGATCTGTGCTTCGACCGCTTTGATGTCAGACGCGTCCGCGGCACCGGAGTATCGTTCCGAAGCGAGCGCGGTCGCCCCCCACAAACGTCCCTTGAAGAAACGCTCGTCGATCGATTACGCTTCCGTCGTTCACATTCATAGTTGGCTCCTTCACAATACGCCGGCCAGACTCACAAACTGAAGACAAATACTAGCCTGGAGTGGCCTCCATCACGCTAGGACCTCCGCGGCTTGGGATCACGCGCGTCATCTCGAACCCACCGTTCGCTAACAGATCCCGATACTCCTTCTCGGTGCGATTCCGGCCGCCCGTGCGAACCATCATGTTGATGTCGCCCTCTTTAGCGAAATATGGCTGATTCCGGTCGCAGACGATATCCTCAATCACCAGCAGTTTTCCGTGTCCGGCCATCGCGCGGCGGCAATTGGTGAGAATGCTGACTGCGCGGTCGTGGTCCCAATCGTGCAGGACGTACTTCATGATGTACAAGTCGCCTCCTTCAGGCACGGCCTTGAAGAAATCGCCCCCAACGAAGTCACAGCGCGGCGCAATGGCACGGTCCAGTGTCGAGCGGGCGGAAGCGATCACGTGATCCAGGTCGAAGAGAATGCCGCAGGGAGTGTGATTGCGACGCAATATTGATGAGATCAGTACCCCCTCGCAGCCGCCGACGTCGACGATGACCCGGGCAGCCGAAAAATCGTAGACGGCCGCTACCGCCTCCGAGGTTCTGGCGGAATTTTGCGCCTGGAAATCGTCGTAAAGTACCGCGGCGGCCGGATGCTCGTTGAACCAATCGAAAGTATTCTTCCCGTACAGGTGCTCGAAGGCCGTCTTTCCCGTGGTGACGCTGTGGAACAGCGCCCCCCTGGGGCCCACATCCAGTCCGCGCCCGCGGTTTCCGCCAACGCTCGAATCGAACCCGGAACGAGCGGAGGGGTTCCGCCGCCGGCGTGAGACGGAATTGGAGGTTTTCCAGTTCGGCGAACACGCCCATACCGGCGAGAGAGCTTAGGAGTCGATAGAGGGAATCAGCATGCGCCTTTGTCGCCTCGGCTAATTGGGCGACGGTTTTGGGACCATCCGCCAGTTGGTCGGCAATTCGTAGCTTCGCGGCCACATAAACCATCTGGGAGATGTGGAAGCCACTGATCATTTGCGCCAAGTGTTGTTGGGGCGTTTCACCTGGCGCGATGGTTGACTGCGCCGGAGCGTTACCGGTTAAGACACTCGCGCTTGCCAGAACGCTTCCTCTGAGAGGTTACCGTCTCGACTGGCGACCAGCCATGGCTCTCTCCTTGACCCGGAGCATTGCAATAAGCTCGGACCAATGCTATTCGATCGGGTACGGTATCACAGCCTGTCATTTCGCTGCAATGCTTAACATAAGGGCTCTGAGCAGTTATCTGTAATGCACCCCGGTTTTATTGGGTTTCCGTGGTTAGGACTGTCAGAGCTGACTAGGGTTCGACGACACTGGAAGTGAGAAATCGCCAATGTTCACCAGCCTTTCGGCAGGCTCTGGGCATCCATCGCCACCGCTGGTTGGAATCGCCTGGTTTTCGTTTTTCCAGGAATCGCGCCGACCTAGCTCCACGGCCCAACACACACGGTGCCTCACCCGCCGCGGCAGCTCAATCGGGCGGTGCGGCTGCTCGAACCGTGCGACCTGGAGGCCCAAACAGCCCCGAAAACCGCGTCAAATAAAGGGTTACGCCCACCATCAGTGTGCACAACCCTGCAGATTACTGGGTTGAGGGCCTCAGAGACCGCGCTGCTCAGCAGTTTGCTGCCTCAGATCATCAGCTCTGGGCCTCGAGTTCAGGCACCGGAGATCCCAGGAAGGGCAAAACACTCAAGTCTCCGCCAATTGCCCGTTCCGCCGAGTTCTCGCGCAGAGCGAACATAAGTAGCCGGATGATGGCGCGGCTGCAAACGGCGCACCAGGAATTACGCCAATCACTATCCTGAAGGTGTGACATTCGACCAGGTGAAGTTCGATGTTCGGTGCGAGTGGGGTCTTCAGGGGCTCAGACAGGCTGGGGCAATCTCAGACGTCATCGTCATTGTCGATGTTCTTTCGTTTACGACTGCGGTTGATATCGCCGCCGAGCGTGGCGGCGTGATCTTTCCTTACCCGCTCAAGGATGAGTCCGCAGCCGCCTACGCTGACTCGCTTAACGCGAAACTTGCTTCTCCCGACCGCAACAGGGGCTTCTCGTTGTCACCCGCATCACTGCGAAGTCTGCCGGCCGGATATCGACTGGTGTTGCCTTCACCGAACGGGGCCGCACTTTCTTTCGGCGTGGATCATCGGATTGTGTTTGCCGGTTGCCTTCGCAACGCGACGGCCGTTGCCCGAGCCGCTGCTCATCTTGGCTCGACCGTCGCTGTGATTCCCGCCGGGGAACAATGGCCTACGGGTGAACTGCGGCCAAGTCTCGAAGATTGGGTTGGCGCAGGCGCAGTGATCGCCGCGCTCTCAGGAAAGCAGCGCTCACCAGAAGCTCAGCTCGCGGCCGCGGCATTTGCCCACTTCCGCGACGGTCTCTCACAAGCGCTCCGGGAATCGGTTTCTGGGAAGGAACTGATCGAACGCGGCTTCGCGCTGGATGTCGACGTAGCTGCCGAACTGAACGTCAGCGAGAACATCCCTCGTCTCGTCGATCGGGCCTTTGTCAGAATGGGTCGAAGGTAGGGCCTTACTCGGTGCGTAGAGCCTCGGCAGGGTCGATGCGCGACGCCCGCTGCGCCGGGGCCCACGCTGCCAGGACCGCTACTGCAAAGATCAACACAGCCGCCACGCTCAGCACCACCGGATCGACCGCGCTGACCTCCACCAACTGTGTCGCCATCACTTTGCGCAGCGCAATCGCGCCCGCCAGCCCGCCCGCTATTCCGCAGGCCGCGGCAAAGGTTGCGCGGCCGAGTACCAGTCTGAGCACGTTCAAACGCCCAGCCCCCAGAGCCACACGAATTCCGATCTCACCGGTCCGTGAGGCTACCCAATAGCGCATGACGCCATACACTCCAGCGGCGGCGAGCGCCAGACCGATGGCCGCAAAGATGCCTAGGAGTGTCGTCGTGAAGCGTTCCCCCGAAACATAATCGAGGACTGCGGCGTCGAGCCTGGCGACGATGCGAAACTCGGGCGCAGTGGCATCGATGGCGTGCAACTCGCGGCGAACTGACGGCGCAAGCGACAACGGATCGGCAACCGACGCGCGGACCATGAGCAGGGCGCTAATAGATGGAGTCTGTGCGAACGGACGATAAGCGGTGGGCTGCCACTGGGCGGCGACCGGATTCCTGACGTCGCCCACTACGCCGATGACCGTTGTCCAGATGCTATCCGGACGATCGGAGTTCAGCCGCACGCGTTGTCCGATGCATTCGTCCTGGCCCCAGTAACGGCGAGCCACGATTTCGCTAAGGACGGCGACCGGCGGCCTCGATGCTGTATCGGCGGCGGTGAACCAACGGCCCTGGAGTAGAGGAAGCCGGATGGCATCGAGATACGCGGGGTTGGCGGCATAAACTTCGGCGAGGGCTTCGACTTGGGGCTTGCCGAAGATTTCGAAGCGCGATCCACGGACGCGCGGTCCACCGAATGGAAAGGCCTGCGGAGCGACGATGCCGACGCTCACCACGCCTGGGATGCCGCCGATGCGGCGCTCGACTTCATTGTAGTGAGCGGCCTTCCGCTCCAGGCCGGGGTAACGGGCGGCGGGGAAATCGATCATGGCGCGCAGCACGCCTTCTGGCCGGAAGCCGAGGTAGCGGCTTTGCAACTGAATCAGGCTCTTGAAGGTGAGCCCGGCGCCGGAGAGGAGCGTCAGGGCAAGAGCGATTTCGACAATGACCAGGATTTGGCCGAACCGCTGGCGCTCGCGAGTGGAACCTCGGGCGGCATCGCGCAAGCGGGCCATGATATCGAAGCGCAGCGCGCTCAAGGCGGGCAGGAGACCAAACAACAACACTGTGACCAGACAGATGCCCACGGTGAAGGCAAGCACCCGTGCATCCAGGGCCAGCGCATCGGCGCCGGAAAGCCGGCGAGCAATGTTGACGGGGAGAATGTTCAGTATCACGTCGTGCAGGACGCGGGTGAGCAACAGTCCGAGCGCGGCTCCGGCGACTCCAAGCGGCAGGCTCTCACGGGCGAGTTGCAGGAACAGACGGGCACGCGTGGCGCCAATGGCGGTGCGGATGGCGAACTCGCGGCGGCGCGCCAGCCCTCGCACCAATTGCAGGTTCGCGAGATTGGCGCAGGTGATGAGGAGCACGAACCCGGCGGTGGCCAGGAGCAGCACGAGGGGACGGGCATCGTTGCCTCGAAAGGCGAGGGAAAGCGAGGTGACCTGGGCGCGGCCACTTGGAACAAGCGCTGCGATCTCAGCCTGCGCCTGAGCGGCGGTGACGCCCGGATGCAGACGCGCGATGGTGTTCCCGCTGATGCGCAAGTCCGGGACAATGAGCTTGGCATCGCGAACCTGCAGGAAAAAATCGGCAGGCAGCACGCCGACGATGGAGTACAGTTCGCCGTCCAGGATCAAAGTTTGTCCGGCGATATCGGTGCGGGCGCCGAGGGTCTTCCAGTAGCCGTAACCGATCATCACCACGTGCGTGCCGAAATCGGCGCGGGTGAGCGCTCGGCCCAATACCGGTTGAATCTGGAGCAGTGGGATGAGGTCCGCTGTGACGCGGATACTGAAAGCCATGCGGACGCCATCGGCGCCGGTGATGGCATAGTTCCACGCCAAAAAGGCCCCGGCAGATTCGATGGACCGGACATGGCGGACATCTTCGAGATGGGCTCGCCGCTCGGGGACGGAGATCTCGACCAGTTGTTCGCTGTGTGGAAAAGGCAGCGGGCGCAGCTGCAGGGCATTGACCACAGTGAAAAGCGCGCTGTTAGCCCCCGTGCACAGGGCCAGCACCAGGACGATGGCAGCCGCAAAGCCCGGCTGTTTTTGGAAGACTCGCAGGCTTTCTAGCATGACTTCAAGACGCCGGAAACACGAGCACCGTTAGATTAACATTCCCGGTTCAGGGGCCGGATGGTCTCTCAGTCGTCTGCAAAAGGATTCGTAGCGCCGCAGTGCGGGCATCGATAAATCCGTAAGGCCAGAAAACTAGAACGGACCAGGCCTTGCTTGATCAAGTTACCGGAGGGACTTCCGGCGCCACACCGAATACAAACGTTGACCCAAGTCTCAATGTCGATTGCTTCGACTACGTTGCCGAAATAAAACCCCCAACCGTAGATGCTTGTATGTGTGTTTACAAGCCTGTCGAGCCGCCGGGACAGCCAGGCATACAGAAAAAGCGACCATTCATAACCGGAACCAAGCAACAGCAATCGTCGGGGCAGCGGATGGGGAGCATTGCGGCGGTTTAGAAACGAGAGGGACGAGCACAACACTCTCGTGGCTACGTGGGGCAGACCAGTAGCACGCTCAATGAGAGCGGCGGTTTTGTCTGCCGTGACAAATGCATTGACGTGCCCACCACCCCTCGCAAGCCATCGATAAAGTTTGTCGGTTAGGGCTGAAGCGTCAGGCACTGCTACGAACAGACAACCATTGGAACTGATGACCCGGCGGATTTCGCGCAGCACCGTGACAAGGTCATCGAAGTGTTCCAGGCTGTGATTCGATATGACAGCAGCAAAGGTCTGATCCGGAAAAGGCAGCAATGCAGCATCGCCTTGAACGAAAAGCGTACGTCCAACCCGATTGTTTGGTGATACCTGATCAAGCCTCACAACAGTCGCAGAAGTAGCGGTTTGCGGAAAACTGCCTTCGGCGGACCCAAGGTCAAGAACCAGAGTGCCTACAGGCAGACTTCTCAAAATCTCGTGCATGGACGTTGCTCAGACGAGATAAACAGGACTCGAAATCTAACCGCCATAGTTCTTAGCAGGTGGATCTTCGCTTGGCATCTCCCGGTACCCTTGGTCACGCGTGATTTCGAGAAGGCTGTCGTTCACCGCCAGACTCAGCGGGTCGGCGCCGTGATCGAGCAGATCGCTCGACGGGTGGGCAGCCCAGACGCTGCCAGCGCTTCCTGACCGCAGTGGGCAGCCCCTGGGTCACTCGCGTCGTGCTGCATGAACTATTCTGCGCGAATCGTATCAGCCGGGTTGGCTCGGGAGGCGCGCCAGGCTGGACGCCAGCAACCGAGGAGCGCGGCGGCGGGAAGCAGCAGCAGGGCGAGAGAGTAACTCAGCGGATCATGCGCCGAAACGCCGTAAACCAGCGAGCCGAGCCAGGGTGCCATGACCAGCGAGGCGGCAGCGCCCAGCAGTACGCCGGCAGCAGCAAGCGCCAGGCCTTCCCGAAGAACGAGACGTAGCACATCGCGTCCCCCGGCTCCCAAGGCCGCGCGGATGCCCATTTCCGGCAGGCGCCGCGAGATCTGATAATTGAACACGCCGTAAATCCCGGTGGCGGCGAGCAGCAGCGCCAGTGCTCCGAAGATTGCGGCCAGCACGGCGGTAAAGCCGGCGGGAGCGATGTCGCGCGCCACATACTCGGTCATGGGCCGGACTTTGGCCATGGCGAGATTCGGATCGCGCTGCCGTAGCATCTGGCGAATTGTGGGCGCGAGCGAGAGCGGTGGAACGCTGGTGCTGAGCACCCAGGTCAGCGGGCTGCGGGGGCTCTGCTCGAACGGCATGTAGAGTTGGCCGCGCACTTCCCGCGTGAGCGAATGATTGCGCATGTGCTCCACCACGCCCACTACGGTGCTCGACACGGGCACGAATCCGCGCTCGGTGACGTGCTCTGCGTCAACCTTTTTGCCAATGGCGGATTGGCCGGGCCAGGTGGATCGCGCCAGCATCTCATCGACAATCAGCACCTGCCGGCCGCCGGCCCGATCCTGCGGGGTGAAGTAGCGGCCCTCGACGAGACGCGCTCCCATGGCGGCAAGGTATCCCGGTGTAACCGAACGGTGGTCGGCAATCATAGTGGCGGCACGATTTTCAGAGACGCCCTCGGGACGATAGGGGCTGTACCAATTGGGAATTTCGTTGTCGAGCGGCAGATGAGAGACTGCGCCGACGCGCTCGACCCCGGGCAGGGCGGCCACTTGAGCTTCCCAATCGGCGATATTGCGGAACTGAACCGCGAGATTTGGAGCGCGGCCGAGGGCGAGTTGGAATGTCAGCCGATGATGCGCCTCGAACCCGGGGCGTACCTGTCCGATCCTTAATAACGTGCGCGCGGTCAACGCGGCGCCGGTCACAAGCACGAAACCGAGCATGATCTCGGCGACCACCAGGCCTGCGCCGGCGCGGCGGTAAAAGCGGCCGAGCCAGCTGCGGCCGCCTGCGCGCAGAGTTTCGACGAGGTCGAGTTGGAAGCATTCAATAGCAGGCGCCAGCCCGAAGAGCATGGCGGCAGCCAGGGAGGTTGCGGCAGCGAACGCCAGAACGGGCCAACTCAGGCCGGCGTCGGCGATGCGCGCGAAGCGCTCCGGGCGGATGGCCAGCAGGCCGCGGAACCCCGCCCAGGCTACGGCAATGCCGGCCACACCGCCCAGCACAGAGAGTACCGAGCCTTCGGCGAGCAACTGGCGCAGGACGCGGCTGCGCGAAGCGCCTAGTGCAAGGCGCAGCGCCATTTCCTTGCGGCGCTCGCTGGCGCGCGCCACCAGTAGGCTTGTGACATTGACGCAGCAGATCAACAGAATGAATGCCGCGCCCGCGAACAGCGCGGCCAGCGCGGGCTGAACTTCCCGGACGGCATCGGCTTGCATGCCGGCGAGGGTAAAGTGGAGATCTTCGCTCGCGTACTCGGTGTAGGCTCCGCCGATTTCCTTGGCAACGCGGTCGAGATCGCGCTGCGCCTCCGACATGGAAACGCCGGGCTTGAGGCGCGCCACCAGGCGGATGTAGTACAGGGTGCGCTCTTCGTAGATGTAGTAGCCGAAAGAATCGAAGCCCTGCACATCCGCGGGCACGTTAGCGTCGGGCGCGAAGTGGAGCTGGAAATCCGCGGGTAGGACGCCGACCAGTGTGTTCGGCGTTGACTGCATGGGCAGCGTTTTGCCGATCAGCCTGTTGTCGCCTGCGAAGCGGCGGCGAAAAAAACCATCGGCGAGCATGATGGCGGGCCCGCCGTTTTCGTCCTTCGTGAAGGTGTGGCCGTGGGCTGCGCGCACGCCCAGCACGTCGAAGAAGTTGACCGTCACCTTGGCGAATTTGACCTGCTCAGGAGTATCGCCTGTAAACGTCCGCGTGATGGTCCAGATGCCGGCTATGCCTCCCAGCGAACGGTTCCGCAGTTCAATTTCACGGAGCATCGTACCGGAGACCGGTGCGCGCGGAGTGCCGGCTCCGCGGAAACCGGCCCAGATGAGAGCAAGTTGTTCGGGGTGGCTATAGGGCAGCGGGCGCATCAGGACCGCGTAGAACACGCTAAACACCGCGGTGTTAACACCAATCCCGAGGGCCAGCGTGACCACCGCGATGAGCGCGAACGATGGACGCCGGCGCAGCCCACGGCAGGCATAGCGTACGTCCTGAAGGAAGATCTGGAGCGTAGACCCCCAAAGGCCGTCGCGTACCTTTTCTTTGATGTGTTCCAAGCCCTCAAACTCGATCCGGGCGGCGCGGCGCGCTTCCGGCAAGGACATGCCCCGGGCGACGAACTGATCGACGATCATTTCAAAGCTCGAACGAAGCTCTTTGTCCAGATCCTCTTCCAGACGGCGGCGGCGGACGAGCAATTCGTACAGGTGGCCGAGGCGGCGGAACATCTGTCTGAACATGTTAATTAACTCCTATCCTTCCGATTCCAGCATCCAGTTCATGGCCGAAGTCATGCGATACCAATTGCGCTTCTCTTCGGCAAGCTGGGCGCGGCCGGAGCGCGTCAACTTGTAATAGCGGGCGCGCCGGTTGTTTTCCGAGGGCCCCCATACGCCTTCGATCCAGGCCTTCCGTTCCAGGCGGCGCAGTGCGGGAAAAAGCGATCCGGGTTTGACCACGAACGCACCGTTCGTGACCTGGTGGATGCGGGCCGCGACCCCCACGCCGTGCATGGGAGTGAGCTCCAGCGCGCGCAGGATAAGCAGATCCAAAGTGCCCTGCAGGATGTCCATAACTAATTGTAAGAATGTAACACAGGCCAATCCAGTTTCCTATAGGGTACCTTTAGGAGTGCGGCGGCGGTCTGATGAGGGGCAAGCTTAGGAGCCTGCCCCGTAAACCAGGTAACGAATGCCTGTTCTATCGTTCGGGCACGATCTTGATCGTCGTTACGTTGTGGTCGCGCGTCCTCCCGGCATAATAACCGGCAATCGCGGAGGCCGTCGAAATCCCGAGAAACGAAGAAACCGCTGCCGCCTCTGCATTCGCGGTGTGGGCCACCAGGTCACCGCCGAGGATGAGCCCGCCCAGAGCCCCGACAATGACGCCGATGGTTCTGCCGCCGGCGCCGTGGAAGTCGTCGATCTGCAATGTGGACAGTGATGCTCGGGGTATCACATTCTGCCCCGTCGAATAACCCTTGCGGTCGGACGTTTTCTTGACGTTCAGCACCAATGCGTCCTCTCGAACCGCGACCACTGATCCCTGAATTTCCGTGCCGCCCGGCAGGACTGCTTTCACTTTGTGATTGACAATTACGGGCGCGAGCTCGCTCCATCTGAGCTCAATGCGATTTGACGCTGCCTGCGCCGCCGCTGGAACTGCCGCGGAGACGATGGTCATCAACAGGTGGGACGCAACGCGTGCCCACGAAATCCGGGTTCGCTCTCGAAGGCCGGAAATGAATTGCTTTGTGAATTGCATGCACAAAGCTTGGCGTACAAGCTCTGTCATAGATAGGTTCGAGAGGTTAATTAACGGTTAAGCGAGGAACCTGTTCAGCCCGCGGTCGTCGAGCGCGCCACGCTGCTAAGGCCCAACTTCTTTAAGAGCGCGCGGAACTGCTTATGCGAGCGTATGGAATCGAATCGCCGGTCCACACCCAGCCAAACCAGCCACGTATCATGCGCCTCGCAGGCTTTATCCAGCCAATCGAATGCGGCATCGGTTTCAGCCAATGCGACATGAATGGCGGCGATCAGCACCGGCGAAAAATACCTCTCCCGCGACTTGCTCATCAGCGCTTCCAGTTTCCGGCGCGCTTTGTCGCGTCTACCGATCAGCGCGTGACCGTAACTGTACTTGATGGCGTCATTGGCGCTGTCTTGCGACAGCGCTCCAGCCTTTCGGAATTGCGCAAAGGCTTTCAGCAGCATGGAGGCATTCAAATAACTCACACCAAGCCACCAACGCGCCAGAAAGAAATTAGGGTCTATTTCCAACGCTTTTTTGAAATAGTCAATGGCCTCGTTGTACTCGCCCAGCACAAAGTGCGCCAGAGCTAACGAGCTGTTGACGGAAGGCGAGAGGGGATCGAGCTCGCACGCCTGTTGCGCGGCTTCGAGCGCTTCCTGAAGTCTGCCCTGTGGTATCAGACAGGCCACGCTGTAGCACTGGTAAGCGGGCGCGCCGTCAGGGTCCAGTTCCATGGCGCGCGCAAATTCCGTTTCCGAACCAGCCCAGTCCCAGTCGTGAATTGCGAGTACGCCACCCAGCGCCACGTGCGCCTCGGCCAGCGAATCATCGAGTTGCAGCGCTCTGGCGGCGGCAGCCCGAGCCTTGGGCATCAACTCGCTCGGCGGCTCGGTTCCACAACACGCTAATTGAAAGCAGGCGACGGCATGAGCGGCCCAGGCCGCGGCCATGTTCTCGTCCAGTTGGATGGCGGTCTCGAAGAAGTGAATGCTCTTGCGAAACCCTGCCTCGCTCCACTTATTCAGATAGAAACGGCCCTTGAGATAGGCGTGGTATGCGTCCAGGCTCTTGGTGGGGCGGCCCGCCGAGCGGTCCACCATAGTGCTCAACGTCGTTACGATCGCAGCCGCAATTTCTTCCTGAACAGCGAACAGATCCCGCATTTCGATGCGATAGGTGCGCGACCATGTGTGAAATCCGCTGGCCACATCGATGAGCTGTGCCGTAATTCGCAGGTGGTCGCCTGATTTTCTGACGCTTCCCTCCAACACCATTCGAGCGTTCAACTGCGCGCCGATCTTGCGCACATCTTCAGCTTTACCTTTGAACTGGAACACGGAGGTCCGCGCCACGACCCGCATTCCTTTGACGTTAGTCAGCGCGCTGATCAGCTCTTCGGTAAGCCCATCGCTGAAGTACTCATTTTCCAGATCCGAACTCAGATTGAGGAACGGCAGGACAGCGATCGAAGCCTGCTCCGCACCGTTAAGACCCGGTTCAACGTTGAACCGGTCGCGTACCACTGGCGCATATCCGCCCTTGGTGTACTCGATGATGACGGGATCGTCGCTGCCTTCCTTCGCGTAATAATCCTTGAGACGCGAGCGCAGCGTGATAGCCTGCACCCGCACGATGGCATCGATGCGGGGGTCGAAGGAATCTTTGCGCCCAAACACTTCGACGCCGATGGGGTATTCTTTCAACTGCTCAGCATGACCCGCCATGGTCTGCTCAACGGTGTAGCGAAGAAAGCGCGAAAGCCGCTCGGAGTGGACGAAACGTGCGCTGGCCAGAATCCGGTCCAACTGCACGCGGACAGCGTCCGTAGATACCCGGCTTGTGGGAGGCGTGGTCACACCTCCAAATTCTACAACCTATCGGCGTAGAAAGCCGGTCAGGGACTACTGCGTATTGTGAGGGTGTTCGGACCTGTTGGCAGAAACCGGTATACTACCTGCGGATTGTATAAATGGTAATCCAGCCTAAGATTCCGCGGATCGCGGCCATTGTTGCTTTTGTGCTTGCCGCAGGTTTTGTCTTTGCCGCGGTCACGGGGCCGATCATCATCCTTCCCTGGGCTTTGCTCCCGTTATTTGCAGGCATCGGAATCATGCGAAGGCGAGTGTGGAGTGCCTATGGATTCGGCCTGTATTTATTGGCGCAGCTTCTTCCTTTCCTCCTCACCCTTTTCCGTACTAGCAACGGGGCGGCGCCGCAAGGATTGATCGCGTCAGCCGTGCGGGCCGTGCTTCTAGGCTCTTTGTTTCTTCTCGCGGGAAGATCATTAGCGGCGGCGGGAGCCGAACGAGGCCGGGCATTTCCTTGGATCGCAGTTTCAGCTTTGGTCACCGTGCCATCTTTTTTCGTTCAGGCATTTGTGATCCCAACGGGTGCGATGGAGGACACAATTCTTATAGGCGATCGCATTCTGGTTCAGCGCTTCCCAAGACCCAGTCCTTCCCGCGGAGCCTTGATCGTGCACCTCTACCCGGTGGATCGACGGCAGATATTTGTGAAGCGCGTCATCGGCGTTCCAGGAGACCACATCCGAATTTCGAAGAAGATTGTTTACCGGAACGGAGCCCCGCTAAAAGAGCCGTACGCAGTCCACAAAACCGATTACGAGGATTCTTACCGGGATAATTTTCCAAGCGGGCCGAATGTTCAGCTTGCCGCTCCCACACTCGAAATGCTCCACACGAACGTCGTGAATGGCGAGGTCGTTGTGCCAGACGGAAGCTACTTTGTTCTCGGAGATAATCGAGATCAGTCATTAGATAGTCGATATTGGGCCTTTGTTCCTGCCGCCGACGTTATCGGCAAACCCCTGTTGATCTATGATTCCGCCGATCAACCAGGTGAAGACGTGCTGAGTGGGAAGCTTTTCGCGCCGCACCGGACCAGGTGGCGCCGGCTTTTCAAGTTGCTGTAGATTGACAGGCACATCCGCGAGCGAGTGAGGGAATCCATTGCAGGTCGACCCGGAATATCTACGCCAACACATGAGCGGTTGTCCGACGAAGCTATCCTGGAAGTCAATCGGACTGATTTGGTCGAAGTTGCGCAGAAGTGTGACGACGAGGAATTGAGCCGTAGAGGACTCGACGAGCAGCAGCACAATGCTCGTCTGGAAAGCCGCGTCATTTCCGGCCCGTCGAGTGCGGCGGATGAAGAAGAAGTGGCCGTTGACGAAACAGCCGCGGCAGGAGACAAGCCGGCCTGGATCGAAGAAGCGGCTTGCGTCTGTTCATACAGCGTCCACCCCGGACAGCACCTCGCCCCCCGAATGTGAGAACGCGCGCGATGTCCTGCAGGCTGCCGGAATTCCGTGCTACTTGGAGTTACATGAGATCGAGAAGCGCAACTCGCCCGAGCCGACGCATGACTGGCGGGTTCTGGTCCCGGGCAAACTCAACTTGAGAGCCACCAGTGTGCTGGATCAAGAGATTTTCAACCCGGAGATCGAAGCCCAATGGAGAGCGCATCTAGAAGAAGCTCTCTGATGCTGAGCTTCGCGCGCCGACTCCGAGAATGGCGTATGGCGGCCTGTTTGACCGAATCGAGCGCGTAGCAAGAGCATACGAGGAAGAGATGGCCCGTTGCGGAATGAAGCCGGAATCAGGTTAGCGAGTCACTTTCTCCTTACCGATGGCGGCGTGACGCGACGGCAGATGTGCCAGGAAGGTTCCGCTGGTAGGAAACGTAACGCCGGATTCCCGTCGCTCGCGCCTGCTGTGCGCTTCACTTTTTAACGGACACCCAGATCTCGAGACCGCCCATTCCGGTGGTGGCGTCAAAATTTTCGCCGTAAAGCTCAAACTTCGGACCGTCAGCCACCTCATTTCCTGATTCCGGCAGCCACTTGTTCCAGATGGTGAACCAGGTGCGCCGAATCGCAGAAATGTGGTCGCGATGAAAGAACACCGCATATCGTTGTTCGGGAATCCTCAGGCGGCTCAATTCCGGCGGAACCCTGGAAAAGTCCGATACTTCGACGCTGCACATGTATTCCGTGTTGCCCGCGTCGTCGCTATTACAAGCACGCCATAAGCTGTCCGGCCGACCTGTCCGGGGATATTGCCCAGGTACGGAGAAAATCGCTGCCATTGCGCGGGGATGCCCGCACTGGTCTCGGCGGTGTAGCGCTCGCCCAATCCTGCGATGAGCAATGTCCTGCCGTTTACAAGGCGCGGCGGTTCAAGGTTGGTGAGTATTGTTTCATCCATTTTGATCGGCTCCAGGAGTTTGATGTTGTCCAGATTGCCTTGTGCGCGAATCATTTCGGGCGTGAGACCGAACTGATCACGAAACGCGCGAGTGAAAGCCTCGTGAGAGCCATATCCCGCCTCAAGCGCGATAGAGAAGATATCCGGCGCTCCGCTCGCGAGACACCGGGCGGCCTCGGTCAGCCGGCGGCCCCGCACATAACGCATAACCGAAAGGCCGGTCGCGATGCCAAAGACTTGCGACATATGGTAGCGCGACACGCCGCTGGTAGCGCGACACGCCGCCGCTTTTCGCGATGTCTTCCAGGGTGATCTCTTGCGCGAAGTGGCTCTCAATGAACCAGAGCGCTTTTCCCACGGGGTTCATGCTGGCTCCTCACATCAGCACGGAACCAGAGTACCCACTTTCTCGTGCAGTTCACTTGATCGAAATGGGGGTGGCTCCCACAAGAAGGTCCATTGGGTGAGTCACTCGCTCGAACCGCTCTTTACACCGGCTTCGAGAGATCGCGGTGCGTAACCTTCACGCGATAGCCGGCATCGGACAGATGTTTGCGGATCTGGTCCGTAATCATGACCGAGCGATGATGGCCTCCGGTGCACCCGAAAGCGATGGTCAGATAACTTTTGCCTTCGCGGATATAGTGCGGCAGCAAGTAGACCAGAAGCTCTGAAATGCGATCGATGAATTCGATGGTCTGTGGAAATGAACGGATATAGCGCGCCACGCTGGGATGCCGGCCGGTGAGTTTCTTGAAACGGGGAATGTAATTGGGGTTGGGAAGAAAGCGGACATCGAAGACCAGATCGCTATCGGTGGGAATGCCGTGTCGATAGCCGAAGCTGGTCAAGTAGATCATGATCTTGGATTCTTCTTTGGCGCCGCGAAACTTTTCCTTGATGAAATCCCTGAGCTCGTGGACCGTGAACTTGGAAGTGTTGACGGTGAGATCGGCCAGGCGCCGGATGGGCGCAAGCAGTTGCCGCTCCAGACTAATGCTCTTGGCGATGGACTGCTCATTGCCGAGCGGATGTGGGCGGCGCGTTTCACTGAATCGCCGCGTGATGGTTTCGTCGTCCGCTTCCAGGAACAGCAGGCTGGTGGGAATTTCGCGGCGGATACGCGCATAGATGGAAGGGAATCGCTTGAGGCTCAGCCCTTCGCGAATATCCACTACCAGGGCGGCGAAACGAATGCTAGAGGAGTCCCGGGTCAGCTCGGCGAATTTCGGGATGAGCCCGATGGGCAGGTTGTCCACCGAGTAATAGCCGAGATCTTCAAAAACCTTGAGGACCGATCCTTTGCCCGAGCCGCTCAAACCGGTGATGATCACCAATTGCGCGTTGGGAGCGGGCCGTTTCCGGCGTTTTCGAGAATTTGGAGCGTCGTTCGCCGGATTCGGTTCCGCCTGGTGTTTGACCAGGGGTTGCCTGGAGCCACGACCGCTCTTGGGAGGCATTCCGCGTCAGGCTTCCACGAGGTCGAAATGACCGTCCCGGCGCCGTACGAGCACTGCCAGCCGGTCTGTCCCGGCATCGCGGTATACCAGGTAGTCGCGGCCTTGTTCCATCTCGAGCAGCGCTTCATCAAGAGTCATAGGCTTGCGGTGCTGATGATGATTGATGCGAAAGACTTTTTTTTCTTCCTCACCTTCTCCCCCAGCGCCGGCCACCGTTTCGGCTTCAGATTCCTCAGCGCGCTTGCGCGGCGTGCGTTTGGTATCGCGCCATTTGGCACGCACCTTGATTGCCTGCTTCTCGAGTTTCTGAATGGCGGCGTGGATGGAGTTGAACAAGTCCGCATCCTCCGCGATTCCCACCAGCGGATGATTGTGATAGTTCACATTGATTTCTGTCCGGTGCAAGTGGCGCTCGATCGACAGGATGACGTGAGCTTCACGCTCATCTTTGCCGTCGAGAAGTTTCCCCAACTTGGCGAATTGGGCCTGGATCTTGCGAAGCTGCGCTGGAGCCAGTTCCACTTTTCTGCCTGTGTAGGTGATTCGCATGGCGTGGACTCCGCTTGAAGCGACGCCCGGTCAGGTCCGCAGACGGCGCTGGTGCGTCGAGGGGATCTTCATATCTTCGCGGTACTTGGCGACCGTGCGCCGCGTGACCTGAATGCCGGATGCCTGCAGCATGGCAGTGATCTGCTCGTCGGTGAGCGGATGAACGGCGTCCTCCTCCTCAATCATTTTCTTGACGCGGCGTTTCAACAGCAAGAGCGGGGTGCCGCTCCCCGAAGGTCCCTGGACAGCCTCAGAAAAGAAGTATCGCAGCTCAAAAACACCCTGAGGCGTGTGCACGTACTTATTGGCGACGGCGCGGCTCACGGTGGAGGGGTGCACGCCGACCTCCTCGGCCACTTCCTTGATCATCATGGGTTTCAGATAATCCAGGCCCTGCGCCAGGAAATCACCCTGCCGCCGCACAATGCTCTCGCAAACTTTCAAGATGGTCTGCTTGCGCTGCTCGATATTCTTCATCAACTGAATGGCCGACGTATACCGCTCGCGCACGTAGTCGCGAACTTCCTTAGTGGCTCCATTGTCGCGATCCAGCATTTTGCGGTATTGCGAATTCAGGCGCAGCTGCGGGATTTCTTCGTCGTTCATCTGGATGACCCACTGGTCGCCGTCCTTGATGAAATAAACATCGGGCTCAATGATGCGGGCGCCCGGACCGGAGTAGCGCAGGCCGGGCCGCGGATTCAGGCGCTTGACCACCTTGACCGCGATTTCAATGTGCTCGGCGGGGCGGCCTAAAACCTTGGCCAGTTCGCGGTATTGGCGGGTCTCGAGCAACCGCAGGTGGTTCGCCACGATCTGCCAGGCGACACTCCCTTTAGCGTTGCGGCTTTCCAATTGGAGCATCAGGCACTCGCGTAAATCGCGCGCACCCACTCCGGCGGGCTCGAGTGAATGCACCGCCTTCAAAGCCTCATCGAGCTGCTCGCGGGTTTGGTCTCCCATGGCCGCCATCTCGTCCAGAGACGCCGTCAGGTAGCCATCCTCATCCAGGTTGCCGATGATCATCTCGGCGGCCTCGCGAATCTCGTCCGAGATAAGGCTGACGCTCAATTGCGACCGCAGATGATCCACCAGCGTGAGCGGCGCCGACAGGAACATCTCAAAAGAGGGTTTCTCGACGGATTCGGCGGCGGGACTCTTGTAGCCCGGATCTAGGTATTCATCGAAGAACGATCCGAAATCGATCTCCTCGAACGGGTCTGCGGTGGGGGCGGTCTCGGTGCTTAGAGGCAGGACGGTATCGAGCGGCGCCACTCCTTCGGCCACATCGGCGGCAGTGTCCGCGCTCAGCGTCGACGTCGCCATGGGCTGCGTCATGTCGCCGGAACTGGATTCAGCCTCCCCGTCCATCAGCGGCCGGTCGGCTATGTGGTTCACGATGGCGCCCGGCTCCGCATCCGCCTCCAGCAGGGGCTGCAGCTCCTCGGGGCTGATCTCTTCGGTACCGTCGGCGGTTTCTTCCAGGACCGGATTATCCACGATCTCCTGGTTGATCATCTCCTTCAGTTCCAGACGGTTCAGTTGCAGAACCGTGACCATCTGGACCAATCCCGGGGTAAGGATTTGCTTCTGCGAAACCTTTAACTGGAGTTTTGGCGAAAGCAAACTCATGCCGTTCTCCATGATAACAAAAGCGCTGTGACCGGCACCCGGCCTTAACCTAAGTTAGGTACGTTTCGTGCTGGGAAGTTGTGCAAAACTCAGGTTTCAAGCAGC
The DNA here is from genome assembly GCA_003223115.1 of Acidobacteriota bacterium. Lineage (GTDB taxonomy): Bacteria > Acidobacteriota > Terriglobia > Bryobacterales > Bryobacteraceae > QHXW01. The sequence continues at coordinate 25,322 of QHXW01000212.1, forward strand.
GCTTTGGGACGAAACCGCTCTGTTCAATTGGGAAACGGGACGCCGCTTTCGCCGGAGAACGTGAAAGATTCTCCCAGGTACACGCGCTTGACTTCCGGATCGCGTCCCAGGGCTTCGGGACTGCCGGCGCGGAAGATCCGGCCGTTATTAATAATGTAGGCGCGGTCTGTGACCATCAGGGTTTCCCGCACGTTGTGATCGGTCACGAGAATGCCGATCCCGGAACGCTTCAGATCGAAGATAATGCGCTGCAGCTCGAGCACCTGTATGGGGTCGATGCCCGAGAAGGGTTCGTCGAGCAGAAGAAAACTTGGCTCAATGACAAGCGATCGTGCAATTTCCACGCGGCGCCGTTCACCGCCGGAGAGCGTGTAACCTTTATTTCGCCGAACTTTTTCGAGACCAAGCTGTTCGATGAGCCGTTCCAAACGTTCGCGTCGATCGCGGGGCCGCATGGGCAGCGTCTCGAGAATCGCCATCAGATTGCCTTCGACGGTGAGCTTGCGGAAAACAGATGCTTCCTGCGGCAAGTAGCTGATACCTCTGCGGGCGCGCTGGAACATGGGCAATGCTGTGATGTCGCTACCGTCCAACGTGATCTTGCCTGAGTCCGGGCCGATTAATCCCACGATGATATAGAACGACGTGGTCTTGCCGGCGCCATTGGGACCCAGCAGGCCCACGACCTCACCCTGATGCACGGAGATAGACACGTCATCGACCACTTTTCGACCGCGATATGACTTGGCGATTTTGTGGGTTTCCAGCTTTCGCATCTGGATTATTTTCGGCGCAGTCGGCTGGTGGCGCGTTGTCCGGTCGTCCCGGATACCTGCAGCCTATCATCGTTGATGGAGTAGGTCAATTCCGCGCCGCGTGTGTAGCCGCGTTTGCTGTCTACAAGTTGCGGCTGACCGCCCCGCAGAATGATGCGCTCATCGGCGGTGTAATATTCGGCGTGCTCTCCGGTGCCTGTGCGCGTGCGATCGACCGCGGCCTGCAGAATCTCGACGTGACCGTCGGCGATAGCTTTCTCGAGACGCGACTGGCGGTCTTTTTCTTTTTCTTTGGCTGGATCACCACTCTTGGATTCGGTCAGGAACGCGCGTAATTCGTCGGATTTCACGCGCAGGCCCGGTCGCGTGAACAACACATTTCCGGTGTAACGCGCCTGACGGTCCTGTTCGGTGTAGACCAGGCTGTCGGCTTTGACGACCACGAAAGAAGGAGCCGCATTCTGGGCCCCGGCGGCGGGCCTCACCGCGGACGAGTCTTCCGGCTTGTCAATGAACTGCGTGACCACATTCCCTGTGGCGGCCAGCAGCCGCTTCTCGCGATCGATGTCCACCTTCTGCGCCGTAATGCGGTCCGCGGCCTGCCACAACACGACGTGCCCTTCATAATGAATCTCGCGGTTGTGATTCGCGGCGGTCATGTGGTCGGCGACGGCTTCAATGGGCTGATCACCCGAAAGCATCTCGGAGCTGGAGCCGGGCTTCTTCTTGTCGGGCAAGCGGCTTGAGTTCACGTGATTTTCGGCCGCGAAATCGCCGCTTTTCTGATCGATGCGGATGTGATCGGCGGAGGTGGCTCCGGACGGATCCCAAACGCGCGCGGCAGTGTCGAGGGTCATCAGGTTTTGGGCGGCATCCATGGTCGCGCGGTTGGCTTTGGCCCGACGGTCACCTGCCTCATAAACGAAATCGTCCCATTGCTCTAGACTTTTCATCTGCCCCGTTTTCGGCTCAAATTCAGCGAAGAGATTCTGGCTCCGCGTTTTCGAAACCTGCGCATGCTTTTTTGCCTGCTCCTCGGCGGTGGGGTCGGTTTCAGTCTGCACGGTGATGGCGCGGAAAGATTGAATCTGGTTGGCCGGCCCATAAGTCATTCCCATGCGCACGGCTTCCACCTGGCGGCGCCGCTGGCTGGGCTGATTGGGAATGAACTCAAGCTTTCCGGGCGTGTGGGTCTGGACCATCTGGATTTCGCGCCCGCCGGACCTCATCTGAATTTCGATGGTCTCGCTGTGGAGAACGCGGGTCTCGGAAAGCTTGCCACCGGGCACCGGAAGTGGTTTCGAAATTACGGTGGAGTGGCCCATGCCCAACACTCTCTTCAACACGCTTTGGTTGTCCAGAGTTTCGAAATCCATGCTGACCATGTCGCTGGTCATGGTGGTTTCCGAGCCTTCCGAGGTTGCCACCAGGCGCGCGTTATTCTTGCCGCCCACACTTTCGGGCTCGCCCTGGTCGTTGTACGTCACGTGTAGTTCGTCGGCCGTATACTCGAGCTTTCGCTTGGGGTACTGGTCCACGCCATGGGCTTTAACGGCATCCACCTGACGGATGACGTCGTCCTTGAGTAGCACCACCGCGGATGCTGCATCCACAACCGTGTTGTCGCGGGTGAGCCGGGCCCACTGGTTGAGCCACACCGTGGACGACGCTTCTCTATAGATCAGCTCTCCGGCTTGGATCTTCATGGGCACGGCGTGAGGCCCGCGAGGCCGCCAATTCAGCTCGGCCTGGCTGCGCAGGTTCAGCTCGCGCGTGCTGGGATCGTAGGCTGCACCCACGGATTTGCCGTCGCCATTTTCAAATGTGAAGCTGGCGGGGCGGTTCGTGTCGGCCTTGCCGGTTTTTACATCGAAGGTGACGCCGGCCGATTTGATGTGCACCAGAGGATGGGCCGGCTGGCCTTCCATCGGAACGTTGAGAGTAATCTCTACCTCACCGTCGGAGTGGAGCTTCGATTCGTTGAACTGTGCCTTGGCGCTTTTGACGAAGTTGTATGAGTTAGCCCGCTTGCTGTAAAACTTCAGCTCCACATCTTCCAGTTGGACCTGGTTGCTGTTGGCTTCCTGTGCGAGTTTTCTGGCGCTGACCTCGGCGACCGTGCGGCCTTCGTCCTTGCGCACCCAGGTGAAATTGCTGCGCACACCGCTGAGTTCGGTGGGCAGCAGGGCTGGCTTCACCGGAGCGTCTTTTTGCAGGCGTTCTTGTTGAAACCGGAAGGTGACGCCGATTCCCGCGAGGATCGCGAGAATCGCCAGCACCAGCAGCCAGCGCGTTCCTCGCATGTAAGTTCAATACCACTATAGCAATGCGACCCGGCTCGAACCCTTTTGTAGAAATCGGACCGCGCGCGATGAACCGGCGGCGTAATCGGCCCTTCGCCGGCGCTACGATTGGAGTAAATGAGTATTTCGTTGCGGTATGTTGCTCTTTCTCTGGCGGTCGCCGGAACTTGGTGTGCCTTCTCTGCCTCCGAGCCATTCCCAGCTGGCGCGAAGCTGGTCAGCCATGTGCTCAAGCGCGTACATGATTACGCGCCGACGTAAGACGAGCGGCGGCTGGACGCAATCGGCTGGGCGTGTGACATCCGCGAGGCGGAGCGTCTGGCCCGTTCGCACAATCGGCCCGTGTTTCTTTTCACGCACGACGGCAACATCGCTACCGGCCGTTGTTGAGGCGGCGCCTTCGGGATGAGGGCGGGTCCGCTCTCCAACACTAAAGTGATCGCGATGCTGAACCGGTACTATGTGCCGGTGTATAGCTCAAACGAATACGCCGGTCCGGATGGTACTGGACCACCGGCGCTCTCGCGCAAGCTGCTCACCAATTTCTATCCGCAGAGGATATTTCGAGCGCCGACCGGAACAGTATTGAGTTACAGTGGCTGCGCGGCACTGTGATTTCGGCCTCAGGCGGCACGGCTCTGGCCAAGCTCGAAGGCGCGCTCAAGATGAAGCGATCCTTCTATCCCGGGCGCGATGACTACAAACCCATCAAATCAATGCCACGCTGGTTGGATTTCTGGAATTCAGCCCTGCTGCACGCAGAGTTGAGTGGATGGCGTTAGTGACCGAAAAGGCGAGCTACGGTGAGGAGGAGTTTGGCGCCGGAATGCATTCGGTGTCGAGCTCGCCGGCGCCCGAAAAGTAAGCGATTGGTCAGCGCGCGCACGCGTGGCTGAAAAGAAACCACAGCACCACGATGCTGAATGGAACGCCGAGCAACCATGCGAATAAATAGCGCAAGTTCGATCCTCCCGCCGCTCTAAGTATAAGTAGCAGTCGGCCACATCGGCCCCGCAGCCAGACTCAGGCACGATGCGCGGATCCGCACGGGTGGTTTCAGAACTTGCGGGCTCCGCGTTGGGGATTCTTGAGTGCGCTCTGCCGGCGTTTGGTCTTGCGCCGCTTAGGTTTCGAGATACGGAAAGTGCCGCTGCCCAGGTATTCCGCCTGGTAAACGTTTCCTTTTTGCTTCAGAGCAGGTTTCTTTTTGGAGTTACCACCGGCATGCGACTTGGAGTCACCGCTAGCCAGCGACGCCACCTTCCCCGCGGCCTTACCTATGGCTTTGGCAGCGCCCACCAGCGCTCCTCCTTCCGCTGCTGCCGGTTTTTCTGGGGGTGTCTGTTCGGTTTCGTCCATGGGTACTCCTCAGGAAAGTATAGCAGCGCTTCGCATCAGGCCGCGCATGGATCCGCAGCAGATAGGCGCTTATCACTGTAGGTAAGGTACGCGGCTTGGACCGCTTGCTGCCTGCCGCGCGCGGTTCAGAACCACGACCGTCTAGGGAGTGGGCGGCAAAGCTCCTAGTGTTCCGCGGCCACCGGCTGATCCACGGGTGCGATCTTGAATGCAAAGGCGTAGTCGCCCGGCTTCTGCGGGGGCAAGTCGATCACCAGGCCTTGTGCGGCGCGCGTCCACTTCAATCGGGCGTGCGATCCCAGCAGCTCGACCGTCTTGATCTCGCGCTTTGAGAGCGGCGAGCCCGCGGCCAGCGATTTCGTGATGATGAAGGTGTCGGTTTGCCAGAACAGCGCGCGCATCGTATCAAGCTGGCCCCGCTCGACGTCCAGCACCACGGCGTGCTCCGGAAATGACTTGTTCTTGTAATTGATGGCGACTCCCCGCTTCCACTCGGCGCCGCGATTGTAGTAATACGCCGTGAATTTTTGAAGATAAGGCTGGAAAACGGGCTGCTCGATCCACCAATCAAACCAGATGAGTTCGGGCTGGTACTTGTCCACGATCTCGGCGGAACGAGCCAGCCAATCTTTGAGATACGCTTCATCGGGCTGTGTATCCTGCTTAGCTCCGGGCAGGCGGCGGGGTTTCGCAGGACCGTAAAAACTGTCCTTGACGTCGGAATCGAAAATCATGCCGCCGTCGTAGAACCACCAATGCTCGGCGCGATGGAGGCCCCGAAGTGCAGCCCCTGCTTGCGTACGGCTTCGGCCAGCTCGCGCACAATATCGCGCCTGGGACCCATTTTGGCCGCACTCCACTCGGTGAAGCTGCAGTCGTACATGGTGAAGCCGTCGTGGTGTTCAGCTACGGGCACGACGCATTTCGCGCCGGCTTTGCGAAATAATTCGGCCCAATGGTTGGCATCGAAGTGTTCGGCTTTGAATTGCGGAACAAAGTCTTTGTATCCGAAGCGCGCCTGCGGACCGTAAGTCGCGACGTGGTGTTTGAAATCCTGGCTGTCCTTCTGGTACATCTCGCGCGGATACCACTCATTGCCGAACGCGGGCACGGAGTACACACCCCAATGGATGAAGATGCCGAACTTGGCGTCGCGATACCACTGTGGCACTTCGTAATGCTCGATCGAAGCCCACGCCGACTTGAACGGTCCCCTGGCGACGACGGCGTCGACTTCGCACATGGAACTGTCCACGCGCTGCTGATAACTCTGAGCGCGGGCGAAAGCGCAGCAGGCCAAAAGCAACGCCAGCAAAGCTGCGAACCTCGGCCCGCGACACGGCCACGGCATTTTTATCCCAGCAACATTACGCCCAAGCCAATTCATCGCCAAAGTCTCCAATCAATCAGCCGAAAATTGATCGTACACGATTCTCATTCCCCGAAACCAGGTGTCATAATAAGCCCCAATATGCAAACCAGCTTACTCGCTTCTGCCCTGTTGACGGTGCTGCCCTTCACCGCGCTCGCCCAGGTTCCCAGCTATGAGCCACAACTCGGCAAGTCCGGCATCGATCTCGGCGCCATGGACACCAACGTCAGCCCGTGCACGAACTTCTATCAGTACGCGTGCGGCAACTGGCGCGCGAACAACCCCATCCCACCCGATCAATCGCGCTGGGGCCGTTTCAATGAGCTCGCCGAGCGCAATCTGAAGATCGAGCGCGAGATCCTGGAGAAAGCTGCGCAACCCTCGCCTGGCCGCTCCGCCATCGATCAAAAGATTGGCGACTTTTACGCTGCCTGCATGGACGAAAAGAGCGTCGATGGAAAAGGCGTCGACCCTATCAAGCCTGCCCTGGATGGCATCAATGCACTGGATTCTAAAGAGCACCTCGCCTCCGGGTTAGCTCGTCTGAATCTAATGGGCGTGAATGGCGTCTTCACATTCTTCGCTAGCGCCGATTTCAAGAACGCCAGCATCAACATCGCCAACATCGACCAGGGCGGCATCAGCCTTCCCGATCGTGACTACTACTTGAAGACGGACCAGCGTTCGCTCGACCTGCGCAAAAACTACGAGCAGCACGTCGCCAATATGTTCGATCTGTTCGGCAAATCGCTGAACACTACCTGGGACTCGAAAGCCAAAGCGGCCGCCGTGCTCAAGTTCGAAACCGCCCTGGCCGGGGCCTCCATGGATCGTGTCCTGCGCCGCAATCCCGAGTCGCGCAACCACCCCATGACGACGAAAGATCTTCCCGATCTCACGCCGAACTTCCAGTGGACCGCCTTCATCTCGGATGAACACACGCCTTCCTTCACCAAAATCAATGTCGGCAATCCCGATTTCTTCAAGAAGCTCACCGGTATCATCGAGCAAACCAGCCGGGACGACCTCAAGACCTACCTGACTTGGCGTCTGCTGCTGAGATCTGCGAGCGCGCTGCCGCAGCGCTTCGTCCAAGAAAACTTCCAGTTCTTCGGAAAGACGCTGAACGGCCAGCAGGAAATCGCGCCTCGCTGGAAACGGTGCGTGCGTGCCACCGATCGCGCACTGGGTGAAGCCCTTGGCCAGAAATTCGTGGAAGTCGCCTTCAGTGGTCCCGCCAAAGCCAAGGCCCTGCAATTGGTCGACGAAATCGAGAAATCTATGAAGCAGGACATCGAAACCGCAACCTGGATGTCCCAGGCAACCAAGCAGCAGGCCTACGCCAAGCTGGCCGCTGTTTCCAACAAGATCGGCTATCCCGAACAGTGGCGCGACTACTCGAGCGTCATCATCAAGCCTGATGATTATCTCGGCGACGAAGAACGCGTCGCTACTTTCGAGGTGCGCCGCAACCTGAACAAGATCGGCAATCCTGTCGTCTTCAAGAAGCTCACCGGTATCATCGAGCAAACCAGCCGGGACGACCTCAAGACCTACCTGACTTGGCGTCTGCTGCTGAGATCTGCGAGCGCGCTGCCGCAGCGCTTCGTCCAAGAAAACTTCCAGTTCTTCGGAAAGACGCTGAACGGCCAGCAGGAAATCGCGCCTCGCTGGAAACGGTGCGTGCGTGCCACCGATCGCGCACTGGGTGAAGCCCTTGGCCAGAAATTCGTGGAAGTCGCCTTCAGTGGTCCCGCCAAAGCCAAGGCCCTGCAATTGGTCGACGAAATCGAGAAATCTATGAAGCAGGACATCGAAACCGCAACCTGGATGTCCCAGGCAACCAAGCAGCAGGCCTACGCCAAGCTGGCCGCTGTTTCCAACAAGATCGGCTATCCCGAACAGTGGCGCGACTACTCGAGCGTCATCATCAAGCCTGATGATTATCTCGGCGACGAAGAACGCGTCGCTACTTTCGAGGTGCGCCGCAACCTGAACAAGATCGGCAATCCTGTCGACAAGAGCGAGTGGGGCATGACGCCTCCCACAGTCAACGCCTACTACAGTCCGCCACAGAACAACATCAACTTCCCCGCCGGAATTCTGCAACCTCCGTTCTACAATCCGAAGGCGGACGATGCTGTGAACTTGGGCGCGATCGGGGTCGTCGTAGGACACGAACTGACCCATGGGTTCGACGACCAGGGGCGCAAATACGACGGCGCCGGCAACCTGCAAGATTGGTGGACCGCCGAAGACACCAAGAACTTTGAGACGCGCGCCGAATGCGTGGTGAACGAATATGATCGCTTCAGCCCTGTCGACGGAGTCAACCTGAAGGGCAAATTAACTCTCGGCGAGAACGCCGCGGATAATGGTGGAATCCACCTCGCCTACATGGCGCTCATGCGCGATCTGGCCGACAAGACCATTCCGAATACCAAGCTGGACGGCCTCACTTCTCAGCAGCAGTTCTTTCTGGGCTTCGCGCAGGTCTGGTGTGAGAATGCGACCGATGCCAATTCACGCGTCCGGGCCATGACCGATCCGCATTCTCCCGGCCAGTTCCGTACTAACGGCGTCGTGCAAAACATGAAGGAGTTCCAGCAAGCCTTCGGCTGCCAGGCGGGCGACCCAATGGTTTCCGTCCAAGCATGTAGAGTTTGGTAGCGCCGGTGTTGGAGCAGTCGCGCTAGGTTCGCTTGGTCGCATTGAGTGATATTGGTTGACGATGGATAACCTGGAAAATCGGCGAAATCTTCAAGCCACGGCCATTTCTGCTCGCCACATCGCCCAAATCCTGGAACGGGCGATGCCCACGCATGTGCTGACGTCTTTTGAGCTGCTAAACGGCGGCGCGAGCAACTTGAGCTATCAGGTTCGCTTCGACGGAATGGAATCCCCCTTCGTGCTCCGCGTCTATACCAGGGATCCGCCGGCGTGCCAAAAAGAGGTCGATATCCTCAACTTCATCTCCCGGCAGTTGCCGGTTCCAGACCCAATCTATGCCGATCCAAAAGGCGAAGATGATGTGGGTCCCTATTTGTTGTATCGCTATGCGGAGGGAATGACGTTACGTTTCAGGAACTGAAATCACAAGGAAGCCTTCAAGACATCGCTGAGGCTGCCTATGCGATCGGAGCGGTCCTTGACCGCCTGCAAACCATTTCTCGTGCAAGGCCGGTTTCGGCGGTCGCGACCTCGTGCCAGGAGATCACTGCCGATTGCTTGAGTTCGCCGATTTTAGAACAGCGTCTGAGTGGATCGGAGAGGGATCGCCTGCGGGATTTCGCTTTCGCATGGCTACCTCAGATACGTCATCTCTATCATGAAACAGCGTTAGTGCACGGCGCCTTCAGTAATCGGAACACGATCGTAAGGCGCGAAGGCCGTAGATGGCCGTCACTGGAATTCTGGACTGGGAACATGCGTTTTGTGGTTCTCCACTATGGGATGCCGCCCGGTTCATATGCTTTGAACGCCGGGTTCGGCCGTGCCGGGAACCGCACTTCTCAAGAGGTTTTTGTGAAAATGGAGGCTCGCTGCCGAACGATTGGATTGTGTTCTCCCGGGCCTTGAACGCACTGAGTTCAATGGAAAGCCTGAGCCGTCCAGATCTTCCTGAGCGGTTTGTTCCCGAACTCCGTGACCTGATCGTGGCAACTCTCGATTGTCGAGATCTCTCTTAGCCTGTTCTGAGGCAATCCTCCCAAATGGCGGTCCGAGTCTGCTCCCCGTCCCTCAACGCTTCGAGACCAGATAGTAATGATTCTCTCCATCGTCGGACTGTTCACCCGTCAAAACCAAGCCTTCAGCTAACAGAATTTCCTGGTACGCCTGGAATCCTAACGAAATCGACTCTCGCCTGGTCAGGACGTCTGTCCACGTGACGGCTCCTCGCGGCGAGGTAAATAGGAATTTCCCACCGGGATTGAGCGCTCGGGCAACCTTGAGGATGACGAGGGTCTGGATGGCGGGTGAGAGCAAGAACATTAAGCCCCAAGCGACCACGCCATCGAATGTGATGTTAAAGAATTCTGAGTCCTCGACAGACGAGCATTCAGCGTGAGCATCCGGGAATCGTTCTCGAAACGCCGCGATCATCTTCGCGGACGCATCCACGCCGTACACGGCAAATCCTTCGTTGATCAACGCCTGCGAAATCGGGACGCCATGACCACATCCGAGGTCCAGGATCGAATAGGCTTTCCCGCCTGCGGTGGGACAGGCGTCGCAGTCGAAGATCCGCGACTTTCGCGAAACCCGCGTTTTATCCGGGCTTCCGCCTGTCGTTGTGGAATTCTTGCCTGTGCTCGAAGCCCCGCGCGGCAGCGTTCTGCTCCATGCGCGCACCGTTGCAGGGCCGATGAGAGAATTCCGGCTGCGCATGAAATCCTCCGCAGCTTCCTCATAGCCGTTTGATTTATCTTCCTGAAGAGGCTTCGTCATGGGACAAAAAGCTCATGCGTTCGACCACACCAAGTCTCGACGCTCGATTCTAGCCTCGATTTTAGCAACGAAAGAACCCGAGGACGACGGCGTCCGTCCCTGTTCTTGGTTTCCTGTCCGATTTTCCTGGGTGCCAATTGTCGCGGGCTGCCAGAGTCGAGTCATCTGGATCAACCTCGCGAGGCTGTTGGATCGCTTGCCGCGACCTTATGGAGTCGCGAACGTATCGTAGCCAGAGACGCGGCCCGACTGCAACCCCCGCTTAAACCACGCAGTGTGCTGTGCCGACGAACCATGAGTGAAGCTTTCCGGCCTATCCCGCCCGCGCGTCATACGCTGCAGGCGATCATCGCCGACCGCAGCCGCTGCGTTGGAGGCCCTGCGCAACGTGCAGTCTGATCGATAATGTTCCGTTGCTCGGTAGAGTTTCCCCACACACCGGCGAAGCAATCGGCTTGTAGCTTGAGCCGCACGGAAAGCTGATTGCGAGAGCGTGGGTCCTGTTCCTGAAGGCGGCGGACCTTTGATTCGATCCCGAGCAGGCGCTGAACATGGTGGCCAATTCATGCGCAATGACGTACGCTTGCGCGAATTTTCCGGGCGCGCCAAAGCGGTTCTCGAGTCCCTGAAAGAAGCCAAGATCCATGTAAACTTTCTGGTCTTCCGGACAGTAGAAGGGGCCGGAGCCAGAGAAGATAGAAAAAAGTTTTTGGTGGAAGATCAGACTTAGAATTCCAACGAGCAGCATGCCCCCAATGCCGAGGTGCACACCCCCAAAGCCGCCGAATCGTCCGCTGCCACCACTCTCGTCACACCGATCTTCTATGTCTTGGTCGGAACCACCCGGTGTCCACTGCATAGTTTCCATTGAGCAACTCATGCTCCATGTGCCCGGGCAAACTTTTTACAAGCCTTCTTCCTGGCCACCGTGCGTTTTGTGTCAACTACGGCTGCCCGCTTGGTGCCTCATCTTGCAGAGCGAAGAAGTCCACAGTTCCGCCAGGGAACTCAGGGGACGGAAATAGAGCCCGTAGACAGATGAGAAACCCGGCGCGCGGCC
>QHXW01000213.1 GCA_003223115.1 Acidobacteriota bacterium
GGACTACCGTTTCTCGAAACCCTGATCCACGATACCCGCCACGCGCTCCGCCGCTTGCGAAAGTCCCCGGCGTTCACGGTGACCACGGTGCTGACGCTAGCGCTGGGCATTGGCGCGACCACTTCGATCTTCACTTTGGTGCACGCCGTAATATTGAAGTCCCTGGCAGTGGCGAAACCCGGGGAATTGTACCGCCTGGGGAAAGAAAGCCGCTGCTGTTGGTGGGGTGGGTACAGCCAAGAGAACGAGTTTTCCCTTGTCTCGCACGAACTATACAAACACTTCAGCGACAACACCAAAGGCTTTGCGGAGTTGGCGGCATTCGCGGCGTCGGAAGAGTTGTTTGGTGTCCGGCGCTCCGGTGGCTCGGAAGCAGCGCAAGGCTACCCAGGCGAGTTTGTGTCAGGCAATTACTTCACGATGTTCGGCATCAATGCCTATGCCGGACGAGTGCTGACGGCTAGCGATGATCGACCCGGCGCTCCGCCGGTAGCGGTGATGAGCTACCGGCTATGGCAGCAAAGGTATGGGTTGGATCCGTCCGTTATCGGCAGCCTCTTCAATCTCGATGACAAGCCATTTACGGTGGTCGGAATCACTCCGCCGGGTTTCTTTGGCGACACTCTACGCGACGCTCCGCCGGACTTCTTTTTGCCGTTGGCCAACGAAGGTGAAGACGTCAGCAAACCCGAGACTGCCTGGTTAGATCTGATCGGCCGGATCCAACCGGGTGCAACGCCCGGCTCGATCGAAGCTCAAATGCGCGTGGAGCTCAACCAATGGCTGCGCTCGCACTGGGGCGACATGAACGCCAACGATCGCGCGAGATTGCCTAAGCAGACCCTGTTCCTGAGTCCAGGAGGAGCCGGCATTACCAGCATGCGCGAGGAGTATGAGCACTGGCTTCAGATCCTGATGATGGTTTCCGGATTTGTGCTGCTCATTGTGTGCGCGAACGTTGCGAATCTGATGCTCCTTCGCGGCATGGGGCGGCGCCGGCAGACATCGTTGAGCATGGCGCTGGGGGCGCGAGCGTCGAGGCTGGTGAGGCAGGCACTCACCGAGAGCGTGCTGCTCTCGCTGTTAGGCGGCGCAGCGGGTCTCGGGATCGCATTCGCAGGCGCGCGCCTCATTTTGCATTTTGCTTTTCCTGTAGCTCGTGGCATGGCGGACATACCTATCAGCGCATCGCCTTCCATGCCGGTGCTGCTATTTGCTTTTGGCATTTCGTTAGTAACCGGAGTTGCGTTCGGCATCGCTCCGGCATGGATGGCCACACGAGTGGATCCTATCGAAGCGCTTCGCGGGGCCAGCCGCTCGACGGCGCGCACGGGTTCGCTCTCAAGGAAGACACTTGTGGTATTGCAGGCGGCACTCTCGCTTGTTTTGCTGTCAGCGGCGGGACTGCTCACGGCCGCGCTGCACCATCTCGAACATCAGGATTTCGGATTCGATCCGGAGCGGCGGACGGTGGTGAACTTTGATCCAAGGCTAGCGGGTTATGAGTCAAAGCAACTCACGCCGCTCTACAGGCGCATCTATGACACGCTGTCAGGTATTCCAGGCGTATCGGCGCTGGCTCTTTGCATATACTCACCGATAAGTGGAAACGCTTGGGGCGCCGAAGTTTGGGTGGACGGACATCCACACCCAGGTCCTAACGACGACAACTTTGTTTTCTGGGAACGTGTGACCCCGGGATACTTTGATGTCATTGGCAACCCGATCCTGAGAGGACGCGGCATTACCGAACAGGATACGTCGACGTCACGGCACGTGGCCGTCATCAATGAGGCCTTTGCGCGGAAGTTTTTCAAGAATCAAGATCCGATCGGCAAGTATTTCGGACGTGATGAAATGGGATCGCGGGTATACGAGATCGTAGGCATTGCCAAAGACGCCCGCCATCTAACTTTTCAGATTGACAAGCCGATTGGCCCGTTCTTTTTTCTGCCTGGAGAGCAGCATGACTTTTCGCCGAAGGATGCGGCTGAAGTCAGCCCGAGCTCGCATTTCCTGCGCGACATCGTCATTGTTACGAAGCCTGGAGCGAGCCTGTCCTTCGGGCAGGTGCAACAAGCCATGGCGTCGGTGGATCCCAACTTGCCGATCATTAAGTTCCGCACTCTGAGCGAGCAGGTAGCCGGGCAGTTCCGGCAGCAGCGGCTGATTGCGCGGCTCACCTCTCTTTTCGGAGCTCTGGCGCTCGTTCTGGCCTCGATTGGAGTCTACGGCGTGATGGCCTATAACGTTGGCAGCCGCACGAGTGAGATCGGGGTGCGCATGGCGCTTGGCGCGGATCGCCGCGACGTTTTCGCATTTATTCTGCGCGGCGCGGTAACGCTGATTTCCTTTGGACTGCTGTTGGGAATACCGCTGGCGCTGGCGGCGGGGCGGTTCTTGGGAAACCAGCTGTATGGGATCAATCAGTATGATCCGGTGATTATTGCGGCGGCGATTTTGGCGCTGGGCTGTTCCGCGCTGACGGCGGCCCTGATTCCGGCGTTGCGCGCGAGCTCGATTTCACCTTTACAGGCGTTGCGGGTGGATTGATTCCGAGTTCTTGGGCGCACCGACTTGTGCAGATAATCTAGACCGAACGTCCTTTACCGCCGCATGGGCTTCAGCCCCTTTATAGCCGCCGGGTTCCGGAAAGAATACACTGACGACAGAATGCGCACGGTTATCATTGCCCTCGCCCTGTGGGCCTCTTCGCTGTACGCGGTCTCGCCACCCGAAACAGCAGTCTTCAGCGCTTTCAGACAGATTGACGGCGGCTTTTCGCACTTCGTTCAATTGCAACGCACCAGCGTGACGGAAGAGCTCGACCTGATCATCGCGATGGGAAGCCCGAAGGCATTCCCAGCGGAGATTCCCTGGATCTTCTGGACCGAAGACCGGAAGATCGGCCTGTTCCTTCAAGAGAAGAACCGCCCTGAGCGCGTTTATCTGCTTGGAACGAAATCCGGATTTCCGGACTGTCCCGCGCGCATTGAACGCGGCACCGCAACCGATTCGGTCATCTCCTGCCGCGGCGAAAAATCCGAGCAGTTCCCCAACCAGAAGTGGGTCTACGACGTACGGGCCAAGAGTCTTGTCCGGCAATTCTCGTATCAGCCGTTCGCGATGTACCGTCTCTTTTCAAGAGCGGCGGGCGCTTCAAGACCCAACGGCGCCGTTTTCATCGGCACCGACCGGTCATGCCAGGCGCCCAGCAGTTGACTGGTCTTGGTGTGGGGAATGCGGGAGGAATACTCCGACAGGTCACTCTTCTTGGGAAACGCATTCAGTCCGGCAAACAGCGCCAGTCCTTCGTCTGCAACCAGCGCCATCACGTGACTGTGACGCTCGATCGGCCACAGATTCAACGCCAGGCAAGTCCGCAAAGCGTGATCCGCCGGGATCATCTTCGATCCCGGCAAATGCGCGGCTTGGACCAAGGCATCCAGCTTCAGCCGCACCCAATCGGGAACAAACAAGAAGAGCCCCCCACAGCGCGTGGTGAACGTGCGTGGAGTCAGAGAAAACTGGCGGACATCGGCAACCGGTTCGATGGTGGGACTGGAGCGCTCGGGGCGCTCCTGGTCTAAACGCCGTGGCAGGGGAGCGAATCCCTCTTGTTTGAGGACTTCTCGCACGGCGGTCGGACTCAGGGGACACTTCTGTTCTTTTAGAGCCTCGCTGATTTCGTAGACCGA
>QHXW01000214.1 GCA_003223115.1 Acidobacteriota bacterium
CGCCCGTGCAGCAGGCCCACGGGGATACCGGGAAACACTTCTTCCGAAAGATGCGCGTGCATTTTCTCGGCCGCTTTCATGGCCTGCGTTTCAGATTCTTCAATCACGGGATAAACCACGTACGCCTGGCGTCCCGAATCGACCTGCTTCTTGAGAAAACTGTAAACGCGCTCGATATGGTCGGCGGTGACGTGCTTGGTGACCACGGGTTTTCGTCCCGGCGGCAATTCGTCGATCACCGAGACATCCAGATCTCCATATACGGTCAGCGCCAGCGTTCGCGGAATGGGAGTGGCCGTCATCACCACCGTATCCGCATTTACGCCCTTGTGCGCCAATTTCAACCGCTGCATCACGCCAAAGCGGTGCTGCTCATCAATAATGGCCAGCCCCAGATTCTTGAACTCCACATTTTCTTCGAGCAGCGCGTGCGTGCCCACCGCGACATGCACCAGACCCTCAGCCAGCAGTTTTTTCAACTGCGATTTCTCGCGGCCCGTGTTCGACCCGGTCAGCAAAGCGACCACGTAGCCCAGCTTCGACAGCAGCGGTTTCAGATAAAAATAATGTTGCGTCGCTAGAATTTCGGTCGGCGCGAGTACAGCCACTTGATAACCGTTCTCAATGGCAATCACAGCGGCTTCGGCGGCCACGATGGTTTTGCCGCTGCCGACGTCGCCCTGCAACAGCCGGTGCATGGGGTGTGGAGCAGCCATGTCGCGCGCGATCTCGGCCAGCACGCGCTTCTGCGCACCCGTGGGCTTGAAAGGCAGCATGGCCTTAATCTGTTCGCGGACACGGTCAGTCAGCTCAAATGCAATGCCGATTTGGGCGCGCGCTTTCCCGCGGCGGATCAGCAGCCCGCATTCCAGCCAGAAAAATTCTTCGAAGATTAGTCGAAGGTGCGCGGGCGAGCGGAAGGCGTTGAGCAGGCGCAGATCGGAATCAGCAGGCGGAAAGTGCGCATCGCGGATGGCCGTCCAGCGGTCCAGCAACCGGAAGCGATCGCGAATGCTCTTCGGCAGCCGATCCTCAGGCCGCGTCACTTGGCCGAGAGCCCGGTGTACCAGCACCCTGAGATTGCGAGTCGTGATTTTCGAAATCGCTTCGTAAATCGGGACCACCCTGCCGACGTGCAGGGCCGCGTCAGCATTGTCATCATCCGCCGTGAGCAGCTCGAACTCTGGGTGAAGCATGGCCAATTCGCCGGTGTAATTGTCGAACTCGATCTTGCCAAACAGCGCGGTTTTCTGCCCCGGCGCCAGCAACTTGGCGAGATACTCGCCGTGAAACCATTTGGCTTTGAGTACCGCACGCGAAGGATCGGTGAAGGATGCTTCGAACAGGCCGAGATTGCGACGCCGGAAACCTGTGAGCCGCGTGGAGCGCACTTCCGCCACCACGGTCGCCATTTCGCCGGGCGCGAGCTGCGCGATGGTTTTCAGGTTGCTGCGATCTTCGTAGCGGAAGGGAACGTCAGCGAGCAGGTCCTCCACCGTCAGGAGTCCCTTGGTTTCGAATAGAGCTGCGCGCGTGGGGCCCACGCCCTTGAGATACTTGAGCGGAGTCGAGAGGTCTAATCGCCGCGACTCAGGCGCTGGCTGCGGAGTTTCGGCAGGTGTGTTCAATCCGGTTCGGGGGCGGCTGATGCCGGCTACTCACCCAGTGTACAATGCCCAAAATGAAACTCCCCGTTGTATTCCTTCTTTTCGGCGCTGTATGCGCGCCGGCGCAAATACGTTTGGGCATCATCGGCACCGACACGTCGCACGTCATCGCATTCACGAAAATTCTGAATGATCCCACCTCTCCGGATTACGTCCCCGGCGCGCGCATCGTGGCAGCATTCAAGGGCGGCAGCCCCGACGTGGAATCCAGTTCTACACGCGTGGACAAGTTCGCGAATGAATTGCGAACCAAGTGGAATGTCGATTTTTTTTCGGACATCACGGCGATGTGCCGGAAAGTGGACGGCGTCCTGCTCGAAAGCGTGGACGGCCGCGCGCATCTGGGACAGGCCAGACAGGTGATCGCCGCCGGCAAGCCCTTGTTTATCGACAAGCCCCTGGCTTCGACGTTAGAGGACGCGCGCGAGATTGCACGTTTAGCGAAGCAAGGCGGCGTCCCGTGGTTCAGCGCCTCGAGTCTGCGTTTCAGCGACATCGCAACCAGCGTGAAATTTCCCGATATCCAAGGCGCCTTGGTTTGGGGGCCAGGACCGATTGAACAACACCACCAACTGGATCTGTCCTGGTATGCCATACACGCTGTAGAGCTCTTGTACACGCTGATGGGACCGGGATGCCAGGAAGCCAGCCGCGTCTATTCGCCGGATGCGGACGTGGTGGTCGGCAAATGGAAAGATGGCCGGCTGGGCAGCGTGCGTTCTCTGAGGCCTTATGGCAGTTTCGGCGCCGTCGCGTTTCGGCCGAATGAAAAGGTCGCCATCAGCGATCCCAAGGCTTCGGACGGCTATCGCCCGCTGCTGGTCGAAATCGTGAAATTTTTTGAAACCAAAGAGCCGCCATTCAGCAATTCGATCACGCTCGAGATGTTTGCATTCATGGATGCCGCTCAGCGCAGCAGAGAAGCAGGCGGTGCGCCGATGACGCTACGCTAGATCAATGCCCGGCTTACTCGAAAACAAACTGGCGCTGATCCTGGGGATCGCGAACAAATGGAGCCTCGCGTATGCCATCGCGCAGGCCTATTCGCGTGAGGGCGCAAGACTCGTGCTCACCTATCTCGGCGAGCACCAGCGTGAAGCGGTGGAATCCATGGCCAAGGAACTGAACGTCGAGCGCATTGCGCCGTGCGATGTCACGAAGGAACAGGAACTGTCGGGTCTCTCGGATACGCTGCGCTCAATCGGCAGGCCGCTCGATTCGGTGGTGCATAGCCTGGCCTTCGCCAATCGCGAGGATCTGAATCGTGGATTCATCGAAACGCCGCGCGAAGGATTTTTACTCGCCCAGGAAGTGAGCGCCTATTCGCTGGTTGCGGTGGCGCGCGCTGCCGCTCGGGCCATGACTGCGGGCGGGTCGATCACAACGCTGACCTATCTCGGATCCACTCGCGTTGTGCCGAATTACAACGTAATGGGCGTGGCCAAGGCTGCGCTCGAGGCGTCCGTACGTTATCTGGCGAGCGAGCTCGGTCCCAGCGGCATCCGTGTCAATGCGATTTCCGCCGGTCCGGTAAAGACGGCCTCCGCGCGTGCGGTGAAGGATTTTTCTTCAATTCTCGAGGTCGTCGCGAAACGCGCCCCGCTGCGTCACAACACCGAACCTGCTGAAGTCGGCGATGCCGCGGTTTTTCTGGCTAGCCATTTGAGCCGTGGTGTCACCGGGAATGTGCTGTTTGTCGATTCCGGAATGCAGATGATGGGGCTTTAAGGCTGAGGGGGGCCGGCCCTAAAACCAGGCGCCAACCGAGACTTCGTGCATGCGGCAACGGCGGCTGCGCTGGCGAGGATTGGGCTACTCGGTTTTCTCCGCCGAGACCAGTGGCGCTGTCTTGGCTGGTGTTCCAGTAGCCGCTTTGGGTTGCGTGCCCGACGCTGGTTTGGCGGTCTTCGCGGCGGCCGGGGCTTCCAGCGAATCTATGGCGCGCCGGATCATGAACATCACGTAGAGACCGAAGGCGAAGGCCACCAACAAACACATCAGCAATAGAAAAAGCCCATCCACATAGGCCGCCTGGCCGGTCGCAACCAGCCAGATGGCGGCGCCTAGGGACGCCAG
>QHXW01000215.1 GCA_003223115.1 Acidobacteriota bacterium
CGGACTCCGCATGGCGCTGGGTGCAAAACCCGCGAACGTGCTGTGGCTCGTCATGCGCGAATCGCTATGGCTCGTCGCCGCGGGATTGTTAATCGGAGTACCGATCGCATTGGCCAGCGCCCATGCGATATCAGCTCTCCTGTTCGGCCTGACCCCTGTCGATCCCTTGTCGCTGGCGTTGTCTATCCTGATCCTTCTGCTTTTCTCGGCTATTGCAGGTTATATTCCTGCACTCAAAGCATCGCGAGTCGATCCGATGGTAGTGCTGAGATACGAGTGAACGATGTCCTGGATACGCCGCCTTCGCTCTTCGTTGCAAAAACAAAAGCGATAGGGACGCTGGCCCGAAGTCGGTAGTTGGGAAGTTAATCCGGATTCTCCGCGAAAAACGCCGATGCGTTGATGAGTGGCCCTGGTCGCCGGCTTTCATCGAGCAGGCGCAATCGCGCACAGCTTTTCTCAATTGCACCCGCTGTCACGTTATGCCTCCATTTTGCGCTTGCTGCCACGATGATCCCAGCGTTTAACCTACCAGCCATGTCGGACAAATGCCCTTCCGTGTCATCGCCATCACCAGCCGACATCTGAATGAGCGCAACCACAACCACATGGATTCAAAAGGAATCCACATTTGTTGAACATCTGGAGTTGCGTAAACACCCGATTCTTAGTTGCTTGGAGGCCCTTCATTGCGTTTGAGCGGCTGACCAAACTTGGTTTGCCAGATTCGCTGCAAAATCATTATAATCAAATCGCTAGCCACTCTAGCTCAGTTGGTAGAGCGGCCGATTCGTAATTTCCGCGTCCAGCCGTATGTTGCTCATTCTACAGTTGGCCAGACACCCCAGCAGGTGGCGTATTCGGCACAGCGGGCGCTAATTGAATCCGACTCTCGTCGCGAGGGATCGCGGAACGGGTATCTTCTTCCCGGTCCGCTGATCGCCACGTTGGCAAAGAGGTTCAGCGTCAACTCGGTGGTTCCGGAGCTTACATCGACGCCTTCGTCGAGCACGAGCTTCCAAACGCCTCTGGCGATACGAGCCCGGGAAGAAGAGCCAGCCAAATTGAGCAATCTCGGAACTTCTACCGGCGGCTCTGGCGAACACTGGCACCAGCAAAGAGGTGCATCCTGACACCCGATTGAGCGTTCCCCGTTGTTCGTCCGATCGCTAACCACTCTTTCAGCACCGATCACGCCACAGTTCCTCCAACGCCGTTTCCAGACCGCTTGGCTGGCAGATCTCCGAGTTGGCGACTCACGCTCATGGGATTAATTCCGGATACTCGACCACCCAGTCCCAACCTCTCCGAGAGGAGCAACGGGTTGTTTACTCGGTTCAATAGCCGTTCACCTTCTGAGTGCAATGACAGAGATTGCGAACGTCATTTGAGCTGCTGGCTAGTTTCTTGGAACTAAGGATAGAGATCTTACGTAGCCGTCCGTACGGGAGTGCCAAAGAACAAGCACACCACTTCTTGTTTGTCCGTTATGCGCGTTTAGATCGCCTTGGGAGGCAGAAATGATTTTGGTGGGGATGAGAGTGCGAACTGGAGTTGTGCTGGGCGGTACGGTTGTGAGTTTAGCCATTTTGCCGCCGGTGTTGCGGGCACAGAGCGCACCAACGACAGATACGAAAGCACTTTTTTCGCAGTTGGAGCATGATGTTCCTGACCTAATGAAGAAGGGCGGCGTGCCAGGGTTGGCGATTGCTGTGATTCGCGGCGGAAAGACGACGTGGCTGCACGGTTTCGGGATGAAAGAGGTAAAAACGGGCCAGCCGGTGACGGGGGAGACAGTTTTTGAAGCGGCTTCACTGAGTAAGCCAGTGTTTACCTACGGCGTTCTGAAACTGGTGGAGCAGGGCAAGCTGGGGCTGGACGTTCCGCTAACAAGTTATTTACCGAAGCCCTTTGTCGCGGGTGACGAGCGCCTTGCAAAGATTACGGCGCGGATTGTCCTGAGCCATCGAACCGGATTCCCGAACTGGCCAGCAGATGACGGCTCAGTCTCAATTTATTTCACGCCGGGAGAGCGGTTTAGCTACTCGGGTGAAGGCTATATCTATCTGCAGCGCGTGGTCGAGCAGATCACCGGCAAATCGTTAAACCAATATATGACCGAAGCCGTGTTCACGCCGCTGGGAATGACCAGCAGCAGTTATGTGTGGCGGCCAGACTTTGATGCACTAACCGCCACGGGCTACGACTCAGACGGGAAGCCGACCGAATTGGAGAAGCCAACAGAGGCGGGAGCCGCTTCAACGCTGAACACAACAGCCAAGGACTACGCGCTATTTGTTGAGGCGGTTCTCACTGGGAAAGGGCTCAAGCCGGCGACTGTTCGCGAGATGGAAACGCCGGAAATCGCACTCGATCCGGAATGCAGGATGTGCATCAAGCATGAGCCGAAGCAGCTATCGAAGAATCTGTTTTGGGGATTGGGATGGGGGATTCAACTAGAGAATGGACGCCGTGCGCTGTGGCATTGGGGAGCAACGGGGTATTCAAGGCCTTCGTGATGGCGGACCCAAAATCGAAGTCCGGCGTAGTGATGTTCGCAAATGGTGAAAACGGGCTGGAGATCGCCAAGCCAATAATAGACAAAGCGATGGGTACGGACTCGCTGGCCTTTGCATGGCTCAAATAAACAAGGAGTCATCGACCAAATGCGTAGTTCACAAAACTTTTGATGTGTTCCGGAGCGTCCACTCCCTTAGTGATTGCTCCCCACTCACGCGCTCGGAAGGTGCGATAACCGCGTTGTCCCGAAGTCCGGTTCTATTCGTTTGAGCCCTGAACCGGTCGCCGACGCTTATGATCTCCTCGATCCCCGTTTCTGGCCCGCGAGCGGCACAAGTCCGGTTACCGACTACGCATGACGGAAGGGGCGATCGTGGAAATAGCGGAACTCAGTGGCCTGCGCCATCGTTATGGGCGGTCGCAGCGCGATGTTGAGACCCGATGGATTATTGGCGAACCACAGGTTAGGCCGTTCGCCAAACGGCATGGCCGCGCAGCGACGCAGCCGGTGATCACGTCGCGCCCAAGCGATGATAAGCCACCAATACCGCTTTGACGGATTTTGGCGCTTCGATATATAATCAGGAGCCACGAAAGGGGTCAATATGCTCACTGCTTTTTTAAGGCAGAGCAGGAGTTCTGCGTCTGCCACTGGCTTCGCTGCCGTCGCCGATACCGTCCTCCCGGCAAGACAGAGCGCTGCCCGCCTCCTGCCAACCCTCGCCGCGGCTTTTCTCTGGGCGTTGGTCTGTTTCCAATCCGCACCGGCCCAGACGACTTTTGGTTCCATCACCGGAGTTATCACCGATCCGAGCGGGGCGGCCGTTCCGAACGCGCAAATAATCGTTGTAAACCAGGACACCGGTTTTACCCGGCGTCAATCGACGGCGGTAAACGGTGTGTTCACGGTTCCCGACCTGATGCCCGGCACGTATCGTGTTCGCATCGAGAAGAGCGGGTTCAATGCTCAGGAGAAGCCGGGTGTACTGCTCGACGCGAATCACGTCGTCACCGTAGACGTCCAGATGACCGTTTGGGCTACCACGACCCAAATCGAGGTACAAGGAACCGTCCCGGTCATCACCACCGAAACCGCCACCACGAGTTACGTCAAGACGGATACTCAGTTATTGGACACGGCCGCGATGGTGCGACAGGGCAACTCGAATCAGGGGTTCGTAATATACAACCCGGGCATCGGCGTCAACGATTCGGGAAACTACTCCGGACCGGGCGCGCGCGAGATCGATACGTATTGGACCAATGACGGGATTGTGGAGATGCAGGACCTAGTCGGATCCGGCGGATCGGGTATCGGGCCGGGCCTGGAAAACGTCGCGGAGATCAATTACGTCCTGGTGAATGCCCCCGCGGAATTCAAGGGCGCGACTACGATTACCACAGTCAGCAAGTCGGGCACCAACCAGTTTCATGGCAGTTTGTATTATGACTACAACGGCAGCGCCCTCAACGCGCGGGATTTCTTCGCCACCTCCGTGCCATTCAACGTGTACAACGACTTTGCCGGGAGTATCGGCGGCCCCATCCAGAAGAACAAAACGTTTTTCTTCGCGGACTACGAGGGGTCGCGCAACCATACGTCCACTGTGGTAAAAGACAATACGCCGCTGGCGGAATGGCGGACGGGCGACTTCAGTAGCTTGCTGGCCAGTGGGAAGATAGTGAAGAACCCTTTCACCGGCGACGCCTTTCCGAACAATCAGATCCCTTCCAACCTGATCAACCCGGTTTCGCAAAATCTGCAAAACTTCTTTTACCCGGAGCCCAACTGCGGCACGCCGGGAAAGACAGCGGGCAACTGGTGCGGAAATCTGCGCAGGTCCACAGATTTCAGCATCATCGATGGACGCGTGGACCATTACTTCAGCGAGCGCGACACAGTATTCGGGCGGGTCAGCTATCACCGCATGCCGATCCTTGGGCAGCGAGGCCTTCTCCCGCCCGTCGGCACGTATAACCAGCAAAGGAACGACGGCAATGCGATGTTCTCATGGAGCCATACCTTCAGCTCGTCGCTATTGAACGAATTTCGGGTCGGTTATTCCCGCGACATCAGCGATGTTTCGAGCACGCTGAAGGGGGACCAGATCATCAGCCAGGTTGGCATTCAGGGGGTTACCAACACGGGCATTCCCGGCCAGCCTACTCTCAGCGTCAGCGGCCTGACGGGCACGAATAGCTATTCCATTCACGACAAGGCCCTGACGAACTACGAGGCCACCGACAACCTGAGCTGGACGCATGGGAAGCATGCGCTCAAGTTCGGGGTGGATTTTATCCGCGACGGAAACAACCAGAATTATCTTCCCAACAATCTTTACGGTTCGTTCAGCTTTACTGGCCGGTACTCTGGTGCTTCCTACGCGGATTTCCTGCTGGGCCTGCCCCAGACGACTAGATTATCCGTTCCGGCGCCAAGTTCGTATCTGCGCGGTGAGATATGGAGTTTCTACGCGCAGGACCAGTTCAAGGTTACGCCACGCCTCAGCTTGAATTACGGCGTGCGCTGGGAACTGACGCCGCCCTATCACGACAAGTTCGGTCGGATCTTCAACTATGATCCGGCTGCTAGCGCGCTGGTGGTGCCAACCGATGGGATCGGTTTCGTCAATCCGCTTTTCCCAAAGGGCGTGAAGATTCTGACGGCCAAACAGGCCGGCTACCCGGAAAATTCGCTGCTGGACTTTCACAAACATAACGTCTATCCCCGTATCGGGATGGCGTACAAGCTGACATCGAATGGAAAGACTGTGATCCGCGCCGGCTACGGACTTTACGGGAATACGCTCTACGGCACGGTTGCGAGGAATTTGGAAGGCGGTCCTTTCGGCGGAAGCATTAGCTATTTCAATTCGATCACAGATGGTGTGCCGCTGCTCAGCTTTCCGAATCCGTTCGTGCCGGAGGCCGGGCAGGTCGCTGGTTTCGCGAATGCCTCCGGCTTCAACCCGCATATGAATGTCCCTTACCTCCAGCAATGGAACATCACACTGGAGCGGCAGATTGGAACCGTAGGGTTGTCGATCGCATATGTCGGATCTCACGCCGTGAACCTGCTATACGGGCGTAACATTAATCAGCCGCTGCCGAGCACCACGCCATTCTCCGTGGACGAGCTGCCCAACCCGAACTTTAACGCCATCACCTGGTTCGAAAACGGCGGGGGCCAAAAATACAACTCTTTGCAGGTCTCGGCCGCGAAGCGCATGGGGAACCTGCACTTCAGCAGTGGTTGGACCTGGGCCAAGGATATGACGGACCAGTCTGACAACGACTGGGTTTTTGCCGACAATCCCATTCAAAACCAGTTCGATCGCCGTGCAGAATGGCGAAACAACGCTTACACGCCCACGCATCGCTTCTACGCGGATGCGCTTTACGCGCTCCCGGTCGGGCGGAACCAGCACTTCCTGAGCCACATGCCGCGCCTGGCAGAGGGGATCCTGGGCGGATGGCGCATCTCGACCCTGGTCACCTTGCAAACCGGCCAGTGGTTCACGCCGTACTTCGATGGCTTCGATCCTTCCAATACCAACACCATCGGCGGTCGGCCGGATCGCATTGCCGGGGCATCTCTATATCCCGCGAATCAAAGCATCAACAACTGGTTCAACGTCGGGGCTTTCCGGGTACCTGGCTGCCCGGATGATAACGCGAATTGCGACAGTCCCGCCAATATCGGCAGGTTCGGCAACTCGGGCGTCAACATCCTGCGGACTCCGGGAATGAAGAATCTGGATCTGGCTCTGATGAAGGAGTTTCAATTCAGCGAGCAGAAGAAACTGAGGTTCCAGACCACTTTCTCGGATGCCTTCAATCATCCGAACTTCGGCTATCCGGACCCCGACATCAGTTCGCCCGATACCGCGCCAGTGATCACGAGCACGAACGGGAACTACCTGAGCGGTTCTGCCACCTCGAGGGTCATCAACTTCTCCTTGCGGTTCCAGTTCTGACCCTTCGGGTTCTGCGTTTTCGGGGAAAGCTCCTCTTTCTTATTCTGGGGAGCTTTCCCTGGCCCGCTCTATCAGCCAGCCGCGTACCTTCCGTCGTACTGATCTCCGTCGATACCCTGCGGGCAGATCACCTGGGCTGCTATGGGTACCGTAAGATCCGCACTCCAAATCTGGACGCGCTCGCGCAAGGCGGAACTCTGTTCAGCCGCGTCGATAGTCCCGTTCCGCTCACGCTTCCGTCCCATACATCGCTTCTGAGTTCAACGTACCCTTTTATTCACGGCATCGAAGAAAACGGCCAGAAGGTCTCAGCCACCATCCTCACGGTCACGAAGGTGCTCAAGGCACACGGCTACCGCACGGCTGCTTTCATCGGCGGCTATGTGTTGGACGCCAGCTTCGGTTTGAACCAGGGATTCGACGTCTACGACAGCCCGTTTCATCTCCGGCCGGATCCCGGAGAAGAGCCTCCCGAGGTCAAGCGGCCTGGAGAGGCCGTACTCAGTGCGGCCAGCCGGTGGATCGAGGCGGAATCCGGTCATCCGTTCTTCGTCTTCATCCATTTGTATGACGTGCATCGCCCATACTTGCACGGTAGCTATGATGCCGAGATTGCCTACGTCGACAAAGCTATCGGGCGCTTTCAACAGTCGTTTGCGGCCCCAAAGATTCTCCAGGACATCCTCATCGTCCTCACTTCCGATCACGGAGAGAGCTTGGGGGAGCACGGAGAGGAGACTCACGGCTATTTCATCTATGAGAGTACGCTGTGGGTGCCCTTGATTTTTCGCTGGCTGGCCGGCGCCGCGCCGTACCCAGCACGTGTCGACGAGCCAGCCAGCCTGCTGGATGTAGCCCCGGCGCTGCTGGATTTTCTGGGGATCCCCGTTCCTCCTCAATTTCAGGGACACCACCTTTTCAGACTGCTCCGTCCGCACCCTCCCGACGGTGAGCCGGTGTATGCGGAAAGCATGTATGCCCGGCACCACCTCGGGTGTAGCCCCCTTCGCAGTATTCGCCTGGGGCGGTACAAATACATCGAAGCCCCAAAGCCGGAGTTGTACGATCTGGCAACCGATCCAGGGGAGACGCAGAACCAGTATGAACGGGATCGATCAATGGCACTCGACTTGAGGGCCCGGCTTCTGTCGCTCTACAACGGCGAACGGCGGCCGGCACAGAAACCGGCCGATCCGGAGGCTATTTCGCGCCTACGCTCCCTCGGGTACCTGGGTGGCGCTCCCTTGAAGAGCGGCTCCGGTGCGGACCCCAAAGACCGGCTGGGAGAATACGAACGCTACGGTCGTGCCATGCGGTTGGCCAACACCGAACATCTGCCCGAGGCAATCAGCGAATTCAAGAAGTTGCTGGAGGAAGACGGGCAAAATGTTCTGGCTCACTTCTATCTGGCTGTTTGTTACTATCGGTCGCGACGTCTCGATGACGCCGTGAAAGCCCTTGAGGCCACGCTGATGATTGCCTCAGATTATCCTCCAGCGGAAGAGTTGCTCGGAACCATCTGGCTCCTGAAAAAAGACTACGTCCGCGCGCGGCGGCAGTTCGAGCATCTCGCTGCAATCGCCCCTGAAAATTATGACGCGCATTACAACCTTGGAATGCTCGCGATGCGCGAGGGACGCATGGAGGAGGCTGGGAGGGAATTGCGGGCAGCCGCCCATGCCGATTCGGGTTCCGCGCAGGCCCACACGGCTCTCGGCTCCCTCTATCGCGCACAAGGAGATTTGAATCGGGCCAAAGATGAATTTCGCCAGGCTCTTGCAATAGATCCTCACGACGAAACCTCACGCAAAGCTTTGGAGCTCATTGTAGGGACACGTCCATAGCTGGCAAGATCGCCGCACCGTTCCACACGGTGTTGTCTACTAAGCAGCGTTGCCCGCGGCGGAGAGGCTTGCACAAAACGGGATGACAATGCTCCCGGACAGCCGGTCCGTCTGTTGGAAAAACACGCCACGAAACCCCGCAAGCCGAGTTGGCCCTGAAAGACCGGCAGCTTCAGTGCGGAATAGAAACGAAACTCGTCCTGGAGCAGCGCAACGACGACTCTTACGGAATCGGCGCTGTTTTGATAGATTGTCAGGCTGCGCAACGGAGTGGACCAGCGGTCGAGGAGGACCTGACCCCATGTTGAGACGCAATCTGTTTCGAGCGATCGCTGCGGGCGCTACAGCTTCTCTGCGCGGACAACCTGTGGCCGCGTCGGCTTCCAAGCCGGTGACCCGCCGTATCGACGAGATGACCAGCCGCGAGGTGGAGTTCTATCTCAAGGAGGGTGGCGATCTGGTCTTCGTCCCCTTCGGTCCGGTCAGCGGGCACGGCGCCCTGATTCCGATGGGCATGCACGCCCACTGGGCCAGCGCACTCAGTCTCCTGCTGGCCGAGAAAGCCAATGGCCTGGTGTTTCCCACAACGTTTGCCTGCTTCGCGGGAGCCACCCGCACCTTCCGGGGGACCATCTCGTTCCCCATCCACGAGCAGGTCTCGGTTCTGAAGCGCATCGCGAGTGGCCTGCATGCGTCCGGGTTCAAGCGCACGGTACTGATCGCCGGCACCAATCCGGAGGACAGCGGAGGGATCATCGCGGCGCGGTCCCTCTTCGATGAGACCGAAACACCCTACTGGTACCTGCAAGGCTTGCGCATCCTGGAAGCCCCAGAGATCCGAGCGATGTACGCAGGATATCCGGGGAATTTCGGGGGGACCCTGGTGGAGTTGGCCAGCCTGCGGATCCTGGGACGCGAACGCCCCATTCCGATGGAGGCTTGGTCGAAGGAAGTCAAGCACGAAGATGGCGGCGACCAACCCGCGGAACTCGCCGAAGACATCAAGCAGGCCAGAAGGTTCGGGGCGGTGGGTTTCCGCTACTTCGAGGAAGGGAACCATGGAAACCACGGTACGGCGGGCATCATGTTCCATGGGAAGTCCGACATCGACATGACGGTGGAGATCCTGCACAAGTGCGCCGACCTGGTGGTTCCGGCCCTGGCGAATTTCGCGCATTACCAGAAATGGCTGTCGGAGCACCCGATGGAGTACATCAAAGCTATCGACCGACTGGACGAAAAGTAGCAGGCGCTGCCGAGACGGACGCGATAAGCTGCCATGGTGACCAGACGAGAGCTTTTCACATTGGCCGGCGCTGGCGCGCTTGCCGGACCCATGCGCGCCGCGCAGGGCGGCCCTTCGGTGCGGTACCGGGACTACGCGCGCTGCCTTCCTGACTATCTGCGCGCGCAGGCGGAGCGCGCCTACAGCCGCCGCAACTCCGCGATTGCGAAGCTGACCACGGAAGCGGCAATCCGCGAACGCCAGCGCTGGGTGACCCGGACCTTCAGGAAGCTGAACGGGGGAATGCCGGAGCGCACGCCGTTGAAGCCGCGAACCCTAGGATCGTTCGAAAGGGAAGGCTACCGCGTGGAAAAGTCGTGTACGAAAGTGATTTCAGATCAGATTCTTCGCGTTGATATGGTGTGAGGGACACGAGGTCGACACAGAAGGTAATTCCGGGGTTTTGGCACCCTCGCCTGCCGTCCAGCCAGTTCAGGCTTATATCCGGGTCGGGTCCATGCTGAGCGCCTCCTCCGTCTCCTTCAACATGTGTACCACCCGATCGATCGCCTCAGAAAGCGAGGACTCTACCTGAGGCTGGTTCGTAGAGTCATCACCCCTCAGCGCGCTGAGAATCCGCTGATGTAGCATAGCCCGGCTCCCGGTGTCGGCCTCGACGAGCATGCCACGGTGAGGTAAGTCGGCAGGCGCTACTACCGTGCGACCAACCAGCGTGGAGAAGCCACCGGCCCTTAGATTTTGGCGCCAACCTTCTACATCACGAATCAAGTCCGAAAGGGCGCTCTCGTGGGCCGCAAGGTCCCGAAATGCACGTTCCGCAAAAGTGTAATTGATAAGCGCTTCTCGTAGTGCTTAGGAGGGAGGCGGGTGTGCTTCGGTGGAGGAAACCGTAGTTTTGGAACCGAAGAGATGGTGTAAGGCGTCGAATGTTGAGGAGGCCCGGCCCTTCACGGCAGTCTGAATGACGCTGGTGAAGGCAGAAAACGCCTCCGCCCCGCGGACGTTTTTCGACCCGTGAGAAAGCTTGCGGGCGATCACCGGGGGACGCACGGCCCGCTCACCCCGATTGTTGGTGGGTTCGACAGCCGGGTTGTGCAGGAATCGCAACACCCTGCCTCGATCGTGCTGCAGACCGATTCCGTCCAGCAGGCGCTGGTTGTCTGGGTCCTGCAGAGAGCGAGGGCGCAAGTGGTAGGTGAGTTTCTTGTCAAACTTTTCGGCCCGAGCTTGGAAGTTCTTCGCTTTGCCGGCCCGTTGGTCACGCCAGAGCTGGCGGGCGTCCCGGAGTATTTTCTTCAGTTTCAGCCCAAAGCTGCGGGCTCCTCCCGTCTTGGTTTCCAGCACTTCGTCGATATTTCTCTT
>QHXW01000220.1 GCA_003223115.1 Acidobacteriota bacterium
GGTCACTGGAGCGGCGGAGCGGGTGAGCCCGTCGGTAGTGAGCATCGAGATCCGCCGGCAGTTTCGGGGCCGGCAAGCGGGCGGCAACGGTTCCGGTTTCATCTTTACGCCCGACGGATTCATCCTGACCAATAGCCACGTGGTGCATGGCGCGGGCCAGATCGAGGTCACCCTCATCGATGGACGGCATTGCCGCGCGGACCTGGTGGGGGACGATCCGGATACCGATCTGGCGGTGATTCGCATCGGGGCGCCCAATTTGGTTCCGGCGGTGCTGGGCGATTCCTCGCGCATCCGGCCGGGTCAACTGGTGATTGCCATCGGCAATCCATACGGCTTCCAGTGCACGGTGACGTCCGGCGTGGTCAGCGCGTTGGGGCGGTCTTTGCGGTCGCAATCGGGGCGGCTGATCGACAATGTCATCCAGACCGATGCGGCGCTCAACCCGGGCAACTCGGGTGGGCCGCTGGTGAACTCGCGCGGCGAGGTGATTGGCGTCAATACAGCCATGATCCTGCCGGCTCAGGGGATCTGTTTCGCGACGGCCATCAACACCGCCAAATTCGTGGGAGCCAAGCTCATCAGGGACGGGGTGATCCACCGCGGCTATATCGGTGTGGAGGGTCAGGATGTGCCGTTGCAGCGCCGTCTGGTTCGCTATCACAAGCTGCCGGTCGAGAGCGGCGTGCTAGTGGGTGCGGTGCAGACAGGCAGTCCAGCGGAGCAGGCGGACTTGAGACGGGGCGACGTGATCGTGGAATTCGGGGGTAAGCCAGTGGCCGGGATCGACCCGTTGCATCGGCTGCTCACTGAGGCTCAGGTAGGGGTTCGCTCGGAAATGACGATCATCCGCTGTGCCCGAAGCGCGGAGCAAAGAGTAGAGGTGCCGGCCGGAGCAGTCGAAGGCGAGGGAAAACGCCGCAAGTCTCTCGCCAGATAAGCGCTCGAGCCATGCGCTGCAACACTCAAGTCAAATTTGATATAGTCCGTCCCATAACGCGGATGAGGCAACAGCTCTCGCAGGACCTTCGTTTCGGAATCCGCATGCTGCTCCGTAATCGGAGCTTCACAGCCGTAGCTAGCTAAGCTATTGCCGCTCTTGCGCTCGGCATTGGCGCCAATAGCGCAATCTTCAGCGTTATTTTATTTACGGCGTGCAGTTGAAGCCCTTGCCCTATCGCGATCCGGAGCGCCTGGTGCGCGTTTATGAAAACAACGCTGTCGAGCGCTTCCAGAAGTTTCCACTGTCGCCGGCGGATTTCCTCGATTACCGCAAGCAGGATCGCGTCTTCGAGGACATCGCCACTTACGTTCGTCAGGACCAGCAGTACGGCGGCGAGCGTCCCGAGCGCCTCACCGGCATGCGTGTTTCGCATGGATTCTTCCGCCTCTTCGGAGCAGAGCCGATGCTGGGCCGCGCCTTTACGCAGGAGGAGGAAGCCACCATCGGCGGGACTGACGTGGCGATCATCAGCCATAACGTGTGGAAGCGGCTCCTCGGCGGTGACCCGCAGGTGATCGGCAAGAGGATCAGGCTCAGCGATTATCCGGCCCGGATTGTGGGCGTGATGCCGCCCGGCTTTGAGCACGTGAGTGGGGGCTACCGGCTGTGCCGCGCGGCGAGGGGGTCGATGTGTGGCTCCCGTTCGACCTGGGAAGTAGACCGGGAGTCCCGCGAGGTTCCCACTATTGCAACACCGCCGCGAGACTCAAGCCAGAGGTGAAGATCGAAGAGGCTCAGGCGGAGATGAACGTCATCGCAAGCGGCTTGGAAGCGCAATATCCCGACGATAAAGGTTGGCGCATCCAACTCAAGCCGCTGCAGGACGATCTGGTCGGCCAGGGGCGTCCCACGCTGCTGGTCTTGGCGGGCGCGGTGGGTTTCGTGTTGCTGATCGCGTGCGTGAACGTGGCCAACCTGCTGCTGGTGCGCGCCACGGTGCGGGAGCGGGAGATGGCGATACGCACCACAGTGCGAGCCACTCGCACGAGGCTTGTGCGCCAGAGCTGACCGAAAGCGTGACGCTGGGGGCGCTGGGAGGCGCTCTAGGTCTGCTCTTCGCTTACTGGGGCGTGCGCGCGCTGGTGGCTCTAGGCCCAGAGCAAGTGCCGCGTCTCCACGCGATCAGCCTCGATGCCCACGTCGTCCTGGTCACCGCCGGCACATCGATATTGGCCGGACTGGTGTTCGGACTGGCGCCGGCTCCGGCCGCATCGACGCACCTGCGCCGCAGCCGCCCGGGTGGCATATTCGCCATCGCGGAAGTCGCGCTGACGTTCGTGCTCATTGGCGCGGGCCTGTTGTTGCGCAGTTTCCTGGTGCTGGGACGCGTGGACCCCGGCTTCAATCCACGTGGTGTTCTAACCATGAACACGGCGCTCTCGTATTCCAAACTGACCGGCGCGCGCCGATACGCGGCATTTTACGAGCGCTTTGTGGAGAAGCTTGCGCAACTGCCGGGCGTGACTGCGGCTGGCGCGGCTTCGAATCTTCCCTGGACCGGCGCCAATGACAACGCTCTGTTCGGCATCGAAGGCCGCCCCAGGCCCGCCCACCTGAGCATGCACGCGTATTATATTATCAATCTGCTTCCCCGCAATACCTGCGAGCGATCGGCGTGCCGCTCCTGGCCGGCCGCTGGCTCGCCATGTCGGACCATTTCGACGCGCCCAAGATGGTTCTGATCAATAAGACGCTGGCCCTGCAGTATTGGCCCACGGTCGAAGCCTGCCTGGGGCAGTGCATCTCACGATGCAAGATGCCAACACGATCGGCACTGTCATGGCCATCGTGGGCGTGGTAGGCGACGTGAAGGACAGTCCCACCGACGCGCGAGCACAAGCCGCGTTCTATGAGCCGTTTCTGCAGAGTCCCAGCTTCGGCAACTACGTGGCGCTGCGTGCGACGACCCATGCTGAGGCGCTGATTCCGGCGGTCCGCGAGGTGGCGCAGCAGATGGGAAACGATCTGAGCATCCAGGAAATTCGCTCGATGGAGCAGGTGGTAGCGGCAGCCGTCGCGACGCAGAGATTCGCGCTCCAAATGGTCGGGTTGTTCGCCGTGGTGGCCCTGGCGCTGGCGCTGATCGGGATCTACGGCGTGATGTCATACGCGGCCACCCGGCGTGCCAGAGAGATTGCGATCCGGTTGGCCTTGGGAGCTGGGCGAGTGGATACAGTGCGGCTGCTTCTGGGACAAGGCGTGCGGTTGATTGTCGCCGGGCTTATCGTTGGCGGTCTAGCTACTTTCCGGCGCAAAAATGCCTAATCAACGCATTTGTTTTCAGTTAGCGCGAATTGCTGATCATGCACAAACGCAACTTTCCAGCCCCGGCATGCTCCTCAGTTCGGTGCGTCGAGCAATGGTGACGGCCTGAGTCAGACCTTATTTTGACTTGCGTTTCACACCCTGCGCAGGGCGATGCGACGAAAAATTCGCGACGCCTGCATTTTTTGCTGGACATTCAAAAAGAAATCATGTACCGTGAAAGTGCATCGTGGCAAAGTTAGCTTTACGCGATGCTTTGATTGGCCATAAAACCATGAGTGCACCCGCGCCTGTTGCCGATGTCGCCGCCGACCAACGACAGATCCTTGGTGACCTGGCGGCAGAGTATGGCCGCCAGTTGAGGCAAATTCTCCAGGTCGGCGAATTGATCAAAGGCTCGGTCTATCAAATCGAGACGCGTTGCGGCAATCCGGGTTGCCACTGCGCTACTCCGCGCGGCCCACGCCATCCGGCCACGGTGCTTTCCTGGAGCGAGGCCGGCCGAACGCGCATGCGCTCGCTGGGCGTGGATCAGCGCGCCCGCGTCCGCCGCCTGTCCGAGCAGTACCGCTGTTTGCGGCAGGCGCGCGCCGATGTGGTCCGGCTGCACCAACAGATGCTGCACGCCATCGATCAACTGGAACAAGCCTTGCGCTTGCCTCCGCCTCTTGCCGCTGGCCGGCCCCGTGCCGCCCACTCGGGCTCCCCGAGGCCGCGTGGTTGAGATTCGTTACCGTCAGTCGCAGCAGGATGTGGAATTGTTCGCGCAAGCCCTGCTGGCTTTGCCCGTGGAAAGCTGGTGGGAAGACTGGATGCGCCACGCCGACCGCTGGCTATCGACGATCCTGAGTTGGTGAACATCGTCCACCAAGTCCTGTTGAAGCGACGGCCCAAAAGCCGCACTCGCGGA
Organism: Acidobacteriota bacterium; assembly: GCA_003223115.1. Lineage (GTDB taxonomy): Bacteria > Acidobacteriota > Terriglobia > Bryobacterales > Bryobacteraceae > QHXW01. Next base: position 4,179 of record QHXW01000220.1, read on the forward strand.
CGGCTTTCCACACCCGCCGAAGTTGTGCTTCGGTTGATGGTGCTCAAACACGTACGCAACTGGAGCTATGGCGTGCTGGTGCGGGAAGTGCGCGCCAATCTGGTCTATCGCCAGCTCACGCGCATGGGGCATCACCGGATGCCACACGCCAAGACCCTCGGCAAGCTGGGATTGCTGCTGGGCCCCACGGTCGTGCAGCAATTGCACCAGCGCGTTGTCGCTCAGGCCCAGGCTGAAAAGGTGATCCGCGGCAACAAACTGCGAGTGGACACCACCAGGTAGAGACCAATATCCACTACCCGACCGATAGTGTTCTGTTGGGCGATGGAGTGCGCGTGCTCACCCGTGTCATGCGACAGATCAATGAGGTGGTGGGTGATAGGGGAGAGAAGCTGCGCGATCGCCGGCGCAGTGTGGGACATCGCTTAATCGAGATCGGACGGGCCAGCCGCGGGCGTGGACCGCA
>QHXW01000221.1 GCA_003223115.1 Acidobacteriota bacterium
AAGTTGTCCAGTGTCCTATTAGCGTCGCGAAATCCGGCCTGTTTGTGCCGACGCTCGAGCAGTCGATCGGCGCGGCGCGTGAGTTCATCCGAAACCAGAGACGAAATCAGATCGATGGGCGCCATGGGTTCGGCCTGGGCTTGATGTAAACGTGTTTCCAGAACGGCGGCGATGCCGCCGAGCCGGAGTTGGTGTAGGGCGCGTTGTAGTTCAGCGATGTTCATGGGTTGGGCTCCTGGGTGTCTTGCTCAGTGCGTTCGTCAATGAGGTCACGATAGAGGGTGAGCTGGCGAATCAATGGATCGACTTGCCGCAAGCTCACCGGGGGTTGCGAGGTGCGCTCCAGATAACGGCGCACGAAGCGATAGTCGTAAGCCTCCAGTTCCAGAGCGGCGACGCAAGCGTCGTCCACACGGGCTACGCCATACTTTTTGGTAAAGGATAGAATGCCCTGAATGCGGCGCACCGCGGCTTCGGCTTGCCGTTCGTACAGGGCTTTGGAGAACTGGCCGATGTGTGGCCCAGCCTTAGCGGCCCGCGCCAGTAGTTGCACGGTACCGAGTGGTGTACGTTTGGGGCGGTCTTCGTCTTTGATGCGGTGGCGGCCGCGCTGTTGGCGCAGATGCTCCCGCAGTAGTTGTCCGTGCGGATCGAGGAGACGCACATGCAGACCGTCCCACTGAACCTGCACCTGGCGACCAATCCAGCCCGGCGGTGCGCCGTAATATGCTGCCTCGACCTCGACGCATCCATCCAGGTGCACGGTTCGCTCGCCGTACTGGTAATAGCGAAACGGTTCCAGCGGCAGCGGCTGGAGCGATGGTTTCTCTTCGGCGAACATGGCGGCGACCTGGCGCTTGGTGGTGCCGTGAATACGCTTGTCAGCCCAGCGCTGTTCCCATTGGTCAAGGTATGACTGTGCGGCTTGCAGGCTTTCGAAGCGCTGTCCTTTTAGAGGTGTCTTCTGGGCGTGGCCGACGCCGGACTCCACTTTGCCTTTCCGATCCGGATCCTGGATTCGGCAGGGCATAGCGACGGCGCCGTAATGGGCCAGCACGTCACGATAGAGCGGATTCAAGCCAGGATCGCAGATGTCGGGCTGGAGCACGCCTTCTTTCAGGTTGTCTAGAACCACGACCCTGGTCGCTCCCCCAAGGCGGCGGAAAGCCTGCTCATGCAGTTCGGCCCAGATGCGCGCGCTGGAACGGAAGGCCAGAAGCCGGATGCACTTGCGGCTGAACCCGAGCGTCAGCACGAAAAGACGCGTGCGCCGGTACTTGCCGGTTTGCGGGTCGCGGACCATGGGACCGGTACCGTAATCGACTTGCGATTCCTCACCGACCGCGGTCTGGATGATCGCACGTGCTTCGGGCGATTGAGTTCCGCGCAGTTTGCGGACGAAGCGCTTCACGCTTTCGTAGGCGCCGGTGAAGCCATGCTGATCCACCAATTCCTGCCAGATGGACATGGCGTTGCGGCCCTGCGACAAGCCCACTTCGACGAGTTCGCGATACGGTTCGCTGGTACTGGTGGTGGGGCCAGTTGATCTTTCCGGCCTCCTGGAGTCGGTGGTCACCTCGCTGGCGTTGGCCGGTTTTGCCTCCGAGCCGGTGGTCACCTGAATGGCCGGTTTTGCCTTTCGCCGGCCCCGCCGGGCGCTCGTATGGCAATACCCGCAGCCTTCAAATATCCGGCTGCCGTCTCCCGGCGGATACCGGTGGCCTCCTCAATCCTACGTAGCGCCCAGCCCAGTTGACCCAGCGCGATGACTTGTTTCTTCTTCTCTTCGTTCAAGACATTGCTCACATTGACGCAGGGTATCCCTTGCGTCCGAGGCCATGTCCTGACTACGTTCTATTGGCCGGATTTGAGGTGACCGCCATTGGCCGGTTTTGGGTGACCGCCGAGGTTCGTGTGCTTATGTCAAGGATGCATGAATTGGTGTAGCCAGACGTAGTAACGTCGGGCATGTTCCATAAAGATGCTCCGGTGCCCGACCAGCTGCAACAGCTTGGCCAGCAGTTAGAAGAGTGGAGCAACGCTCACCGACCACGCTCACGGCTGCTGGAGGTTTTGGGCAGCTGCCGTCGAATTGGCCCGCCAGCATGGTTTGTTTCGAACTGCGCACACGCTACGCCTGGATTAAACACGAATCTGAAGAAGAGGGTACAGAGGACACTCGGCATGAGGGCCACCTTGTATGGTTCCTTCAGGTATCCGGTTTAACGATTGTCTCTTCACTGAGCCCGCACGCGTATCTGACTTGGAAACTTCCCAAGTACGCGGGGCTGTTTGTAATTCTGGCGAAAGACGCGAATTGGGCTCCGAAACCTTACCAGGCGTTGTATTTTGGCGAGTTTGGCAACAATACTCCCGAAGCGTTGCTGTCTGTGAATTATGCGCTGCCCCGCCGTGAGGGCGATGCCACACTCTTCATCTCTGCCCATGCCTTTTTCCACCACCATTCAACGGTGGGCACTCCGTAATGAATTGCTTTGGGGGTACAACACCGCCTGGTAGGCCAGAGAGGCTCGGGCCGCTGGCAGCGGGCTGGCAAATCAATTCGGGGTAGTGGACAAGAAGCCCTATCTTAACCGGCGTCAACAAACTCTTCGAACTGCGACCGGAACGTGAACCACGCCGCCGCATCGGCTTCGTGTAGTCCGCCGGTCGGCACTCGGGTTACTTCAAGCGGAAACTGGCCGATACGCGCGCGTAGTATTCAAGCTCGCCGGCAACCTCAGGCGCGCCGGCGCCGAGAGCAAAGGGCACGACGGACCGAAGAGCCGTGTACACTCCGTTGGAAGCCACGATATCTTCGGCGATCGCTATGGCGTCGTCCACCTGTTTTCCAGCGGATACCGCTAGCGCTTCGGCTTTGGCCCGAGCGTCCTTCCCGGCGGCCTCCAGCGCATGCGTGCGCGCTCCTGCTTCGTCGGACACACCAACCGAGAGCGAGCCCACGATTACCGCTCCGGCTCTGGCTGCCGCGTCCACAATCTCGCCGAGCCGCCGGGGATCGCGCACGTTAAGCCGCAGCATGTTCCGAGCGTGATACGCAGCGGACTGAATTTCTGCTGGCACAGATGCTGCGCCCACCCCGTACGGCGAAAAGCCTCCCGAGCCGATCGTCGGCAGACCACCGTAGGCCGGGAAAGCCGGCAGCATCGGCGCGTAGAGGTCGTAAACGTTCAGCGAAATTGTTTGCAGATCCCCTTGCTGTACGCCCAGGGGAGCCACCGCCTGCGCCACCTGTGCCGATTTCAGTTGATTGTCGTGGAGGGCCTGCGCCGCGGTGGGCGCGCTCGCTGTGATCTCGATCAGAAACTCCGCGCGCTCCGGCGCAACTCACCAAACCGCCTCCCCGATCACCATCACTCCGTCCATCTGTGCCTGCACTCGCGATCCATACGGTGCCATCATAGTGCTCTCCTTTTCTGATTTGTTGTCTGACAACATCGCCGGCTCGCTTCCCCCGCCAGCCAGCTTCGATGTGATTTCAGTATCGGAACGTGCCGGAGGCACTTCTCCGGCACGCCCGCGCGGTTTGACTGCTGGCATACTCCCGTGGTCCTGGCTTTCGCGTCTCAGCCGCTAGAAACTTGTGGGGAACATCCCAGCCCCAGGAAAGCCGCGCCCGATGAGGTGCGAGACCAACGGATGAACCTGGCCCAGCGGATGGCTCCCATACAGTCCAGGCTGGCCCACCCAACTCTGTGGAGCGAGCTCTGAGCCGATCTGACCGAACTGCGGCGCGATCTGGCCAAGCTGTGGGATCGTCTGACCGATATACGGGTTGAACGGATAGGGCTGCACCCCGAACGGTGTCTGGCCGAAGATCGGATTCGCCAGGGGATTCTCCAGAGTGGCTGCAAGCAACGGGTTCTGCAGCATAGCCGAGGCGAGCAACGGGTTATTCAAGCCGGTTATCCAGGGTGATGCAGCCAACAACTGCGGAACCGCAGTTCGCGCCCCCAGGATCTGCGCCAGATGCAATTGCGGAAGAATACCGGCTATGGGCGAATAACCCGCCGCCAGTGGATTGAAGGCCGCAGCCGGATTCAGCGACAAGTAGGGGGATTGATAGGGGGATTGAAACGGGGTCGCCAGTCCAGCGTACGCCCCCGAGGCGGAATGAGTCTGGTATGGATCGTACGTCATTGTGATTTTACACTCCTTTGTGGTTATCTTTCTTCAAAACATTTTTGGCTTGCGGGGAAAACCATTCGTTTTGAAATCTTCCGCCGCCCGGTCGATCGATTCCGAGCCGGAAGCGCTTTGGGAATTGTGGGTGCGCCTCCTGGTTCGATACGAACCAACTCCGAGATTCTGGCACACCCCTGCTATCGCGGTATGCGCTTATTGCGGCAGCGTCGGCAATTGCGGCAAATCGTTACAAGCTACTCAAGCGGTTGCGCCAGCCACCTTATTGTTGGCGCCGATGCCGACCTTGGCGGCCTGCGGGCTGTCGAGCCACTCTCTCAATTCACCTTCACGAAATCTCCATTGCCGGCCGATTTTGATGGCAGGAATTTCTTTACACTCCGCCCAAAGGCACAGTGTGCGCGTTGCAACCCCCAGCCATTTCGCAACAGCGGCGGTGGTCAGAAGCGGTTCCCGATTGGATGACGACGGTTTCTGTATAGGTCTCATTGGGTTTCACAAAGCAGCCATTGTTCACTTCGGAAGCGCATATTCCACTCAAGGGCATTTGCCCTCTCCGTGGCGCCCAAGCCTTTCGGCTCGCACCGGCTCGTTGCCAGATCGGTGGATAATTATATCTAGTTTCTGAAATTTCGCGCACCGATGTCAAGGCAAGTCTCGTTACACTGAAGAATCGAAAGTAGAACCGAAGACATCCCCCCTCGCCCGGAAACTCCCTAAAAAAGAGAGCGCATGCCAGGTTTGCGCTTTTCTGACATTCGGTTTTCAAAGGTCAAGCCCTCCTCATTCCGGCGTAGACCCGCTGC
>QHXW01000216.1 GCA_003223115.1 Acidobacteriota bacterium
GGATTTCAGTGGTGATGAATCCAGCCGGGCCTTGCGCAAATTCAACGCGGCCCTGCAGGCTCTGGAGCGTGCCAAACCGAAATTGACCGTGATGCTGGTAAGCCAGGCTGTGCCGGAGTTCACAACGAGCCTGGTATTTTCCGAGAGGCGTGAGTCAGGCAAAGGTCCCAAGATTATGGTGACTAGTCCAGCCGCCCTTAAATGGTTCGCGTCGCTCGCGCCGGGCGACTCGGATGCCACTTTCACGCTGCACCTTCCCGCATCGGCGGAGAGCAAGATCAAGCTCCATAACGTAATCGGGCTGCTCCGCGGCTCCGACCCCGCTTTGAAAGACACGTACATCCTGGTCACCGCGCATTACGACCATCTCGGCATGAAGCCCAACGGCGCTGGCGACCGTGTTTACAACGGTGCGAACGATGATGGCAGTGGAACGGTATCGGTGATCGAGTTGGCTTCGGCCTTGGCCACGAGCCAGCCGCGACCCAAGCGCAGCATCGTGTTTATGACCTTCTTCGGCGAAGAGGAAGGCGATTTCGGATCGCGATACTATGCCCGCCACCCGGTGTTTCCAATCGACAAGACCATCGCGAACGTGAACCTGGAGCAGGTTGGCCGCACCGACAGCACGCAAGGCCCGAAAATCTCCGAAGGTTTTTTCACTGGATATGAATATTCCAATCTGCCGCTGGTTTTCCGCAAAGCGGGCGTGCTTACCGGCCTCAAAGTCTTGAGCGACAAGAGCACCGGCGGCGCCTTTTTCGATCGCAGTGACAATGCCGCGCTCGCCGCCATAGGCGTTCCCGCGCACACCTTCGTGGTAGCCTTCGAATTTCCGGATTACCATGCGGTGAGCGACGAGTGGCAGAAGATCAACTACGACAACATGGCCAAAGTCGATCGCATGCTGGCGCTCGGACTGATCATGCTCGCCGATAGCCCCCAGGCGCCCAAATGGAACCAGGCCAATCCAAAAACCGAACCCTACGTAACGGCGTGGAAAGAGCACCACGAAAAAGCATCAGCCTCAAATAGTAAACGCTAGTTTCTCGTCTCGGGCCGGCTCAGTTACGAGATGCGGTTTCTTGGCCGGGAAAGCTGCTAGCGCGGCCCGCTATTTCTTCATCATCCGCGCGCGATTCAGGTCCGCCCGCAGTTGAGACGCCACGGCATCCGCGATGCCCTGCGCAATCTCGCGCTCCGCTGCACCGTCATCTGTTTTCTCGCCCATGAATGCCTGTGACCACAGTTGATACCGGTTAACCGTGCTGACCAGGCGCGCCTCTACACGCAAGTGCGTCGCTGATTTCCGCACATTGCCTTGGATGAATGCACCGGCTCCCAGCTTGCGCCCAACCTCGTCCGCGCCCACGGAGCGTCCCTTGAATTGAAGTGCCGAAGCGAGCGGCGCCACCCGCAGCCCATCGACTTTGCCGAGCGTGCGGATCAGTTCTTCGGTGAGGCGATCGCTTGATTGTTGCGTTTGTAGATCGCCATCGGCATTGACGAACGGCAGGACTGCGATTGAGATCACGCCGGCCGCTGGCCGCTTCACCATCAACCCGCCCGCAACATACAGGGCCACGCCAAAAAGCACAAACGACAGAACCAGCACGATCGCCGTCCAGCCAGGCCGCTCCTTGGGACGAGATCCGGTGGGCGGGCCGGGCGCAGGCGCGATATGTTCGGTTTCTGGTTCCATTCGAGAGAACTTCAGCGCGAGGTTTACCGTAAAGTATATCGTTACGCTACCGCTGACTTTTTGTGACCGATCGTAGCGGCTTGGATCAGATCAATCGCGAGAATGTGAGCCGTCTCAAGATCGCATGCACGTACTGCACTGGAGACGTCTCGGTTGGAAAGCGCTGGAGCCGGCCGAGCGCATTTGTAGCCAGTACGATGGGCCCTTTTTCTCTGCTGATCTTCTGTCTTCCGTCTCCTGACTCCTGTCAAGCCGGCGGTTTTTGTCACGTTGCTACAATGAATCCAAATGATTCAAACGTTATTTGGCTCGGTGGAACAAGAGCCCACGCTGCTCGAAAAGTTGAAGAGCGGTGTCGAGAAGACACGAGCGGGATTAGTGACCCGTCTGGAGGACGCGCTCGCCGGCAAAAAGGAAATCGATGCCGACCTCTTGGATGAGCTCGAATATACGCTCATCAGCGCCGACATCGGCGTCAAGACTACTTCCGAGATTCTGGAGCGCATCCGGCAGCAGGTTGACCGCAAACTGGTGGGCGACGCGTGCGAACTGCGCGGTTTGATCCGCCAGTATCTGCTCGAAGTTCTGGAGGCGTCGGAGCGTCCCGTGCCTCACGTGGCTGAACCGCCGGCAGTCGTGATGGTGGTGGGCATCAACGGCGCCGGCAAGACCACCAGCATCGGTAAACTGGCGCAGCGGTACAAGAACGAGGGCCGCAGCGTGCTCTTATGCGCCGCCGATACCTTTCGCGCAGCCGCCATCGAGCAACTTGAAATCTGGGGCGAGCGCACCGATACCGAAGTGATCCGCCAGAAGCCGGGCGCGGACCCGAGTGCTGTTTTGTTCGATGCGCTGCAGGCTGCCAAGGCGCGGAAAACCGACTACGTCATTATCGATACAGCCGGCCGGCTCCAGACGAAAACCAATTTGATGGCGGAACTCGAAAAGATGCAGCGCACCGCGGCACGCGTCGTTCCGTCGGCCCCGCACGAGGTCCTGCTGGTGCTCGATGCCACGACCGGTCAGAACGGCCTCGAGCAAGCGCGGCGTTTCACCGAAACTTCCGGCGTCACAGGAATCATTCTGGCCAAGCTGGATGGCACGGCCAAGGGCGGCGTGGTGATCGCCATCGCGCGCGAGTTGAATCTTCCGATTCGCTACGTCGGCGTCGGTGAAAAGGCCGATGATCTGCTGCCGTTCGATCCCGAAAAGTTCATCCAATCGCTGTTCGAACAATGATCGATACTTACCTGCGCGAAGTCTTCGATCTGGCGCGTCAGGGCCAGGGCCAGACCAGTCCCAATCCCATGGTGGGTGCGGTGCTGGTGCGCGACGGCCAGGTGGTAGGCCGCGGATTTCACACTTACCAGGGTCTTAAACACGCCGAAATTTACGCTCTCGAGCAGGCGGGTGCGCATGCTCGTGATGCGGCTCTCTACATCAATCTGGAGCCTTGTGCTCACGAAGGACGTACCGGGTCCTGCGCAGACGCCCTCATTGCCGCCGGTGTACGGCGCGTGATTGCGGCCATGCAGGATCCAAATCCGTTGGTTGCCGGCGAGGGCTTTCGCAAGCTGCGCGCAGCAGGCGTAGAGGTGGAAATCGCCGGTGAGTTCACTGAGCAAGCCGAGAAACTGAACGAGGCATTCGTTCACTTCATGCGAGCACGGCGGCCACTCGTGACTCTCAAAGCGGCCTTGACCTTGGATGGCAAGATCGCCGCTCCCGAGGATAACCAGGGCTGGATCACTAGCGAAACGGCGCGCGCGCACGTGCAGAAGCTTCGGCATCATTCCGACGCCATTCTTACTGGTGTGGGAACTGTTCTGGCCGATGACTGCCGGCTTACCGACCGCACCGGGTTGCCGCGCAGCCGCCCTTTGATGCGCATCGTGGCTGATTCCCAGCTCCGCATTCCACCGGAATCGAAAATGATCACCGGCTGCCGCGACGATCTCACCGTGCTCACCACCTCCGCCGCTTCGGCTGACCGGCGCGCCGCGCTCGAGCGGCATGGAGTCAAGGTGCTGACTTTCGACGGGCGGAGTGGACGCACCGACCTGCGGCGCCTGGTCGAGTGGCTGGGCGAGCAGAAATACCTGTCACTGCTGGTTGAGGCCGGAAACAAGCTGAATGGCGCAGCGCTCGATTCCGGTGTGGTCGACAAGATTTTTTTTTATTACGCTCCGAAGATTTTGGGCGGTGCGGAATCGCTGCCGGTCGTGGGTGGCCTCGGACGGCGCCGGCGTGTGGATGCGATCCTCATCGACAAAGTGAGCTTGCATAACATCTCGACCGACGAGTTCGCCGTGGAAGGTTACGTCCGAAAGGAACTCTGATGTTTACCGGCATCATCGACGAACTGGGCACGGTTGTGAAGTTGGAGCCCGGGGCTGCCGGTGCGCGCCTGGAGATTCAATGCCGCACGGTGCTCGACGACTTGACTCCCGGTTCGAGCATCGCGGTTAATGGCGTCTGCCTTACCGCGTTGGATTTAAAGAGCAATTCGTTTTCGGCTGATCTGGCGCCTGAGACATTGAAGCGCAGCAACCTGGGCGACCTCACGCCCGGGGCCAGGGTAAACCTGGAGCGGCCTCTTTCGCCTGGCGGGCGCTTGAGCGGCCACATCGTGCAAGGGCACGTGGACGGAACGGGCGAGTTTGTTTCGCTCGAGCACCTGGGCGATGAGAACTGGTGGCTCAAAATTCGCGTGCCCGCCGAACTCGATCGTTATCTGGTATTCAAAGGCTCCATCGCGATCGATGGCATCAGCTTGACCATCGCTTCGCTCGATCGCAACATCCTGAGCGTCACCATCATTCCGCACACCTACCAGAACACGGCGCTCGGCTCTCGCCGGCCGGGCGACCGCGTGAACCTGGAGTGCGACATGCTTGCCAAGTACGTGGAAAAACTGCTGGCGTCGATGGATTGGAGCGCTATTCGAGAGCGCTGAAGATCTCAGGAAGCGGCAGTTCAATCGCCGGGTTTTCCGTTCGCAGAATGCCGTCTTTGGACTCGCGCGCGCCTTCCTGCGTATAGACCCAGGCTCGCCGCGTGCGCGGATCGATCACCCAAACATAGCGAACCCCGAATGCCAGGTTATCGTCGATCTTTTCCTGCATGTAACCCACGCGATCCTCTTTCGAAAGAATCTCGATCGTAACCAGCGGCGGCTGAGTGAAAATCTGTTCCGTGGGTTTTGGTCCGGCCATGATGCGAATGTCGGGAATCCGAAATCGCGTGCGTGCAACCTGTACCCGCTGCTCGACGAAAGCGTGAACCTTCAGCTTCTGCCGGCGAGAGCGGAAGTACGTGACAATCTCGCTCTGTAATTCGCTGTGATCTCGTTCTCCCACATTGCGCTCCACCACCTCGCCATCAACGTAATCGCAATCGGGATCGTAACTGGTGTGCAGGTATTCTTCGACCGGAACCAGCGTTCGGGCGGGCATGACTTATTCTAGCCCTTCAGTTCTGCGGTAATCTCGGCAGCCACCTCCCGGGCCTTGGCCACGGCGCCGGGTTCGAAACTGATAGCGCCCACACGCGCGTGTCCCCCTCCGCCATAGCGTTCGCAGATGGTAGCCAGGTTGTGCTTCGGCTCGTGCGCAGCCCAGGGGTTCGATCCGACCGAAACTTTGGTCCGAAAACTCGAAGGGCTCACTGAAACCGTATACGTGCAATCGGGAAATAAATAATACGGAATGAATTTGTTGTAACCTTCCAGATCGTACCCGGTCAGGTCAAAAAACACGACGCCATTCTCCTGGCGCGCACGGCTGCGGATCATCTCCACCGAATCCAGGTGCCGTTGATAAAGTACCTTGAACAACTCTTGGACCTCCGGTTCCGCCACGATCTCGTCCAATTTCCGGTGCCGCATCCATCCGATGATCTTCTGCACCATATCGGAACCCTTCGAGCCCTCAATCACCAGAGTCAGTTTCATGGCCGGCGCACCCAGTTCAACCGCGGTTTTAGCGTCGGCATATTGCGCGCCGTCGATCACGTTGGCCCAGGCCACCAGATCGTCCAGGTCGGGAGCTTCAAACCTCCACTTGGTTTGCGCCACGGTACGTATAAACATGGTGCACGACTTGAATGAAGGGTCGTACAATTTCTTGCCGCTATGATCCTGGCGAAAATGCTCGGCATCTTCGGGCGTCAGAAAAGCGCTTTGATGATGATCGAACCACCAGGTCAGACGCGGATCGCTCGAGTACTTGAAGTCTACGATGGCATTCTCGTCGCCATCAAAAAGCTCCGGTTCGAAAAGCTGTGAGGCCCGGTGCGCCATGCCGGTGTACGCGAATTCTGCGCCCGGGTAGAACGCGCCTTCGATGAAACGGCTGAAATAGGCTGCCGATGCGGCTCCGTCGAAGCAGTGATCGTGATAGAGAATTCGTAAGCGCATCAGCCTAGCCATAAGCCGGGGAAAACCTATTAGATTGCACCAATACGATTGTGGAATGCAATAGCGACCGCAAGAAACATCGCAAATATCACCGCCTGCCGGGCATTGTGCGCCGCCGTACGAACCGAAATGCCCCAAAAGCCGCAAGATAGTAAGAGGCCGGTGCTGCTTGACCATCCGGATGACGTACTCTGCGCGAGCGACCAGCGAGCTGGTTAATTACGGATACACCAACGCATTGAAAAACAGCTTGAATGTCTGATAGCTCTGCCCGCGATACTGCGGCCGCATGCCGAACAGGATCACGTGGCCGTGTCCTAACGTGGCATTCACCAGCGCGGCCCGCCCTGCCAGCAGTTTTTCACCCAAGAGCCACCCTGACGCCAGAATCTGCGACTCCGGATACCGGGCCACCGCCGCCGCATCCAGTTTCCACGCCGGGCTCAGTTCGCACCAGATCGCAATCTCGTTGGGCAACCCCAATGTCAGCGGATTCCCTGCGGCCAGCGTCACATTGAGCAGGGAACCAGGCGCGTAATAATCCCGCGTCGATACGACTTCGAGAAGATTCTTGGCTTTCACGCCCAGGTATTCACTGGCGTAGGCCGTGGAGCGGTTCAGAAACACCAGCGTGCCGCCTTGTGTAGCGAATTCACGTAGCGCATCGGCTCCCGCGCGCCCCAATCCGCCCGTGTACTCCTGGGGCATGGCGCCTTTGGCGAACCCATCCGCCAACGCTCGCGCCGGTTGGTCCGGAAACACTAGGACGTCGTAATTCCTTCGCAGATCGCCCGCCTGGATCTCCTGATTTCCGGCGCTCGTGAAAGCAAATTCGAACTGCTCCAGAAGCCACCGCGTCCATCCTTCGTCGATACTGGGCATCAAACTCTTGTAAAGTCCCACGCGCGGCCTGCGAAGCTCCTTCCACGCATTTCCGTGCGGCGCTGAACTGAAGCCTCCCGTGGCGGTGTCGCGCCAAACCTTGCCGCCGGACCTCCAGATCCGGTTGATGGCCAGCCATGAATCGGTGTCTGCGGCCGGGAAAATTGCGGCCGGATTCTCGGCGACCATCGCCAGCGCATCGCCCGACAACTGGAACCCCTCGCGTTTGAGCGAGTCCGCGGCGTGTTCATCGAGCGGCTCCACGTCCACACCCATCAGCAGCGGCAGCGTGTGCGCGGTCACATCGTAGGGCCGCACCGGTGGCCCCCCCGGATACTGCCGCAGATCCGGATAACGCTGCCGTTCGAGCAGCGCCTTGGCATAGCTCGAATACGGCTGCTGCATGGAAATGAAATGACTGCCGTCGCGGGTCTGCTCGATCTCGACCATGCCGAATGCCAGCGTCTCCAGCAGCTTTCGCGTAGCGCCCGGGTCGCGTTGCTTTGCCGGAATCAGAAACGCCGCGGGCGCCCTTCGCTCGAGCGCGCGCCGGCCCACGCGATAAAAATTACGCAGCAGATCTTCGCGGTGAAGCGCCGCCTGGTACAGGCATGACTCGAAGGCCGTCAACTGGTAATCGATGATGTCGCGCAAATGCCACTCACCGCCCTCCCAAGGCTCGAGAAAATTCCAGCTCCGCTCGTGCGCGTTGTAGCCCAACGCATTCTGATCGAGCTGATCGGGACGGACCGTCACCGGAGTCGCGAGCTTCGCGCTGGCCGATTCCGTTAGAATGCGCAGCCCGCCGTGAAACGCCTGATAATGCCGCGACGGCGTCCAAAAGTCATACGACGAGTGAATCGAAATGCCCTTTTTGCCCGCGGCTGTAAGATCGGCCGCCATCGAGGTGCCGATCATGTTCATTTCCTGCGCCAGGATCGCATCGATGTTTGGTTCGATCGGATCGAGCCACGGAGGCACGAAGAGCCGTGAGCCATATGCGCCCTGCTGGTGCACGTCGTAAACGATCTGCGGGTGCCACGCGTTATGCAGCTTCGAAATGGTGAGCCGGGTTTCCGGCTGCGTAAAGAGGTACCAGTCGCGATTATTGTCGTGCCCGATGTAGTGATGGTAAAGCTCGGGTGGCAACGTTCCCTCAAACGGAGTGCCCAGCATTTTCCGGTACCAGCGCGTGACAATGTCTACGCCGTCCGGATTGAGCGAGGGCGCCAGCAGCAGAATCACGTGGTGCAGAATTTCGCGGAACCGGGGCTTGTCTTCCGTCAGCAGCCGGTACGCAAATTCCACCGCTGTGTGCGTGGATGCCACCTCGGTTGAATGAATGGAGCAGGTAATCAGCACTACGGTCTTCCCGTGCTTGATCAACTCCTCGGCTTCAGCCTCGTTTGTGATGCGCGGGTCGGCCAGGCGGCGCTGTGTTTCTTTGTAGCGGTCGAGGTTGTTCAGCGTGTCAGGTTCAGCGATCATCGCGGCGATGAACGGACGGCCTTCCACGCTCTTCCCGAGTTCTTCCACGCGAATGCGATCGCTTGACGCGGCCAGCGCGTGAAAGTAGGAGACCACTTTGTCCCAATCCAGCAGCACGCGGTCGGCGTCGATCTTGTGTCCGAAGTGGCTCTCGGGACTGGGTACCGCAGCCGCCGCCGGGTATGCCCCCAAGATCAGTAATGCTATGTAGCGAAGGGCTAAGCCGCAGTTGCGCAGGCCTGCGGGTTCTCGACGAATGCACCTGCCCGGTGCGCTTACGTGCACGTCCGGTTCAGTTCGTTCCACAGCGCTCGATAATACGACATGAATCGCCGTGGTTCTTTGCTTTCCTCGCCGTATTCGCACAAAGTGTAGCGGTCGTAACCGGATTCCCGTAGCAGCGTGAACAGCTCGCGCCACGGATAGCTGTTGGTGAGGTCATTGATGTGCGCGTTGCGGATCCAGGGCTTCAGTAGCTCGAAGCTCTGCTTCACCGATCCGTTCACCACGTCCGTGGGATTTGAATTCCAGCAGACGCCGACGTTCGCGTGGTGCGTAGCTTTCATGATGGCCGCGGATACCGGTGGATTCTGCGTCGTACTGCCGTGTACTTCCATCCAGATCTCGACGCCGTGTCCCGCGCCGTAATCGCCCAGCTCGCGCAGGCTTTCACCGATGTTCTCGATGGTGGTATCGAGCGCCGCGCCGCGCGCCACGCCGTTGGGCCTCACCTTGATCCCCAGCGCGCCCGTATCGTGGGCCAGATCCACCCATTTCTTTCCGATTTCCACTTGCCTGCGCCGCTCGGCCGCGTCCGGCGACTCGAACTCGCACGTCGTGCCGTAGCTCAGCAGCCGCACCTTGCTCCGCTGGAACTTCGACACCACCTGCTTGCGCTCGTCCGTCGAGATCGTCGGCTCCACGCCGTGCTTGTGCTCCGTGCGCAGCTCGACCGCTTCCCAACCCAGCTGATCCAGCGTTTGAATCATCGTGTCGAGATCCCAGTCTTTGAGAAGGTTGTAAGTGACCGCGCCTAAATGCAGCATAGAATCACTCATTCTAATCGATCGCGATTGGCGTCAAGAGTTGCCGTTACGGCAGGGTTTTGAGCATCCTCATGGCAGGGCCTGGAGCCCTTCACGGCAGGGCTTTGAGCATAGCATCGATATCTTCCGTGCTGATGTAGAAATGCGGCGCTGTGCGCACCCAGCCGCTGCGATTCGCGGTCACGATGCCGTGTTCCTTCAAATGTCTCACGATGGTGTGGCTTTCTATGCCCGCTTTTCGAAAGCTCACGATCCCGGCGCCGGTCCCCGGTGTCCGGCGGCCTAACACTTCGTATCCCTTTCGCCTCGCGCCGTCGGCAATCCGGTCTCCCAGAGCCTGCACTGCCGGGGCGACGCGTTCCACTCCCACTTCGAGCAGGAATTCGATGGCAGCTTTCAAGCCGAAGCATCCCACCGTGTTCAGCGTGCCGCATTCATAGCGCCCCGCGTCCGGCCGTAGCGTCATGTCGCGTGTGCCGTAATCGGAGTAACGCGCCACGTTGGTATACCCGAACTCCACCGCTTCCACGCGCTCGCGCAGCTCCGGGTGAATGTAGAGGATCCCGCAACCCTCAGGTCCCAGCATCCATTTGTGCCCGTCAGACGCCAGGGCGTGTATGCCGGCCTTACTCGCGTCCAGAGGAAACGCCCCCAGGCCCTGTATAGCGTCCACCACGAAGAAACACCCGTGCCTGCGGCAAATTTCGCCGATAGCTTCGAGATCCGCGCGATAGCCGTTCAAATACTGCACGAAGCTGATGGATAGCAGCCGCGCGTCTCGGCAGGCGACATCCACTTTCTCGAGCGGATCGTAAATCGACAGACACTCCAGGCGCACGCCTTTTTCTTCCAGCCGTTTCCATGGGTAGTAGTTGGCGGGAAACTCCTCCTCGAATACCACGACCTTGTCACCCGGCTTCCAGTCGAACCCCATCGCAATCGTGGCCAGACCTTCCGAAGTGTTCTTGACGATCGCGATATCTTCGGGCGCGCTCGCGATCAACCGTGCCGCCGCTCCGCGCAGACCGTCGTACGCGGCCATCCACTCGTCGTAATGCAG
Source organism: Acidobacteriota bacterium (assembly GCA_003223115.1). Lineage (GTDB taxonomy): Bacteria > Acidobacteriota > Terriglobia > Bryobacterales > Bryobacteraceae > QHXW01. The sequence goes on from QHXW01000216.1 coordinate 10,596, forward strand.
GCTGCCGAACTCGAGCGCATCGTTAGTGAGTTTCTTCATGGCCGCAGCCGCGGCCCGGCACAACGGCGTAACGCCGGCATGGTTCAGGTAAATGAGACGCTCACGCACTGGGAACTCGGCCTGATACTGCTCCCAGAGTGCGGGGGTCAAGGTTTGGGTGGCTGCAGGCTGGTCCATTTCTTCTATCATCTATCATCGACCAAAGGCGCGTTGGAGCAAAACGGCGTTATTTTGAAACCGAAAACCCGCAGGTCTCGGCAAGTGCCGCCGAAGGCCTGCGCTACATCCTAGGGCCCCTCGTTCCTGCACGAGGGAAATCGCAGGGCGGCGCATTGGCTTTGTTTTGCAAAATTCGAAACTTAGGCTCGGGAGTTTCGTTACTTGTAGCGCAGGCGCTCGAGCGGGTTATGCGAGAGACCTGCGGCTTTTCGAGCTTCATTTCGGCACCGCGTTCTGGCCCGGAGAAATCGAAGACTGAAGGCCCGCGTAGAGGAATGGGCCTCTTCCGAAAATAGATAGATAGTCACAGCTGATGGATGTGTCTTTGTTTCTTGAGCTTGAGAAGAATTGAGTTTGTTTAGCAAAATGCTTAATTCGTGCAAAAAGGCATGGGCGTTGCGCAGCATCGAGTCGAAAGAAGACCTAAAGGCTCGCTGTGGTAGCGAGAAGTTGCCTCATGATAGCGGGAGATGCAGGTGGAGAGGCGTTTTGCGGCATGCTGTCGGGCGATGTGGTTGATCCGTGGCGATGAAAAGTGCAACTGGTGTCGGTGACTGGAGCGGATGGAGGTCACATCTAGGATGGCGAAAATATGCGCATGCGTCATTCTAGCGACACGGTCGCGGATGGAGCGGATGCACGCGATCACAAACGCGGGGTCGAGAGCAAGATCGAAAACCCGAAGGTCTCTCGCACAGACCCCTCGAGCGCCTGCGCTACGAGAGATTTCGACCAAAACGCGCCGGAAAAACTTAGACGCCGCCGGCCACTATATTGAACCCGGGCCGGCTCGACGTTTCAATTGCCGGCAATTCTTGTCTAAATCGTACGTGCCGGAGACGAGCCACTTCGACCAGCGGCCGCCACACGGCGTGCACCAGGTGATGTTTGATGAGCAGCCGCCAGAACCGGTTGGAGCGCTTGTACATGTATGACATCCCCAGATACGGCGCAACGGAGCGCCAATCCGCAGGCCTGCGCCGCCAAATCGAGGCATGTGAGAAGAGGCGTTCATAAATCCAGGCGTAACCTTGTTCCAATTCTTCGGGCGTCATGTGTTTCGGACGGAAGACCGCGTGGGCCGTGTCGTAGAGACTCCAATCGCGGTGCAGCAAACGCCCCTCCTCCTCCATCTGGCGGAACAGCGGTGTTCCCGGATATGGGGTAAGAATGTGAAACGTTGCGCATTCCAGACGGTTTTCCTCGATCCATTCGGCAGTCCGTGCGAAGACGTCTTTCCGGTCGTGATCGAATCCCAGTACGAACGAACCATTCAGCTGGATGCCGTTCGAGTGCAGCATGCGGACCCGGCGTGCATAGTCGGCGGTCTTCGGCGTTTTCTTCCTGGCATCAGAGAGATTCTCGTCTGTGAGAGATTCGAATCCCACGAATACACCCGTACATCCGGCGATCGCCATGGTACGGATTAAACTTGGATCGTCGGTGACATCAATCGAGACCGCTGCGCTCCAGATCTTGTTCAAGGGTCGCAGCGCATGACACAATCGGCGCAGATACGCCGGGTTCGATCCCAGATTGTTGTCGATGAAGACTGCGTAAGGTTGCGTATCGGCCAGGAATTCCGCGGCGATCTGCCCGGGATCTCGCATTCGATAGGGCATGCGCAAGCCATCGGTAGCCAGGTAACAAAATCCGCACCGGTTGTGACAGCCGCGGGTGGCGATCAGACTAGTGGTCGTGAGAAAACTCCTTCGCGGGAGAATCGATCGGCGGGGCGCCGGGTCCTCGCGATAGTCGGTCTCGTAGGTGGCCGCGTATTTCGGCTGCAAACAGTGGGCCTCCACGTCCGCTAGAATCCGCGGCCAAAGCTGCACGCCATCGCCCACAGCAAGCGAGTCCGCGTACGGCGCACACTCTTCGGGACACGACAAGACGTGGAGGCCGCCCAACACCACCTTGCTTCCGCGACTTCGGTACCATTGCGCCAGCTCGAACGCCCGCCTTGCGAAGGTCAGATGGACGGTGATCCCCACCACCTCGGGCATCGGTCGAAAAGGCGGCCGCCCATCAAGCAGGTTCTCGTCCCAATACTGAAGCTGCCAGTGTTCTGGTGTCGTCGCGGCGAAACTGGTTAGAGCCAACGTCGGCGTCAGCACGTGCTTTCCGAAACTGGCGTTGGGATCCTTTGGGTAGAAGGGATTAATCAGGAGCGCGTAGCGAGGCTGCGCCAGTCCCGCGGGGATGGCGGGATCGAGGAGAGGTGGCCGTGTCATCTCAGGCGGGCGCCACCGGCGTCGTGGAGAGCGCAACCATGGCTCGCTGGCTGCAATCATAGAGTATACTTTACATGGAAAAGTACTTCATGTCAATCGGCTATCGTAGCGCAGGAGCTCGCGCGGGGTCGTGATTCAACAATGAACGGCGTTACTCAGCGTGCAACGTTTCCAGCGGCGAAAGCAAACTGGCTCGTAACGCTGGAATCAAGGACGCGACCAATGCGGATAACCCGAGCATCACGACGGCTACTAACGTCACCACGGGATCGTATGGATTGAAGCCGTAAAGCTGACTGCCCAGGAATCGGCCTACGGCGAACGTCAACGGCATCCCTAGGCCCTAGGGGACTGTGCGCCAGCTCACTACGGGCTCTTACGATTGCAACCGTCCCGGCTGGTCCCGAGACGGGCATTGGGTTTACTTCCGTTCGCGCGTTCAGATCTGGAAAATGCCAGCGGCCCGAGGGGCGGCGATCCAGGTAACTCGCAACGGTGGAGACGAACCCTTCGAAAGTTGGGATGGTAAGTCCGTTTATTACCATAAGGCGGATGCCATTTGGAAAGTTTCGACGGCAGGCGGTCAAGAGACTCAGCTAGTTGATCATGCAGTACGCGGTCACTGGAGCTTGCTGTCGAAAGGCATCTGCTTATTGAACCGCGAAAACCTGATCCGGCGCTGGAGTTTTTCGCTTTTGCCAACCGCCGACGGAGAATTTTCGCAATCCTACCCGGCATGAATGGCAGCTTTGAGGAACCAGCCTTGACGGCATCGCCCGACGGCAGATGGGTTCTTTGCGTGCTCGGAGATCACGTAGAAAGCTCCATCCAGCTGGCGGAAAATTTTCAATAGTACGGTTCACAAAATAAGTGGGATTGTGGAGTCCGGGATAGGCACGCGCCGACCTCGCGTTTTCTGGTAGGGATCGGCTCGACAGCCGAATTGACGAGGAAAATCGCTGGCCAAGATCACGCTCGAACACGCGCAGGTCCCTCACACGGACTGCTCGAGCGCCTGCGCTACAAGAATATGACTGTGGCGACCGAGCGGCGACTGAGGACGCGCCGCCGCCTCCTCTCCCAATCCGGTATAGAATCCTTGGTGAGCCTCACATGACTACCCGACGCCAGATTCTCAAAACCGCTGTCGCGCCCATGATTGTCCCCAGTCTGGCGCTCGGTCAGCGAGCCGGCGCGGTTCCGCCCAGTGACAAGATCGTTTTCGGCGGCATCGGCATCGGCTCTCGCGGTGCATATGACCTGCGCGCGCTGCTCACCTTCGATCAGGCGAAGTTCGTCGCAGTTTGTGACGTTCGCAATGAGCGCCGCGAAGAGGTCAAGTCCATGGTTGACCAGAAGTATGGCAATAGCGACTGCCAGATGTACGACGATCAATACGCCCTGCTCGCACGCCAGGACATCGACGCCGTACTGATTGCAACCGGCGACCGCTGGCACACGCCTCTCGCGATCATTGCGGCGCAGCATGGCAAAGATGTCTATTGCGAAAAACCGTGCTCCATGTCGATGGAGGAGAGTTGGGTGCTTGCGGACGCGTTCCGCCGTTACAACCGTATTTACCAGGCCGGCTGCCAGCGCCGCAATGGCGGCAACTTCGAGCTCTGCAAGGAGCTGCTGAAGTCCGGTGCGCTGGGCAAGCTCGAAACTCTGTACGCCAACGTCGGCCCCTCGGTCAATTGGCCCCCGCTTCCCAGCCGCGGCTGGCTGGCCGCCGAGGAGTTGCCTCCCAGACAAGTACTCGATTGGGATCGCTGGCTGGGGCCCGCTCCCTGGCGTCCTTATAACTCCGCGTACGTGAGCGGCGGCTGGCGCAACTTCTACGATTTCCATGGAGGCGGGATTCTCGAGTGGGGCTCGCACACCGTGGACCTGTGCCAATGGGCCGCGGAGCTCGATGACACGCAGCCGGTAGAGTACGAGCCTGTCGGGACCAATACCGGCCCCTACAAAGTGCTCGCCAAGTATGCTTCCGGCGTGAACCTGGTCATGCGCGATGACGGCTGGGAGGGAAGCTTGAAGACCGGTTCCTGCAGCTTTCGCATTGAGGGCGACAAGGGTTGGGTCGAGACTGGCGACGCCACCCGCATCGAATGCTCCGACAACGTGAAGCCGATGCTGCGTCCCACGGCGCCGGCGAATCTTGCATTGCCGTCTCACATGGCAGACTTGCTCCGCTGCATTAAGACACGTCAGCAGCCACGCGCCAGCGCAGCCGCGGCGGCAAACTCGCACATTGTCTGCCACGCGGCATTCATTGCATACCAGCGCGGCAAGAAGCTGAGCTGGGACCCCGCGAAGCGCGAGTTTACTAATGATGACATCGCCAACCGTATGCGGTCGCGCGCCTTGCGCGAGCCCTGGCGAGTCTGAGCGGAGAAATCATACGATGCCACAAACCACACAGACAGTTCCCACACCGCAGGCCGCGCAGCCTCCCAAGCCGAAGCCGCCGGAGCCCCCGCCCGAATTTCAAGAGAATGACATCGCAACCATGGATGCCACTGCGCTCATCAGGATTCTCACGGATGCAAGCTCGACGGAGTTTCAGAAGGCGAAAGCCTGCCAGCGTACCGGCGAGTTGGGGCCGAGAGAGGCGGTGCCGGCGTTGTCCGCTCTGCTGAGTAATGAGAAGTTGAATACGTACGCACGTTACGGCCTTGAGCCGATTGCTGATCCGTCCGTGGATGACGCTCTGCGTACCGGCTTGTCGAAGCTCAAAGGGAATTTACTGATCGGCGTCATCAACTCGATCGGGAAGCGCAGGGATCGGAAGGCCGGCCCCGCACTCGCGAAGATGATCTATGACGCCGATGGCGATGTCGCGCGTGCGGCAGCTATGGCTCTGGGCAACATCGGCGGCGTGTCCGCAATGCAGGAGCTGCAGACTGCAATTGGGAAAACGAAGGGCATGACGAGAATGGCCGTCGCCGATGCCTCACTCGTGTGCGCCGAGCGTCTGCTGGCGGAAGGCCAGCGCGCACAGGCCTTGGAACTCTATGCCTCCCTGAGTGCTCCCGGCATGCCTAAGTCCGCGCGTTTGGCGGCAATGCAGGGAATCGTTCGCGAGGAAACCTCCACCAGCCGGCCGCGTTAGAGCAGGGTTGGCTCCGGGGGCCAAGACACTTCGAAGGCCTCATTGAAGCTGGCGCCCTGCTTTCGCATGCCGAAGCCATGTCCGCCTGTGCTGAAAATGTGAGCTTCCGGTTTAATGCCCGCCGACTTTAACGCATCATAAAATTAGCCACAGCGTTGAGGGCCACGGCGTCGTCCTGTGCCCATGCCAAGAAAATGGGCGGCAGTTTTGCCGGAATGGCTGGCATCGCTCCGAACGGTCCACCATAGATAGATAGGTGCAGCAAAGTTCGGACGTGCGGCGGCATCCTGTTGGAGCAGAGCTCCGCTCGTGACCATGGCGCCCGCCGAGAAACCCGTAAAGCCGACCCTGTCGGGAGAAATGCCCCATTCCGCGGCGTGCTGCCGAACAACTTTGAGGGCCTGAATTCCGTCGGCGATGCCGTACTTGCCAGCCTCGTCCATATTGATCTGAGGAATGCCTTCCTGACGCTTTTTCATCATGCGATATTTGCGCACGAACGCAGCAATGCCCTTGTCCTGAAACCAGGGCGCCACATCATTCCCTTCCAAATCGATAGTCAGCGCCACCAAAGCTTCGCCGGGGGCAATGATGATGCCGGTTCCCGTGGCCTTGGTTCGTTCTGGAAGGTAGACCGTCAAAGTCGGGGTCACCACGTTGAAAACCACGGTTCCGATGGGAGTATTCTTTTCGACCCTTTCCTCCCGGGGTCCACGTCTCGGAGCCTGGAGCTACGCCGAGCCATATCTTCAAGGTCTGCGGGTAGGAGCAGAGAACCATGACAAACGTCAAGGCGGTTGCACGAGCCATACCGAACGTCGTCCGCCACATATTTCTTAATCCTGCTTCGTTTTGCGTCGGCTCGCACTTCACTGGTAGCGCAATGCCACCATTGGATCTACGCGCGTCGCACGCCGTGCCGGAAAATAGCATGCCGCTAATCCCGCGCCGGCCACAACTGCCACCACGCCGCACAGCGTGACCGGGTCGTGCGGCGAAACGCCCCAGAGCTGGCTCGCAATCAGGCGCGTCACCGCGAAGCTGGCTACCAGGCCCACTGCCAGGCCCATCCCCAAGAGTCGCGCCCCCATCCAGAGCACCATCCGCAGCACGTCCGCACTGCCGGCTCCCAACGCCATTCTGATCCCGATTTCGTGAGTTTGCCGTGATACCGTGTACGCGATGACGCTGTACACCCCAATCAATACCAGTACCAGCCCCAGGCTTGCGAAGACGCTCAGAAGAATCAGACCGAAGCGTGATTCCGCATACGAGAAAGATTTGAGGTAGTCCTTCAAACTGCCGGTGAGTGTCAGAGCCACATTGCGGTCTATCGCCCAGATTTCGCGCCGCACGGCGTTGAGCATAGTCAGCGGCTCCTTTGAAGTCCGGACGAGGATGCCGCGTTCGAAAGCGCCGGTGATCGTGTATGGCACGAAAAGTTCCGGCCTCGGTGGGTCCTGAATACCGTTATTCTTGGCGTCGGCGACCACGCCGATGATTTCGAACACCGGGTCTTTTACCGGCGGATCCGTCTCGGTCTCCAGCATGGTGAGCTTGATCCGGCGTCCGATCGGATCCTCCTGCCCGAAGAACTTCTTCACCAGCGTCTGGTTGACGACCGCAACTTTGCGGGCATCATTGACCTCCGCCTCGGAAAGCGGCCGTCCGCGTAGAACCCGTATGCCGAGGGTCGGAAAATATCCTTCGCTGCACAATTGGAAAATGGCTCCCCACTTCTCAGCATGCGTTTTTCCAGGGATCTCCACTTCAGTCCCGATGCCGCCATACGGAGGCAGTGTGCTGGTCTCGGTTGTGGCCACCACTCCCGGCAATGCGTACAAGCGCTGCAACAGTGACCGGAAGAATTGCCGCTTCGCTTCGGCAGTCTTATACTGCCCGCGCGGAAAAGGCAGGCGAGCCACTAGTACATTGTCCGGGTTCAACCCCAGATCTACCTGCATCAAGGCCACAAAACTGCGCATCAGCAAGCCGGCGCCCGTCAGCAGAACCAGCGACAGCGCTACCTCGACCAGCACCAGTGCATTCCGGAGTTTTCCGCGTCGAAATCCGCCAGTGACGCCTTTGCCGGAGTCCTTGAGTGGCTCGGCGACATCCCGTTTGACCGTTTGGAGCGCCGGCGCGAGTCCGAACAACAAGGCTGTGAATACCGCGGCCCCCAGACTGAACAGCAGCACCGGCACGTTCAGACTGATCACCGATTCGCTGGGGATCGCGCCTTGGGGAATCGCCGTCACCAGAGCTTTGATCCCGCCGTAGGAGAGCAGACAGCCTATCGCCGCGCCACCCAGCGCCAGCAGGAAGCTTTCCATCAGTAATTGCCGGATCAATCTCCACCGGCTGGCGCCCAGAGAAGCGCGAATGGCCATCTCCTTCTCCCGGGCCGTCGCCCGCGCCAGCAGCATGTTCGCCACATTGCTGCACGCGATCAGCAGCAGCAGGCTGACGGCGGCGGCCAGCGTGTACAGCGTCGGCCGGAAGCCTCGCACTAACCAATCGACCCAGGACACCACTTCCACCGTAAACGTCTTCGGGTAGTCTTTGGGATACACCTGCGCAAGATGGTGCGCCAGGACGTCGATATCCGCTTGTGCATCACGGAACGTGGCGCCCGGTTTCAAATGCCCTTGGAACATGAAATATTGCTGCTTTGCCTCGGGATCGCTGCGGTTCGGAACCATCGGCATCCACAAATCCGCGCCCATTTTTGCGAACCGCGGCGGCATGATCCCCACCAGGGTTCTCGCGGTGCCGTTCAATGTGAATGTCCGGCCGACCACCGCCGGATCCAGGTTAAAGCGCTTGCGCCACATCTTGTAGCTCATGACAAAAACCGGCGGGGCCCCCGGATTGCCATCCTCCGGTACGATGCCGCGGCCGATGAGCGCCGGCACGCCCAAAACGCGAAACAGGTTCGGCGTTACTTTGCCTCCGTCGAACTGTTCCGTGCCTTCCCGGCTGTTGTAAAGCACATCTTGGAACGTTCCGCCAATGACGGCGTCGAAGACATGGTTCTGTTCCTGATAATCGAGAAACTCCGGTGTCGTAAAAAAAGAACGCCCGCCCCGCCCGCTCTCCTTCACATCATGGATATAGATCAGGGCCACCCTCTTCGCGTCCGCGTAAGGAAAGGGATTCAGCAGCACGTTGTCGATCACGCTGAAAATGGTGGTGACCGAGCCGATCCCCAGCGCCAGCGCCATCACCGCCAGAATCGTAAACGCCGGCTGCTTGCGGAGCCCGCGTAATCCGTACCGCAGGTCCTGTAATCTGCCGTTCATGGGATTTTAGCCACTCGCAGTATACTCCTTCGGTTGGAACGGGCCCTCTACCGATGATTGGACGGGGTCGTGCCGGCTTCGTTAGTATTGGCTCAACACTATGACACGCGGCCTCTCCTCAATACTCGCGTTGCTCACAACCGCAGCCTTCGCACAGATAGAGACACCAAACACGGACATCTACTATAAGCTCGCGCCGGACGCGCTCGCGCCGGACGGAGTTCCCAAGGGCGAAGTCCGGGGACCGTTCACGCTGCCGAGCCAGGCCTATCCCGACACGCAGCATACGTACTGGATCTATGTGCCGGCGCAATACGACCCGGCCGCGCCCGCCAGTCTGATGATCTACAACGATGGGCAGGCGTTCATGGCTCCGGAGGGAGATATTCGAGCGCCGTTCGTGATGGACAACCTGATTTACCGTCGCGAGATTCCGGTGATGATCGGAGTGTTCATCAATCCGGGTCGCCACCCCGATCAGCCTGAGCCCCACCCCGGGCAATTGGGGGGATCGCGACACAAACCGGCCTACTGAGTACATCACCCTCGATGACAAGTATGCCCGGGTCATCGTGGGTCATCGTGGATGAATTGCTGCCGGTGCTCTACAAGGACTACAACATTTCGAAGGATCCCGAGCGGCATGGAATAGGCGGGTCGAGTTCGGGCGCTATTGCCGCGTTCACCGTGGCATGGGAGCGTCCGAATTACTTCCGTAAAGTATTGAGCAATGTGGGAAGCTTTACCGATATTCGCGGTGGACATGCTTATCCCGACATCATTCGCAAGAGCGAGAAGAAGCCCCTTCGCGTCTTTCTCGTGGATGGCCGGAATGACAATCGCGCTCTGAAAGCCGACCGAAGCTATGATCAGACTCGCGACTGGTTTTATCAGAACGTTCGGATGGAACAGGCTCTCACCGAAAAAGGCTACGACGTGAACTACTTATGGGGCATCCAGCGGCATGGCCAAAAGATGCTGCAAACCGTTTTCCCTGAGATGATGCGTTGGCTGTGGCGTGACCACGGCGTTTCGACGGACGTACACGCTATGGTGGAGCGGTCGTTCAACGCACCGAAAATCGCCTTTGACGGTGCGGGGGGCGACCGCCTCCCGGGATTTTGAGTCCCTTGAATGGAATCATCCTGTCATCGAAATAGGAACAGCCATCTATGTGGCGCAGCGCCCGGAGTCCGTGCCCGGAAATATCAATTGTGTAGGATCGATCTGGGTTAAAGCGCGGCGCAACTTCTGGATGGGCATCCCGCTCGAAAACGGTCGTCGGAATGCCGCGGCGGGCGAGTGCGATCGCCAAAACCAGAGCAGCAGGACTCCCGCCAACAATAGCGTTGTCCGTCATCTCGTCCGTCCTGTTTGTTGTGAGGATTGATGCGTCCATGCTATGAAAGCCGCAGTGTCGACTGACCAGGGAACAAGACTAGTGGCGAGCGACGCTTCAGCGGACTTGCTCATGACACTTGGCCCCACGAAAATACCTGGCACTTGAGCGCGAGGGTATGACAAATCAGAAGGGCTATGTACTATTTAATTTCCGCAACGTTGTAACCCCGCGTCGCGTCTATTCGCCCATCAGGTGCGCTTGATGAAACTCCGTCTGCTGCTCCCGCTTACCGCTCTGGTCCTCCTCCCCGCCCTCTCTCCGGCCAAAGACAAGAAGAAGGATCCGGACGAAATCGGCAACCGCGATGTCGCCAAAGGCATTAATTTCTATTCGATCGAGAAGGAAATCGCCCTCGGCAAACAGCTCGCCCTCGAGGTCGAGAAGCAGGCCAAGATGGTCGACGACCCGATTCTCGGCGAGTACGTCAACCGGCTGGGCCAGAACCTGGGCCGGAATTCCGACGCCAAGATCCCGCTGAAGTTCAAGATCATCGATTCCGACTCCATCAACGCCTTCACCCTGCCCGGTGGCTTCATCTTTGTTAACTCCGGGCTGATCCGCGTTGCCGAGACCGAGGCCGAGCTGGCCGGCGTCATCGCCCACGAAATCGCGCATTCGGCGGCCCGGCACATGACCCGGCAGCAGACACGCGCCGAAATCGTGAACATGGCTACGGTACCATTGATATTCATGGGAGGATGGTGGGGCTACGTGGCTCGTCAGGGAGCGAACGTCGGTATCCCGTTGGGTTTCTTGAGCTTTTCACGTGCTTTTGAGAGCGAGGCCGACCTGCTGGGCCTGGAGTACATGTACAAGACCGGCTACGATCCCACAGCCTCCGTGGATATTTTCGAGCGCATTGAATCGCTCGAAAAACGGAGACCCGGCACCATGGCGCGGATGTTTTCCTCGCACCCCATGACCGCGGACCGAATTCGGATGGCGCAAAAGAATATCGCTGAGATTTTGCCAAACAAAGCCAATTACGTAGTAAACACTTCTGGATTCAACGAGATGCGGGAGCGCATGGTGGCCCAGCACCGCCGCTCGAAACGGGAAGCCGCCGCCGAACCCTCGAAGCCCACTTTGCAGCGTGCGTCTGGCTCGTGACCGACCGGTGGCCCAACCTGCAGGCCAGGGGCGCGAAGACCAGCCGGTTCTGCGTCGTCGTGAAAACTGAACCAGACGACCGCGCCCCCGCCCTTCGCGATTGTAAATCCTTTCTCATTCCCCGCAACCATTAGGATTTGTAAGGCGTTATTATTGTGAGGTAGGATTTGTAAGGCGTTATAATTGTGAGGCCTTTGCATGCCCCAGGCTTATAATGCTATCAGGAGACGAATCCAGATGAACCGGTTCTCCGTTCGGTTATTGACCTTCGTGCTGGCCGCTACCATTGCCGGAACCCCCTCTTTCGCCAAGGATAAGAAAAAAGATCCGGAAGAAATCGGCAATCGCGACGTGGGCAAAGGCGTCAACTTCTACTCGCTCGAGAAGGAGATTGCACTCGGCAAGCAACTCGCCCAGGAAGTGGAGCGGCAGGCGAAGATCATCGATGACCCGGTGATCGCCGAATACGTCAACCGAGTGGGCCAGAACCTAGTTCGAAATTCCGACGCCAAGGTTCCCTTCACCATCAAGGTTTTGGATTCTGAAGAGATCAACGCGTTCGCTCTTCCCGGTGGATTCTTCTTCGTCAACTCCGGTTTGATTTTGAAAGCCGACAACGAAGCCGAACTCGCGGGCGTCATGGCGCACGAAATCGCGCATGTTGCGGCGCGCCACGGTACCAGGCAAGCCACGCGCGGGACCATTATCAATTACGCGTCGATCCCCCTGATTTTCATGGGCGGCTGGACGGGTTACGCCATACGACAGGGCGCGGGCCTCGCGATTCCGCTGGGCTTCCTCACCTTTTCACGCGGATTTGAATCCGAAGCCGATCTGTTAGGCCTCGAGTATCTGTACAAGACCGGTTACGACCCGACCTCATTCGTGGACTTCTTCGAGAAAATTCAATCGCTCGAGAAACGTAAACCCGGCACGCTGTCCAAGGTGTTCTCAACCCATCCGATGACCGACGACCGCATCAAGACCGCGCAGAAGAACATCGCGGAAATTCTGAAGTCCAAGCCCGAGTACGTGGTGAACACTTCGGAGTTCAACGACGTCAAGTCGCGGCTCTCGATGCTGCACAACCGCCGCCGTATCGATACCAAGGAAGATGCATCGGGCCGTCCGACATTGCGTCGGTCTCCTGGCGCCGGGACCGGTCCCATCGAGGACGAGAACGGCAAGAAAGCGCCCAAGGACGAAGACGAGCGTCCGACACTGAAGCGGCGCGACAACCAGTAATTTCAATCATTCGTATCGCAGACCGATGATGGGATCGACAGCGGTGGCGCGCCGTGTTGACATCGGTTACTGCCGCTCGACAACTAATACCGTGAACGAGCCCGGCTTGGGCCTCAGCCGCGCTCTCTGCCCATTGGCGGCAGGTGCGGACTCCATCTCAGCGGCGGCAAGGAACAGCCGCTTGGTCTTCGGATCAATCGTCATGGTTTTGGCGCTTTTCTGCGTTTCGATGTCCCCAACCGATTCATATTGATTCGCGCCCTTCTGCCGGATCACCGATACCGTGCCGTCACCATTGGAAGCGAAGATCAATTTGCTTTCTGCGTCGAAGGCCACCGCATCCACCCTGTCACCGATCGGCAGCGTGGTGATGACGTTCCCACTCCTGGCGTCCATCACCGCCAGCACCTTGCTTCTGCAACCAATGAAGAGCCGGGCATTGGGAACGTCAAGGGCCAGACCGGTCGGAGTCTCACATCCGGTAATCGGCCATTTCTGCTTGACCGTCAGCGCGTGTGGGTCGAAGCTGACCACCTCTGCCTGCTCCTCCAGGTTCACGAACCCTGTTCCCTTTCCGTCCACCACCGCGGCTTCCGCGCCGCCACCCAGTTCTATTTTCCCCACGGCCACCGCCTTCTCGGGATCAATCTCCGTGATGACGGCCGCATCGCCGTGGCAAACCAGCACGCGCTTGGTTTGTGGATCGTAGAACGTAAAGTCCGGATCCTTCGGCACCGAGATCTTTTTCAAGGTCTTGAACGTGTTGGTATCGAACACCGAGACGGTTGCGTTGCCGCCGTTCGTGGTGAATCCACGGTGCAGGG
>QHXW01000217.1 GCA_003223115.1 Acidobacteriota bacterium
AACGCTCCCGCAAACGCTGATCGCCCAACTCCACCTCCCCGAATTCCTGCTGGGCCCACTCCTTTGCGCCCAGCCCCTCCTCTACGGCCAAAGGACGCAGCCTGGCCGCGGGCTCTGCACTCACCCCCATTTTCTGACGAAAGTCCGCCCCCAGCGGGTAGACATAAATGTCCTTGATACTCTCGGGGGACTGACAGGTGCGGTCGTTGCGCCCGCGCCCTTTGGTCTGCCCCACGCACTCCCAATTGGCCGCCTGAAAACAGGTCCCCGCATACTGTTGTCGATCGACGAAGCTTTCTAACAGCCACGGCTCATAGCCATAGCGCGCGGCAAAATCCTTCTGCACCCGGCCGAGGCACGCCCCCAACACAAAAGAAGCCAGATTCCGACACTGCACGCTGGGGCGGATCAGCAAGCGGCTCAAATTCACTACCCGCCCCTCTTGCGCCTGCCGTTGGGGTGCATCCCAGCCAATCCATCGGTCCCGGGCTTCCAAATGGAGGGCCGAGGCGCTGAACCCCACCGCCCCCAGCCAGCCATGCGCGGAGCCCACCAGATATCTCAGTTGCCGTCCCACCAGCCGCCGCTTGCCTTGCGGATGCTCCCGCACCATCAGCTCGTTCCAGGTCCGCATCTGCTCGCCCTCCTGCGGATCCACCAAAAGCAGCTGCAGATCCCGGATCTGGCCCACCTCTGCGGGGACTTCCTTTGGCTTCGTCACCGCCTCGGCATGCCGCCGTACCCGCCAGTGCTGGACAATGTTCAGAACCGGTGGGGGAAGCTGCACTTTTCCTTCCCGCTCTAAATCCCGCAGGGCCTTCAGGCAGGAAGATACACGCGGCTTGCCGCGTGCGTCATGCAATTGGAAGCGGCCACACACCCACCTCGCTAAGCGCGTCCGCGACTCCTCGCCGGACTCGAGTCTCTTCTGGATGACCGCGAGACTCGCCACTCGCGAGAGAACCGCTTTGATGCTCCCCACTTCCTACGGTATACAGAAAATCGGCTCAAATGTTCAGTACTTTTTTTGGGGTATGGGCAGGCCTAGCGTAGCTATTTCTGACGTTTCGATTGAAAAGCCTAGCGTGGATTGGTTTTGGTCTGAGGCGCGTTCGTGAAAAAAGCGATTTGCCGATTGCGCTGGATGAAGGCTGCTTCAGCTCTTACGATGTCGCGCGGCTGGCCCGCATGGAGGCCGGGGACCTGGTGGTGCTGAAGTTGACCAAGAGCGCCGGCCCCTGGGGATGCCAGCGCAGCGCCATCGTCGCCGAAGCCAACGGACTGGGATTGCTCGGCAGCGGTCTGACCGATTCGGCGTGGGCCTCGCCGCCGCCATCCATTTGTATTCCACGCTTGAACTCCAGCTTCCGCCTGAATTGAACGGGCCGGAATTTTTGGTTGATTTAATGGTGGACGGCCTCGAAATTCAGGGCGCCACGGTCATGGTGCCCGACGCTCCAGGCCTCGGCCTCAAAGTGAAGGAAGACAAGATCCGCGCAAACGAGATTCCGGTTTAACCGGAACTCAAACAGCCGCGGCCTCTACTTTCCCTGGAACGGCGAGGGGCCTTTCCACATTCTCCAGTGTGAGGATTCCCCCAGGCCTAGTTGATCCCACCAGAGATCCAGCGCCTGTTTATCACCCTCTAAAGCCGCTTGGCGGGTGACGCTCTCGGGTGGCGGCGCCAGTTGAACCAAACGATCGTAGACCCGCACGCGCTCGGCTCCTTGAACTCTTGGCAGTAGATGCCAGAGTGTTAGGGCGTCACGATCGCGAGCCTCTGCCAGCACGGAGTTGAGCGCTGCTGAGTCATGCTCGAAATCGAATTTCGCCAGTGCCGTGCGAAACACGTCGGACGCATCCACGAAGTCGGGAGTGCCAGCCTGTTTGCCGGGCCGCGTGACGCATTCGGCCTCAGCCGGAACCCAGGATTCGTGCCCGTTCTGCTCGAACCCCACCCATCCCATGGTGACGTGCAATGTGGTGATACCGGCTTCATCCACTTTCAGCGTGTACCGGCAACCGAGATCGACCGCCACAGCGGCCGGCGTCTCGACTGAGAACATTCGCGGCGGCGCCCAGATCATGGCTTGCATCTCGCCGCGTACGAGCGCCAGACGATGACCGTTCGAGCGTGCCCGCACCAGGCGCAGCCTGGAATTCGGTTCAATCTCTACCTGCCCGATGTCAGAAACACTGATCCGTGCGCGCGAGCCTGCGTCGGTTTCGATCCACTCGCCTACGCTGAGCTGACCGCTGCCCTTGATGCGGCTCTTCCCCACAATCGGTGCGCCTTCCATACGCGCCACTTTCCACCCCGAGCGGACGGGTCTCGTGACCAGCCAGGAAGCGCAAATTGCAAGCACTACTCCAGCCGCGATAGCCGCGCGCCAGCCGGTCTGTTGAAACCGGGTCCCACGGCCTGGAATCTGCCTGACTTTCTGTTGTCCGGTCCAATCGGGCGCCGGCCGGTTCGAGCGCAGCCCACCGAGTACTTCCTCCAGATGCTGGATCTCGGGGTCGGGTTCGCCCGAGCGATCCCAAAGATAATCGCCGCTCATCTGCGCCCTCCTCCCAGTTTTTCTCGAAGCAATTTCATACCACGATGCAAATTCACCCTAACGGAGGCCGCCGTCAGCCCGGTGCGCACCGCGATCTCGGGACCCGTCATGCCTTCCACCAGGCGCAGCACCAGCGTCTGGCGATAAGCGTCGGGAAGCCTGCGAATGATTGCCAGAATCGCTTCAGCTTCGGCTTCCGTCGAGCTCGAGCCGGCACTTACGGCTGTTTCTTCTTCCAGTTCCTCGGTTTCGGATCGATGCCTATAATAATCACGAGACCGGTTGCGCGCGATCACCGCCAGCCAGGGGCCGAACGCCGCCGAATCGCGTAGCGTGTGCAGCTTTCGAAATGCGCTGAGGAACACCTCCTGCGTGAGGTCGTCCACTTCATCCCGGGGTGTGCGCGCGATGAGCAGGCCATGCACCATGCGGGCATGAATCTCGTAAAGCCGGCCGAACGCGTCGCTATTGCCGTTTCGCGCAGCATCTACCAGAGCGGTCTCTTGGTTGACTTCAATCACCGCCGCCGCGGGCATAAACAGTAAATCTTTGATTCCAAATCCGATAACGGCTTCCACATGGAGCCCTCAGGGGCCAAGACGCCATGGCCCGGAAAATGTTAACAGCACGAGGCACGGAACAGCGGTTTTGCCGTCTAATAGACCTTAGCAGAGGAGAGCCCGTGAAAGGTCTCAAACAGGATCTTCGCTATGGCTGGCGAACGCTGGTCAAGAATCCCGGCTTCACGGCCGTGGCAGTATTGACGCTGGCGCTGGGTATTGGCGCGAACAGCGCGATATTCAGCGTGATCAATGGCGTGCTGCTCAAACCCCTGCCTTATCGCGAGCCCGACCGGCTGGTGCGGGTCTTCACGACATTTCCCGTGTTCCCCGAGTTTCCGATCAATGCGCATGATTTTCTGGACTATCGTGACCAGAACCGCGTCTTCGATGACTTCGCCTTGTATGTTCGCGATGATCTGCAATTTGCGGCGGCGGACCGGCCCGAGCGGCTCACCGGTATGCGCGTGTCGTATGGATTTTTCCGTCTGCTCGGCTGGCAGCCCATGTTGGGCCGCGCGTTCATGTTGAATGAGGAACTGCCTGGCAATGAACGCGTGGTGATTCTCAGCTACGGGTTGTGGAAGAGCCGGTTTTCGGGAGACCCGCGCGTACTCGGCAGGACCGTGAACCTTTCCGGCCGGTCTTTCACCGTGGTCGGCGTGATGCGCCCAGGCCTCGTCAGCGTCGGCGGCACATATCATTCATTGCCTCACGGGGACACCGTGGACGTCTGGTGGCCGCTCACTCTCGATCGCAAGAATGCCGGGCAGCGCGGCTCGCATTATCTGAACGGAATCGCCCGCTTGAAACCTGGCGTCTCGCGCAAACAGGCGCACGCCGAGATGAATAGCATTGCGGAGCGGCTGGCGCGGTTGTATCCGGATACAAATCGCGACGCGCGGATCCGTCTGGTACCCTTGCGTCAGGCGATCGTGGGCAAAGCGCAGCCCTTGCTGCTGGTATTGCTAGGCGCGGTAGGATTCGTGCTGTTGATCGCCTGCGTGAATGTGGCAAACCTTCTGCTTGCGCGGGCTGCGGTGCGGGAGCGGGAAATCGCCATCCGCACGGCGCTCGGTGCCGGCAGGCTGCGGCTGATCCGCCAGATGCTCACCGAATGCCTGTTGATCGCCGGTCTCGGCGGCGCTCTCGGCTGTCTACTGGCTATCTGGGGTGTCGACACGCTGAGCACCGTCAGCGCCGGCAAGCTGCCGCGCGTTCAGATGATCGGCGTGGATGCGCGCCTGTTCGTCTTTACTTTCATCGCGACCATCCTGACGGCTCTGTTGTTCGGACTGGCTCCGGCATTTCAAATTTCGAAAGCCGGCGGCCTGCACACCTGCTTGAAAGAAGGCGGCCGCAGTTCGGCGATCGGTCTGCGGAGCAGCCGCCTGCGTGGCGTCCTGGTGGTAGCGGAGCTCAGCCTCGCACTGGTGCTGCTGGCGGGCGCGGGCCTGCTGATGCGGACTTTTCTGAATCTCGAACGCGAGGTTCCGGGATTCAATCCGCGCAACGTCATCACCATGAGCCTGGACTTGCCCCAAGCGCGTTATCCCAACCAAAAGGCTGCGGCGCTGTTTTGTCGGCGGCTGATCGAGCGCTTGAAAACGCAGCCCGGAATCAGTGAGGCGGGCGTGAGTTCGGACTTGCCGTGGAGCGGATACGACGAGAACTCCGATTTTGAAATCATCGGCCGCTCGGATGCCGAAAACAGAGGAAACCACGGCCGCTATCATTTCGTGAGCGCTCTGTACTTTCAAACCATAGGCGTGCCGCTGGTGGCCGGTCGCTGGTTCACCGAACGCGATGATGCCGCCGCGCAGCGCGTGATCATGATCAACCGGAGTATGGCCCGCCGGTACTGGCCGCACGAAGATCCTGTCGGGAAACCTATGAAGCTGTGGGGCGACCGCGTGCTCGTCGCGGGCATCGTGGGCGACGTCAAGGATACTCCCGCATCCATCGGCGCGGAACCGGCCTTCTATTGGCCTGTGGAACAGCAACTGTTTGGTCAGATGTGCCTGGCGGTTCGCGCGGCTCCGAACGCCGGGGACATTCTCGGCGCCATCCGGCGCGAAGTCGCTGCATTGGATAAAGATTTGCCTCTGGCTGATGTGCAGACCATGGACCAGATTGCTGCCGCGGCCTTCGCCGGCCCGCGTCTGGCACTATTTCTTGTCGGGACCTTCGCTGGTCTTGCGCTGCTGCTGGCCACTGTGGGCGTCTACGGTGTGATGTCGTATTCCGTTGGCCAGCGCGTCCATGAGATCGGTGTGCGCATGGCTTTGGGAGCGCACTGGAGCGATGTGCTTAAGCTGGTAGTGGGCCAAGGGCTGAAGCTCGCGTTCATTGGAGTGGCCCTGGGCGTGGCCTCCGCGTTGGCCCTGCATTCGGTAATGGCCGGTCTGCTGTACGGCGTTACCGCGACCGACTCGATCACGTTGACTGCGGTGTCACTCGTTCTGTTCGCTGTCGCCGGCATCGCCTGCTACATTCCCGCGCGCCGCGCCGCCCAGGTCGACCCGATGGTCGCCCTCCGATACGAATAAGCCGTAGGAGCCGCGACCGCCCACTCCGCGACCGTGAGCGAGCGGTGCTCCCCATTTTCTTAATCTTGTTTGTTGTGTCCCGCCGTTCCGCCATTTACGCGCCAGCGCACCACTTCGCCCTGCCTAACTCGCGCAACCTTGCTCTGCCTCTCCAAATGCTCCAGATGTGCCAGAATCTCAAACACCGCGAAACGGTAGTGGAACGGTGTCAGCTCTCGGTCCCAAAGTCCGGGGACCAGGTCCGTGGCGCTGGCCGATCGGCCATTGAGCAACCCCAGAATTCGCGTGCAGCGCTCTGCGTGGTGTTCGCGTGTCTTGCGTATCCAATCGCGATGGCCCGAGAATGGCGCTCCGTGCGAAGGCAGAATCAAATCGATTTCAAGCCGCTCCAGCACGTCGAGCGATGCCAGGTAATCACCCAAAGGATCTTGCTCCGGATGCCAGCCGATGTTCGGCGAAATGTGCTCCAATATCTGGTCGCCGGCGAACAGGACGCGCCGTCCTGTTCCATAGAGACAGATGTGTCCTGGTGAATGCCCGGGTGTCCAGAGGACCTCCAGTTCACCGGCCTCACTCTGAATTTTCTCGCCGCCGTGAAGCCTCTGATGCGGCTCGAGCCTCCGAAAACTCTTGTGAATTTCGTGCGCCGCCTCGCCGATTCGCGCAATCATCCGCGCCCCGACACCCGCTTCGCGCAAGACGTCGGCTGACCAGGCGCTATACTCGTCCATCGCTGAAAGGCGATCCAGGTACTTCAATTCTTCGGCATGCATCAGCAGCCGTGCGCCAGTGAGTTTCAGCAGGCGTTGCGTGAGACCCATATGGTCAGGATGAACGTGGGTGAGCAGGATCTCGCGGATTTCGGCCCATGGCGCGCCGATGCCTTCGAGAGCACGCTCGAGCGCCTGAAAACAAGGCTCCGTGTCCATACCGCAATCAATGAGCATGAACCTGTCCGCCCGCCGCAACAGATACACATTGATCCGGCCTAGAGAATAAGGAAGCGGCAGTTCAATCAGATAGGCGCCTGGCAGCACCTGGCGATAGTCGCCGCCGATTTCGAGATAGGGAGTCAAATCAGATCCTAGTGTACTGTTCCACTGCGACGGCGCGCTCCAGGAGAGCCGCGCTGCCGCTGTTTCCACCTGATCTTCTGATCTTCTGCCTCCTGCCTCCATTCTGATCTGTGGCTTCCAGTCAAGCCGTTTATTTCCAACATCGGCTGTCTCCCCAAAAACTGCGGCGCGGGAAGCCGGTAGTCGGCTGCGGTCGAAGTCACAGGCTGTTCAATCCGGCGCCGCCGGAGGCATGCCTGACTCTTCTGACCTGCGGGTTTCACCTTGATTCCGCTACAATGAAGCCGTGATCCATCGCCGCGTTTTGTTCAATGATGAGGTCCACGATTATTCGGAAAAGCTGCTTGCGCCCGGCCAAGTCGGCCTGCTGGCGGGCTGGGGCGTGTTCAGCACCATTCGCGTTACCGAAGGCGTTCAGTTTGCGTTCGAGCGCCACTGGGCACGCATGTCGCGCGACGCCGCATTGTTCCATATCACCATGCCATGCGGCGCTGATGAAGGACAAAAGCGTCTCGGCAAGCTCATCGAGGCGAATGGCGCGCATGATGCGACCTTGCGAGTGGTAGTGGTCCGCAACGATGGCAGCGTTTGGGCCAGCCCCTGCGATCGCAAAACCGACCTGATCGCTTTAACCGCGGACCTGCATGATTGGGGCGCCGGTGTAAAACTCGCGTACGCGCCACACGGACGCCACGCGGCCTCGCCTTTCGCCGGAACCAAGATCCTCTCCTGGGCTACGAATCTGACGCTAGTGGAAGAGGCGCAATCGAAGGGCTTCGACGAAGTAGTTTTGTTGAATGAACGCGGCGAAGTTTCGGAATGCACCTCGGCCAATATTTTCGCGGTGCGAGGCAATGAAGTCTTGACGACGCCGCTCAGCTCAGGCTGTTTGCCGGGCATCACACGTGAGCTGCTGCTCTCGGAAGTTTGCGTCGCGGGATTTCCGGTGACTGAGAAAACGCTCATGCCTTCTGATCTCGAGAGTGCCGACGAGGTTTTTATTACCTCGACCACGCGCGACTTGCTGCCGGTGCTCGAGATTGAGCGCAAGGCCTTGAAGCAGAATGACACCGCGCGAAGCGCCCTGCAGGCGGCATTTTCCAAGTACATGCAGAGTTACGTGGCCGGGCATAAGGCCGTGCCCGCCGGGACGCGCTAGCAGGACGCCGGGCATCTCTCGTCACGCCCAAGCTGATGTGATGCACTGAAGTTGCCTTCCACTTCCAACAAACGCTGCCGTATCTTTCTGCTGTCTCCAGCCAACGCCGGTGGCGAGCGCGGCCGCCTGCTGCTGCGGGAACGCGCCAGCTTCGATCTCGCCGTGAGGCTTCGCACTGAAGGAGCAACCATAGGCGAAGTGTTTAGCTTCATCAGCGGTCTGTACTTCCGCGGCAAGCTGGCCTATAGCGAAGTCTTCGCAGCGCCGCCACGCGGTGTGCCGGGATCTTTCGTGATCGCCTCGGGACGCGGTCTGATGCCGCCGGACACCAGGATCACGTTCGAAGAGTTGAAAAGCATTGCCTCCATACCGGTGGACGCCGACGAGCCCCGGTATCGCGAGCCTCTCGAGAGAAATGCGCGCATTCTGGCTGAACGTGCGGGGCCGGATTGCGAGATCGTATTGCTGGGCAGCATCGCCAGCACCAAGTATCTAGAGCCGCTTGTCGAGATCTTCGGCCCCCACTTGCTGTTTCCCGCGGATTTCGTGGGCCGGGGCGATATGGGGCGGGGAGGTCTGATGCTGCGCTGCGCGGGCGCCGGCACCGAGCTGAACTATGTGCCTGCGGCGGACGCACCACGTCACGGCCCGAGAGCGCCGAATCTCCCGCCAAGGCCGAATTCGTTGTTACCGCGGCCGCCGAAGACCCGGACTAACCCAGGCTGATTTGATATCATCCCTGAGCGAACGTGAATAAACGGACCTTCCTCAATCTCCTCTCGGCCGCGATCGCGAGGCCCCTCCTCGCGCCCTTTTCCGCCTGGGCCGCGAAGCAAAAGCTCAGCAAGCCGCAGAAGCTCACCAATTGGGCGGGGAACCTCTCCTACAGTACGGATAACGTGCACGAAGCCGCATCGGTCGAGCAGATTCGCTCCGTGCTGCGGTCGCGGGAAAAGGTGAAGGTGCTCGGCACGTGCCACTGTTTCAACTCCATTGCGGACAGCCGTCACAACCTGCTCTCGCTGAAGCCCATGCACGAGGTGGTCGCGCTCGATGCCGGCGCGAGCACGGTAACTGTCGATGCCGGCATCACCTACGGCCAGCTCTGCCCGTACCTCGATAGCAAGGGTTTTGCGCTGCACAACCTGGCTTCGCTTCCCCACATCTCCGTCGCCGGGGCTTGCAGCACCGCAACGCACGGATCGGGCGAGAAAAACGGCAACCTCTCCACCGCGGTTTCCGCCTTCGAAATCATCACAGCGGCCGGTGACCTCGTAAAACTCTCTCGCAAGTCAGATGGCGAAGTCTTTCGCGGCGCTGTCGTGGGGCTCGGCGCTCTCGGCGTCATCACCCGCATTACTCTCGATATTCAGCCCACTTATGCCATGCGGCAGTACGTGTTTGAGAATCTGCCGCTCGCTCAGATGAAGGAGCACTTCGACGAAATTTTGTCGAGCGCCTACAGCGTCAGTCTGTTCACCGACTGGCAGAAACAGCGCATTAATGAGCTCTGGATCAAGAGCCGTGTCGAACACGGTCAGGCATTCGCGGCGCCCCCGGAATTCTTCGGCGCGAAGCTCGCGACCAGAAATCTTCACCCCATTACCGAGCTCTCCGCCGAGAACTGCACCGAGCAGATGGGAGTGCCCGGCCCCTGGTACGAGCGGCTGCCCCACTTCCGCATGGGCTTCACTCCCAGCGCCGGCAAAGAGCTCCAGTCGGAATACTTCGTGCCCCGGTGTAACGCCCTTGACGCGATTCTGGCGGTCGAGCGTTTGCGCGATCAGGTGACTCCGCACCTGCTGATCTCGGAAATCCGCGCCATCGCTGCCGACGACCTGTGGATGAGCACCTGCTACCGGCAGCCCAGCGTCACCATCCACTTCACGTGGAAACAGGACTGGCCCGCCGTCAGGCGCCTGCTTTCCGTGATTGAAAAGGAACTCTCTACATTTCAGCCGCGCCCACACTGGGGCAAGCTGTTCACCCTGCCGCCCGCCGATCTCCGTTCGAGATACGAAAAACTGCCCGATTTCATCAAACTGGCCGCCAAGTACGATCCGAAAGGAAAGTTCCGCAACGACTTCTTGAATACCAACCTCTTCGCGCGCTAACCGTCGATCACGACGTTGGTTCGAGCGGCAATCGTGGCCCTGGAAGATTCTGTTGGGCACCAGACGATTGCCAGATCGTTTCAAGTCTATCGGTGAATTTCGACGGGAAATCTACTGAGAACACGCTGATTTCAGGCTCATTGGTCGCCTGACTGAAATTGGTAAGCCACTGGTTAGACCAGTGAGACTCGAAGAGGTTCGACCGTTCCCGGAGTAGAATCCTCCTCAAGTGGCTTGATGACCAACGATGAGGAGGATCAATGACAGAGCTTTACCAGAGCCTATCCCATTCCAAATGGGACTGCAAGTACCATGTTGTATTCGTGCCCAAACGGCGGCGAAAAGCCATCTTCGGTCAGACACGCCGACATCTGGGACAGATTTTCCATGGGCTGGCGCGGCAAAAGGAATGCCAGATTCTCGAAGGGCATCTGATGCCGGAGCATGTGCACATGTGCATCGCCATTCCCCCCAAGCACCCGGTGGCTTCGGTGATCGGGTTTCTCAAAGGG
>QHXW01000218.1 GCA_003223115.1 Acidobacteriota bacterium
CTATAAGGACGTTACGGATCGCACTTTCACTAGAGAGCTTGATCGACTTGGCGCTTTAGGATTCATCAGTGTCAAGCGAGACGAAGCAGGCAAGGACTGGATTCTCGAACTGGATTTTGAAGCGATCGGCCAGTATTGAGATGTCTCGATAACGACAAGTAGCACCACCATCGGCGTAAATGGAAAATACCCATGGCGTTTTCACAGTCTGTGGAAAAATTTATTGCGAGGATTTTCTTCCAGCGTGCCTATGCCGCCCGCCTTGCGATCATTTTCCGTTTCCGATCCGAGGGCTTGCCGCCCGCGCCTTACCACCCTTGGAGGCCCCGAGCTTTGACAACGCCACGGCAGCCGGATTCCGGGTGTCTGGCCGTTCGACCGGCTTCACTAAAAGGGGTGCCGTCCACCTTCTCGCCGAATCGAGTCTTCCGTGACGGAGCGTTCGAACTGAACCTCTAACCCATTTCAGATCAACTCGCAACGCGCCGTAGAGCTGAAGCCGTCAGTTCCCGGTGAACTCCACGTATCCGTGCTTGAGCAGAAACTTGAAATAACCTACGAAGTCGAAATCCTGATGTCCAAGCTCAAGATCGGTAAGGCGGATCACTTCGGCCAGGTTGCGCGTCCCATCGCACCAGTACAAAGCCGCAATCACCCGGGTATCCCAGGCGCCGGATGGATAGCCTTCGCGCCGATCGATCGGCATCTCATCGAGTGGAATGGTCCCGAATTTCTTGCGCTTCACGACAATACGCGCAGCCTCAGATGGCGGCCCGCCCGAGGGAGTAATCAACTGCGCGGTGCTCGCAACACCAGCCTTCCGGCTGACGTGCGTTGCGGCTTCATCCAGTCTCGCTGACTGAGCGCGACCGTAATCCGCGAGCCCTTTAACCAGTGGCTTTACCGCATCCTCGAGCGATTGACGCCTTGGCGGCGGGACGAGACGGCTCACCGAGAGCACGGCCTGAGTCTCACGATCGACGGCATAAGCGATTTTCTCCCGGGCCCCGGCAACCAACTGGCTGAACTGATTTCCGCCGCCGGATTGAAAAACCTGATCGAGAAACGGTTCCGCGGCGGCAAGAATTTGATCGTAGCCGCGGTTAGCCGCCACTTGCGCGAGCCACAACGCCTGCTCTTCTCCGGCGTTCGCCAGGTAGTAAAGATAAGTGGCATTGACGATTGCCAGATCGCGCAGCGAGCGCGGGTCAACCTTATCCGGCGTATCGGCGCTGTTGTGATGCGTCACAACGCCGGTGCCGCTATAGGGCCATACCGTGGGGATGCCGACAGCCGGCTCGGCCAAATAAGTGTCAGTCCCGGTCATGTATTCGTTCCAATGAAAGGGCCGGCGGAGCTTCGAAAAATACTGTTCAGCCAGGTGCAGCACGAAGGCATCGGTGTAGGATTTCGCGGCGTGCGGATTCATGTAGAAGGTGTATTCGGTGCCCGCCAGATCGTAGGGCGCAGCCGGAGTATCCACGCACATTGCAGCCACGGTATTTCGGATTGTGTCCGGATGAGTGGCGACATAATGCATGGAACCATACATCTCGCCCATCAGCAGTACGCGAATCGTACGCCGCGGCCGGGGCAGCTTGCTCGCGGCAATCAGCCGATTCAACGTCGCGAGCGATTCCAGCATAGCTGCCACGCCCGTGGCATTATCCTGCGCGCCTTGTTCCGAGCTGTGGCCCAGAGTGAGCACCTCTTCATTCGATTCCGGAAGGCTCTCGCCGCCATGCGCTCGCCTCGCACCGCCCGGGATCACTCCCGTGACGTACGGATACACGCCGGCGTAATAGCGGCTGTCCACCATGGCGCGCGCGCGCACCGGCCGGCCCTGGGCCAACAGCTTGCGGACGAATTCGGCCTGGTGTGGTGTGATCGAGAAACAAACCAACGGCGTACTGCTCTTGATGAAGGCCCAGCCGTAATCGCCCCAGGCATTGATCCATTGCCGGTCGTCTTTGAGACCCGGATTTTCAGTGTACGCGTTGATCGCTCCCAGCGCGTGTTTCTTTGCCAGCACCCACTTGATTCCACTCGGATTGTCACTAGTCAACACCAGCTTGCCGGCGATGTCCATCTTTTCAATCTGCTCCGGCCCGGCCTTGCCGGCATCAATGATTTCGGCGACCGTTCCACCGGGTGGCGTCGGACCGCTCCACATACCGAGCGAAGCCGGAACTTTTTTGCGATCGGCCAGCACGCGAAATTCTTCGGGCACACCCGGATCGATCAATTCCAGGCGCGCCTGTTTTACATCCCAGGCCAGCGGCTCAGTCCAATAACCGGCGTGCGTCACGCCATCGGCCGGAGCACCCAATACTTCGACGTTTTCGAGCCCGTCATCGCGCATGGCTTGCTTCAAGTACTCGGCCGTTTCTTGAAATTTCGGAAAGGTGAACCAGCGGTCGGTCGCATAGACGCGCCGCATGTACTCCATGGCTTGCTGCGGCTTCACGTCCGAGCGGACCGCGGTCATCACCTGATCTACCGTGACATCCGCGGCAAACGAAGCCAAAGCTCCGAGCAGGATACTCGCGGCTGCTCTCCACATGCGAGGCGGCCTCATTTCACGTTCTCGTGCGCGTCCCGCCGGGCCTGGCTGACTGCTTCCACCAGGGCGACGATGTCGCCCAGGCTGTTGTGTACCGGCGCCAGAACCGAAATCCATCCCGGTTTCGCGGTCACGGTCATGCGGCGGCCGGTGTCGAGCACCTGCTTCATCTGCGGAATCATGTCCTGGTACAGCTTGCCCCACGGCCAAAACTGGCTGATCTCGTGGGCGTTGCGAATCACCACGCGAACTTTATCGGGATGTCCGGCAATGGGCATCCAGAGGTTCACGTCACAGGGAAACGGCGCCAGGCGCGAGAGACGGATCAGGGTCTTCTTCACGGCGATGAAGGCCTGGTCATTCACTTCGTAATTGTCGCCGTCTACCCACTGGTCGCGCGGGTCCTTCTTGAACATGTAATCGAGAGCCCGCGGCGTGACAATGCGCTGGCACGCGTCACCATCCACTATTACTGTTGCGGCGCGTGCAACTTCATCCAGCTCACGCGCCATGTCGCGTTCGGCGCCAGGCAACACACCGGCGATCAGTATCATGCCAGAGATGATCAAAAGCAATCTCATTTTTCCTCCGCGGCAAGCCGTAGAATGTATTGCCGCACTTTCTGCCACGCAGACGGATCTAGCTTTTCCAGATGACTCTCCGCGGGCCGCGTCGCTTCACCTAGAGCGGTCCCGCTCCAATCAGACGTCGGCTTATTCGCGAAAGCCGGACGCGGATTCCACCAATCGGCCAGGCTGGTGTGGTTGTACAAACCGGCAGCGTCGGATTTCAGCTCCGCGATCGGCTTGCGGTGGCTGAAACTATCGAGAAGCGTGAGGTCCTGGACACAGTTGCGCTGGATCTTGAGACGCACGCTCGGGATGGGTTCTTCGATGCCGAAACGCTCGCCCGGATAGACCAGCGCCGTGCCGCCGCCATTGAAGTGAAACCACGGATCAACGCCTCCATCCACCGTTTGCCAGTGCACGAAACCTTGGACGCCCCACATCCAGCCGCGCATCGGAAACCGGGTAATCGTCACGGCGGGCGAGGCGACGCTGGGCGGGCCGGAATAATACCAGATGATGTCGCCGCGATGGCGTAGCATTTCGGGAGCTTCGGGTAGCCAGCTCAAGACGTCACCCGCGGCCACCCACATGTTGACCACACCGGCGAGCTCGCCAAACTGCTTTTCCATGTCCCAGCTCGCGTCGGCGCGGAAGACAAATTTCACTGGCGTGCCGGCAGGCAGCGCTTTCTTCAACAGACGGCCGTACTCGAGAAAATACCGATTGTCGGCGGGAAAGCGCACTTCATCGCCATCCCAGGGGAAACCCATATAGCGCTTCTTGTGATTGAAAAATACCTCGAGGTACGTGCGCGTCCAACCCTTCTCGCGAAAGTGACTCTCCATTTCGGAAACTACGTTCACGAACTCGGCTTCGTAGCCCGGTTCAGACCAATTCAAGAATGAGGCCGGCCATTCCGGATTGATGGGCAGATAGACGAAAGGAATCGGCCGTGCACCGCGGCGCGATTCGCTGAAAGCCGAACCGTCAAACAGCGGACCGTAGTGGCGGTCGTAGAGTTCCCAGTTCGAGATGTGCCTGCGGCGGCCAGAGCCTTCGAGGTCTGGCGCATATTCCGGCCCTACTTTGCCGGCATGACCGTAGCCGAGCTGATGAAACTCGCCGTGGTTTTCGTAAAAAATGCGGTGATACGCGTGAATCAGACTAAAGAATTCGTTGCTTCGAAAGAAGGCATCACTGCGCTTGCGGCTGAGGTTCGGATAATCTCCGGCCAGCCAGGAGCTGCCGTAGGAGTTGTGATCCATGGTGATCACGTCCTCATCGGGAATCGTCGCCGCGAGCACCTTCACTTCGATCGGCAGCTCGCTAGCTTTCCCATCCGCCTCAAGCGTTGCCCTGCCATGGTACGTACCCGGCTGTGCCTGGCGCGGGATCCAGATGTCCACCCAGAAAGCCTGAACGGTCTGGTTCGGAATGCGATTGTCCGGTTCGGGAATCTGCGAATGATACGGCTGTTTCAATGGAATGAGCGCATCGGGATAGTAATGCTTGTCGGAATCGACAAAGTGGAACCACTCGCGATAGAGGTCAGCCTGCAGCCCCGCCGCTTCTCGATCCATGCTCAGCGAGAGTGCGTATGGCCCAGGGTGCGGCATCTTCACGACAAGATGAAACGAGGTGTACCCACCTCGCGCGGTCTCGAGCATCGCAGCACGCGCGAAGTGTCCGTGGGCGTCGGGCGTGACGTCTGGTGTAACGACACCGCCGAACGGGTCGGGCCGCGAGTATTCGGACAGCGCCTGAAGTTCCGCGGCTCGGGCGATGCTCGATGGCAGCAATACGAGTGCAAACGCAAGCGCAACGGTGCGCGCCAAATTCAGCCAGCTCATGATTTGACAGTTCCGTGTGACGGGGCCAAACTTACTTGTGATCGGCAAGCAAGTCAAACAGGCAGGATACACGTTTTCCGAAAGGAAAGACAATCGACCTATGTCTGACCTCCATGGCTGACGGCGCCGCAAGATCTTCGGTGGACGCGGCTGGTGCGCCGCGGTTCAAGCGCGTTCTTTCGCGGGGCGATCTGATTCTCTATGGCCTAGTGATCCTCACGCCCACGGCCTTATCCGGTTTACGGCATTGTGCAGCAGGTGTCGCACGGCCATGCCGCGCTGAGTTATCTCGTCGCCATG
This sequence comes from Acidobacteriota bacterium, assembly GCA_003223115.1. Lineage (GTDB taxonomy): Bacteria > Acidobacteriota > Terriglobia > Bryobacterales > Bryobacteraceae > QHXW01. The sequence continues at coordinate 5,283 of QHXW01000218.1, forward strand.
GTGGCGATAATGTTCACAGCCGCGAGTTACGGCAAGATGGCGGGGGCGTTTCCGTCCGCTGGTTCCACCTACACCTACGCGCAGCGCGCTCTCAACGAGCACGTTGGTTTTGTGGCCGGCTGGGCGATGATGCTGGATTACTTTTTGATCCCGCTGCTCAGCGTGATTTATGCCGCGCTCACCGCCGCGCGCCTGTTGCCGCAGGTGCCATACCTGGTGTGGGCCGTGCTGTTCACGGTAGCCATCACGTTAATCAACATCCGCGGCATTCGGGTTACCCACGCGCGCCAGCTCCGTGATGATGATCGTGATGAGCGTTTGCACGGTGCTTTTCGTCGGACTGGCCGCGCGCTGGGTGGCGAATGCGGCGGGTTTTGGCGGGTTGTTCTCGAGCGCCGCTCTTTATCGGCCGGAAACGTTCGGCGTCCGCCCGCTGATGCTGGGCGCAGCCATCGCCACGCTCTCTTACATCGGCTTTGACGCGGTGTCCACACTGGCCGAGGACACACTCCACCCGGAGCGTGATATCGCTTTCGCCACCGTGATCGTGTGCGTGCTGCAAACCATATTCTGCGTGGTCACCGTGTACCTGGCCGCTCTCGTCTGGCCGGATTACCGCGGTTTTCCAGAGACCGAAACCGCAATCCTGGATATCGGCCGGCGCATCGGCGGCCCGTGGATGGTCGGCTGCCTGACTTTCGTGCTGCTGGTTGCTGGTCTGGCCAGCGCGCTCACGGGACAGGCCGGGGCTTCGCGTCTGCTGTTCGGCATGGGGCGCGACGGCGTAATCCCCCCCGCATTTTTGCTTATCTTCACCCGCGTTACTCCACGCCCACGCGCAGCATTTATCTCATGGGCGCAATATCGCTGGTGGGTGCGATCGCGGTGGGATTTCAGCTCGCAGTGGAGCTGCTCAATTTTGGCGCGTTCGTGGGCTTCATTCTGGTGAATCTCAGCGTGATTCGCCACTACTATTTGCGCCTGCGCGAGCGCAGCGGCCTGCGCTTGATGACCCATCTCCTGTTTCCGCTGGCGGGCGTGTTGGTCTGCGGCTACGTGTGGATGAGCCTGACCATGAAAGCCAAAATCGTCGGGTTCGCCTGGCTGCTGGCGGGCATCATTTATCTGGCGGTGCTCACGCGCGGTTTCCGCGTGCCGCCGAAAAAACTGGAATTCGAGGCGTCATGACACTGGAAGCGAAACTCGCGGATTACGTCGATGCCCATCGCGACCGTCTGATCGCAATCATTCGCGACCTGGTCCGCATCCCGTCGGAAAACACGCCGCCAGTGGGAGCCGAACTCGCTTGCCAAAACTACGTGGCCCATTTTCTGAGCGAACTCGGCTGGCAGCCATGCCTCTATCATCTGGGCGAAGTGCCGGGACTGGCGGATCATCCGCTGTTCTGGAAAGGCCGCGACTACAAGAACCGGCCCAATATCGGCGCGCGCCATAAAGGCTCGGACGGCGGACGGTCGTTGTTGCTTTCGGGCCACATCGATACCGTACCGCAAGGCACGCAGCCCTGGACCCGCGATGCGTTCGGCGGAGAAGTGGACCAGAACCGTCTCTACGGGCGCGGCTCAAACGACATGAAGGGCGGGGTGGGGACGAATCTGTTTGTTCTCGAAGTGCTCGACGGACTGGGCGTTCAACTGCGCGGCGATCTGGTTTTCGAGACCGTCGTGGACGAAGAATTTGGCGGTGTTAACGGCACGCTCGCGGGCCGCCTCAAAGGTTTCAACGCCGACGCAGCCATCATTTCGGAGCCATCATTTTTGCGCATCTGCCCGGCGCAGCGCGGAGGCCGCATCGTTCACATCACCCTTCAAGCTTCAGGCGGCGTGCTCACCGAAGGAAAATTTCCAGCCGGGGTGGTTGATCAGTTGACCTATTTTCTGGCTGCGGTGAAAGATTTCGCGGCGGCGCGCCGATCGAAAGCCCAGGTCCACGAATTGTACGCCCATCACACCAATCCTGTGCCGGTATCCATTACGAAAGTATTCACCAGCCCGTGGGGAACCCGGGAGCCGATCACGATTCCCGAAACCTGTCAGATCGAAATGTATTGGCAGGCCATGCCCGGCGAATCGCAGGACCAGATCGAGCGCGAATTTTTTCACTGGTTCCGCGCCATGGTGAGCGCCCGTCCCGATCTGTTTGCCGCCGAACCACGCGTGGAATTTCCGATTCGGTGGCTGCCGGGATCGGCAATTCTCAAATCCGAGCCGCTGGTTCGCGAGCTTTCTGATTGTGCCGCGCGCGTCCTGGGCCAGCAACCACCCCTCGTGGGCATTGAAGGTCCCTGCGACATGTACGTCTTCCACCAGGGGTTTGGAATTCCGGCGGTACTGTGGGGAGCCAAAGGTGGCAACACGCATGGCGCCGATGAGTATCTGGAGATTGATTCCGCTGTTGCAGCGGCCAAGACTCTTCTGATGTTTGTCTGCCGATGGTGCGGCGTGGACGGAGAAGGCTGGAGCTGATCTTTGGCCTCACTCCTCAACCGAGGCCGTCTCAGGCGGCAGTCGTCGCGGCGCGCGGGACCAGGCTGGCGCGCTCACCCGTCGAAAACAGGCGCAGGAAAGGCAAAGTGGCGGTGCCGATCATAGCGGCTTCACCGCGCAGTGCGGACGGCCGAAGCGTCAGATCCCGGAAATTCAGAATTTCACTACCGGCAGGGAACTGCTGGGCGATCCATGGCGCGGCCAGCGGCCAGGCTTCATTGAGGGTCCCGTCGATGATCACCGCATCCGCGTCCAGGCCCCAAACCACATTGGCAATACCGATTCCCAGATACCTGCAGGTTTCGTGCAGCGTCTCTCTGGCTGCGCGATCGCCTTCCGCGGCCCACCGGCAAATTTCCCGCACGCGGCCCGTGGTTTCGGCTTTCGCCGTCACGCTCTTAATGTTTGCCATCGCATTGTAACGTTCGCAAACGGCGGGGTTGCCCACCAGCTTCTCGAGACAGCCGTGACGGTCGTAACGCTCCGGCCCGTCACTTGCCGCGATGACCATCTGGCCGAACTCGCCTGCCGCCATGCGCGGACCGTGATAGACCTTGCCGTCCAGCACGATCCCGATGCCCACGCCGTCGTCCACCATCACGAAAAGCAGGCAACGGCAGCGATGAATTTCCGGCTCGCCGTAGCTGTACTCGGCCAGTGCCGCAAGGCGCACGTTGTTCTCGACGTGAACCGGAATTTGCAAGGCCGATTGCAGATATTCTTTCACCGGAACCCGCACCCAATCCGGATCGTTGCCCAGTTCGACCACACCCGTGTCGCTGTTTACAATGCCTCGGGCGCTGACGCCCAAACCTTCGACGTGATCTTCGCCGAACTGGCGACGGTAGGCTCTGACGTGCTGAACGATCTCCGCCAAAGTTGTTTCAGGGGTGCCTGGCGTGGGGACCGAGTGCTTCTCGAGGATGCGCCCTTTCATGGTGCCCACGGAGAATCGCATCTCCCAGCGCTGGAGATCCACACCCACGGCCACGCGGCTGGGCTCGAGTTGGAGGCGTGTGGCGGGCCGTCCGCCTGTCGAGCCTTCCGAGCCGGCCTCGGCAACGAGTCTGCGACGCATCAGCTCGGCGATGATTCGCGAAATGGTTCCCTCGGAAAGCCCAGTGTGCCGGGCGATATCCACGCGCGAGAGGCGTTCGTGCCGGCGCAGCATTTCCAGAATTACGGCACGATTGGCCCGCCGAACCTGACGCGGGCGTAAGACGCGGCCCTGCGGTGAACTAGAGATCTGCAAGCGCAACTCCAGTGGCTCGATCAGTCTACGGAATGATTGTAATGCAGGTGAGTGACTTTGGGATAGGAGCTGCTTTGGTTCCGTTTGGTTCCGGCCGCCCGTGCGTCCGTGAGGGCCCGGAACGGCACACGTTCGCCTCAAAATATGACAGCCGTGCCGGTCTAAAGAGCTTATGGGGTAAACGCTCAACCTCGTCCGATAGTCATTAATTGGTGAAGGGCTATGAGACTCGGTTTTTTCGTTGCGCTTCGCGCGCTGACCATTTTCGCTGCTGGAATACAAATCAGCGCAATTGGCATCTGTCAGACTGGCAATACTGTTGTGGGAAGCGGCTATTCGCCGCCTGTTCCGCTCCCTGCCACCCGCGGCCAGCTACTGACGATCTACGTTCAGGGTCTCGGTGTGGGTGTGACGGGACGAAGACAAGCCGAATCGCTTCCGCTTCCCACATCGCTTGCCGGCATTTCGGTAAGTCTGGAACAAGCTATCGTCCCAAACGGTCCGTTTGCGGTTCCGCTACTTGCTGTATTCCCGGTAAACTCCTGCCCGGATCGCAGTGGACCGTGCGGTACCCTCACCGGCATCAATCTTCAAATACCCTATGAGCTAGTGTTGGGCCCATACGGCGCGGGCGGTATCTCGACAAACTCGGCGAAGCTGATTGTGTCCGAGAACGGAATCACCGGGGCGGCGGTCGGTCTCAATCCTTCTTCCGATCAGCTTCATGTGTTGCGGTATGGGGACAGCCTCATGGGCAGCCCCAGCATTCCCACTGCCGGAGGAGGACCGCTACCGGGAAGCCCAGTCGTTACGCATGCCGATGGATCGCTCGTTACCGTAAGCTGCCCTGCACATCTCGGCGAGGCGGTGGTTATCTACGCGGTCGGCTTGGGGCTTGGCCAGGTTTTGTCGCCGCCGCCCGCAGCACTGCCTCCGCCCGCGGCGACAGGGAGTGCTCCGGCGACGCATTTGCTGGCGGGGCAGGTGGCTGTCCGTTTCGATTTTCGTCTCAACGCGGCTCCGAGTAAGCCCCTTTTTCTTGGCTCGCCGACGGTACAGGCTTGGCTGGTTGCGGGGAATGTAGGTCTCTATCAGGTCAATGTAGTGGTGCCGCTGCAGCTTCCGCACTCCGCAGGTTCCTGCGGCTGCCCTAATGGCCCAAGCGGCTGCCCCGGCCCCTTTCAGCCGAATCTTACAATTGACTTGGGCGGTCTCAGTTCCTACGACGGGGCTCAAATCTGCGTTGCCGTCGCACCTCACTGAACCTCTCTCCCGGGTCACCACCCGGCACTCACTTCACGCGGTTATAAACTGGAATTTGGACTGCCTTTGCCCCACGCGTATCCGCTTTGCCGGCCTCCTCCTTATGGAACTGTTGGTGGCCGGATGCAATTCCAGTGGCGGGCGGTCTCCGTCCATTGGCCAAGCCTACGTCGGCCCCATGATGCTCGTGCTCCGTCAGGACATCAGTTCCCGCTCGGCTGTGATTGGCACCGTTCATCACGGCCAGCGGCTCGAGATTCTGCAGCAGCGTCGCCGCTTAATCAGAGTCCGCAGCGCCGATGGTAAAGAAGGCTGGACGGACGAACGACTGTTGCTCAGCACCGATGAAATTGCGCGTCTGAGACACTTCAACGAGCGCGCACGCACTTTCCCGTCGCAGGGTGTGGCCACCACCTACGATGCGTTGAACATCCACACTGAGCCGTCACGTTTCTCGCCCAGCTTCATTCAAGTGAAGCCGGGAGAAAAATTCGATGTCATCGGGCACCTGGTAGCGCCGCGAAAGCCGGCACCGCGTAAGCCGCTGGTTGTGTCTTCAAAGCCGGTGCGTATCAAAAAAGAGGAAAAGAAACCCAAAATCCCGCCTCCGCCTTCGCCGCCCGCGCCCAAGCCGCCGCAGGACTGGCTGGAGATGTCGAAAACCAATCTCCCGGAGGACGATGACAAGCAGGCCGAGGCTGAACCCACCGATGATTGGTCCCTGGTCCGCACCTCCGCTGGCCAAAGCGGATGGGTGCTCACGCGGCGTGTGTTCATGGCCATCCCCGACGACGTGGCCCAATATGCCGAGGGCCGGCGCATCACGTCATATACTGCTCTCAATGACATTCGCGACGGTGATCAAGTCAAGCACAACTGGCTTTGGACCACAGTGGAGCAGAGCCTTGAGCCATACGATTTCGATAGTTATCGCGTCTTCGTCTGGAGCCTGCGTCGCCACCGCTACGAGACCGGTTACATCCAGCGACGCGTGAAAGGATACTTCCCAGTGTTGGCGGAGGCGCCCGGGTTCTCCGTGTGCCTGGAAAACAAAGGCGGACAATTCGCGCGGCGCGTGTATTCGTTCACCGGAAACCTGGTTCGCCCGGCCGGTGTCAAGCCTTGCCAGCCGCAGGGCCTGGAGCAGCCTTCGCAAACAAACCGTCAGCTTTTGACTCAAGCGCAGGCTGAGCAGAATGCGCCGGCGGCATCTCTCTACGCTCGCGTCACGAACCGGCTTCGTACGTGGCGCAAACGTTGGTTCAATCGTTAGAGCATCTCCGCGTTCCGTCCCATTAAAGCTCGTTAAACATGCAACCTGGCCGCAGCAGATGCGTCTGGCAAATAGCGAGGGAAGTATGATCAAGAAACCGGGAGTGTGGTTAGCGCTACTTGCGACACTGCTGCTGAGTGCCTGCGGGTACACGAAGATCAGCAGAATCACGTCCGATCCCAGCCGGTATCGGAACAAAACCGTACATGTCGAAGGCCGCGTGACGAATTCATTCGGAGCGCTGTTCGCCGGCGGGTATCAGGTGCAGGATGATTCGGGTAAGATTTTCGTGATTTCCAACCGCGGCGTGCCGTCCAGCGGCTCCAGCGTGACGGTTTCCGGAACCGTGATGAACGGGATTACTGTGATGGGCCGCTCATTTGGCACCGCCATCCAGGAGCGCAACCATCACGTCAAGTGACGCAACCACGGGCACGTCACTTAATGCCGCAACCGGGCTGCTGACGTGTCCTGCCACGCCGATGGTCGCGGGCCGTGCGGGTGCGTGCTTCGGTCGAGCACAACGGCCGATGCCCGTGTAATCGAATCCGGCCGCGCGCGCGGCTTCTGGTTCGTAAAAATTGCGGCCGTCCACCAGGACCGGCTCCCGCATCATACAGGCCATACGCGCCAAGTCCAGGTTGCGGAACTCCGACCATTCCGTTACCAGCACGACTCCATCAGCTTCGAGCGCGGCGTCATAAGGCGAATCGCAATACTGGATGTGCAATCCCGGATTCTGGTCTCGGCATGCGGCCATGGCGATGGGATCGTAAGCCTTGACGCGCGCGCCCAACTGCAGCAACCGCTCCGCAATGTGCAGGCTCGGCGCATCCCGCAGGTCATCGGTGTCCGCCTTGAAGGCCAGGCCGAGCAGAGCGATGGTTCTGCCCTTGAGGATATATAGTTTCTTCTGAAGTTTCTGGATCACCACCTGGCGCTGCGCACGGTTGACCGCTAATGCCGCTTCGAGCAGCCGGGCCTGGTAGCCATATTCTTCGGCGGTGTGCAGCAGTGATCGGATATCTTTTCCGAAGCAGCTTCCACCCCATCCGAGACCCGCGTTCAGGAACTTCGAGCCGATGCGCGAATCCAGACCAATTCCCGTCATCACCTCCCGCGCGTCGGCGCCCACACGGTCGCACAGGTTAGCAATCTCATTTGCAAAGCCGATTTTCATCGCCAGGAACGCGTTGGCGGCGTACTTGATCATTTCTGCGCTGGTGAGCGTTGTAGTGACCAGCGGCACGCGCGCCATGCCGGCCGGCCGCGGCATAAACCAGGGCGCTTCAAAGCGCTGTTCCACCAACGGACGGTAGAGCTCGCGGAGTAGTTGGGTCGTCTCGCCTTCTTCGGCGCCTACGACGATGCGCTCCGGATAGAGAGAATCCGCGATGGCGCAGCCCTCCCGCAGGAATTCCGGATTACTCGCCACGCCGAACCGAATCTCTTTTCCGTTCGATGGGTGCCGTTCGCGGATCCCGTCTCTCAGCAATGCCTCCACCAGATTGCCGCACCCCACCGGCACCGTTGATTTGTTGACCACAACCCGGAATCTGGAGCCATCCATGGCGGCGCCAATGCTTCGCGCGGCTGATTCGAGATATGTCAGATTGGCTTCGCCATTCGGCCCTGACGGTGTGCCGACGGCGATGAAAATCACGTCGCTTTCCCGTGCCGCCGGAGCCAAGTCCGTATCGAAATCAACGCCTCCGTGTGCCGCCGCTTCCCGGAGCAACTCGTTCAAGTGCGGCTCGTAGATAGGCATTTGGCCACGCCGCAGGTTCGCGATTTTACCGGCGTCGGTGTCCACGCAGGTTACCCGATGCCCGAGGTAAGCCAGACACGCCCCCGTCACCGTTCCAACGTACCCCGTTCCAATTACCGTCACCCGCATAGCCGGAATGTACCATGCAAACCGCTTAGAAGTGGGCTGAGACTGGTCGATTCCTAACGTTAGAACAGCACCGAACGTTCGACTTATTCCAACTGAGACAAACGCCTTATTGCAGCGTCCAATTCGTTACAATTGCTTTAGCGGCAAAGCATTAGCGGACGGTGTCGGGACCTTCTCCGAAGCCGGTGACAGCGAGGAAGCATGCAGACCATCCTGGTGATTGACGACGATGAGAGCCTGCGCGACACCATCGGCGTGATGCTGGAGCAGGAGGGTTTTCGTGCCGTGCTGGTGGAGGACGGCCGTCAAGGTTTTGAAAAAGCTCTGCTCTTGAAGCCGGACCTCATGCTGGTGGATCTGCGGCTACCCGGGATGAGCGGAGTTGAAATATGCAAACAATTGCGCGCCGCGCAATTCCAGACGCCCATCATCGTGCTGAGCGCCATCGGCGACGAAGTGGACAAAGTACTCCTGCTCGAAATAGGCGCCGACGATTACGTCGTGAAGCCCTTCGGCAGCCGGGAGCTTTTGGCGCGCATTCGCGCCTTGTTGCGCCGCACTTCACCGGATGCGCACAAGGTTTTTCATTTCGGCGATACCGAAATTGACCTGGACCGCCGCGTGGTATTACGCAGCGGAGAAGAATTGAAGGTCACCCCGGCCGAATACAATTTGCTTACCTATTTCCTGCAGAATCCAGACCGGCCGCTGACGCGCGACATGATTTTGAATTCGGTGTGGGGATACCAGTCTTTCCCTAACACCCGCACCGTGGATGCCCACGTGGTGAAGCTGCGCCAGAAGCTTGAGCCTGACCCTAATATTCCCAGGTATTTTCTGACGGTACATGGCGTGGGTTACCGCTTCGTGCCCTGACGCCTTGGGCGGCAGCCGATTTCACATTTCTTTCGCCTTCCTGCGATGCGCATGAAATTGGTCTTACATTGACCTACAATCTAGACGCAGGGTGCATTCTGAGGGATCTGAGCGGGCGGGGACGGATCTGGAGAACGTTTACATTTTGTTAACAGGCAGGCGACAATTCAACTTCAGCCTGTCGGGCACAATAGAGTGGTCGTGGCCGAGAATTCAAATTCGGCGAAGCGCACCGTTCTCATCGTCGAGGACGCAGAATCGTGCGCCACGACGCTCGAGATTGCTCTATTGGCGATTCCCGGCCTGGCTGTTCGCATAACCCCCACCGCCCGGCACGCGCTCGCAGTTCTGGAGAAATCCGGCAATGGCATCTGCGCGCTGGTAACTGACCTGCATCTGCCCTCAATGGACGGATTCGAGCTGATCGAAAAAGTGCGGTCGAGCCATGAGAAGGCGCGCCTGCCGATTATAGTCATCAGCGGCGATACCGATCCACACACCCCGGAACGCATTTACCGATTGGGCGCCGACGCATATTTCTCGAAGCCGTACTCGCCCGCGCAGGTACGCCAAAAATTGGAGCAGCTTCTCGATGGACATATCCCTTCGCACTCTCCCTAAGCGGCGCTTCACGCGCGCCTACCACTTCAACATCCTGAGAAACGCCTGTTCGCTCTGGCTGCCGTTGGTGGTTGCCGTAGCCGCGGCGGGCCAGACTCAGGCACCGGCAAATGCGGCCGACGTAGGGCCACTGAACGAAATTCTGCGGCGCCTCACACGCCTCGAAGAGCAGAACCGGCAGCTTCTCGACGAAGTGCACCAGTTGCGCAGCGCCTTAGCGCAATCCCGCGGTGCGCCTGAGGCGGCCTCTCTGCAGGAGTCCCAATCTGGCCAGGCGATCGAGGAAAAGGTCGACGTGCATGAGCGCCGCATCGAAGAGCAGGCGCAAACGAAAGTGGAATCATCCCAGCACCTTCCCTTGCGCATCACCGGCATGGCGCTGTTCAGTGCTTCATTGAACTCCAGGCTAACCGGCGGGTTCGATGAAACCACTACGGCTCCTCCCAGAGGCGGAGCTCTCTCCGGCGGCGCGACGTTGCGGCAATCCATCGTGGGCTTCGAATTTCGCGGACCGGAGACGATCTGGGGCGGAAAGATCCGCGGGGCCCTGAACATGGATTTCAACGGCGGATCAGGTGAACCCCACGACAGCCTCTTACGCATTCGCACGGCCGCCTTGCAGGTGGACTGGAAGAACACTAGCGTGATGTTCGGGCAGGATAAACCGCTGTTTGCGCCCCGCGAACCCACCTCCCTCGTGCAGGTGGCGGTTTCCGCTTTAAGCGGCGCGGGGAACCTGTGGCTATGGCAGCCGCAGGCTCAGGTGGAGCAGCGGCTTCATCTGGACTCCCAGACCACCGTGCGCGCGCAGCTCGGAGTTTTTCAAACCCGCGAGGATTATTATGCGCCTGTAGTGTCCTTTTACGGCTCTTCTCTTCAGGACGCCCGGCCGGGGCTGCAGGGCCGTTTTGGAATCTCACACAGACTGGATGATGAGCGCCGCCTCGAATTCGCCGGCGGTTTCCATACCAGCACTACGCATGTGCTCGAATATGCTGTCCCATCGCACGTCTTAGCGCTCGACTGGTTCGCCAATCCCTGGCGTAAACTGGAATTTTCAGGCGCTTTCTTCAGGGGTCAGAATCTGACGGGTCTCGGCGGCGTCGGGCAGGGATTCACGGTAGAGCGATCGGGCGACGTGATTCCGGTACATGCCGAGGGTGGCTGGACGCAGTTCAGCTTCCTGCTTGCGCCGCGTTGGACACTCAATATTTTCGCCGGCCAACAGGACAACCGAAACCGGGACATCCGGTATGGTGTGATGAAAAACCAGTCTTACGCGGGCAACCTGATGTACCGCATGGGGCCTAATGTGATCCTGAGTTTCGAAAGCGGGCAAATGCGCACCACCTACCTGGCGACCGGAAACCGTTTGAACAACCGCTATGACCTCGGCTTTGCGTATCTTTTCTAATCGGGCAGTCTCCCGCGCCGGCGTACCAGTCCTGGCCTTTGCTCTGGGTCTGCCTGCGGTGGCATCTACGGTCAGCGGCTCGGTAGACCTGATGAACTCGCAGGATCCGCTAGTGCGCAAGCATAAGGATTACTCGGGCGTGGTGGTCTGGCTCGAGGCGCTCAATGGAACCGCGCTGCGCGCCGCATCGGGGGAGTCCAAGTCCGCCCAGATGATCCAGAAGAACAAGCGATTCACGCCGCACGTGCTGGCGATTCCCGTCGGCTCGGCTGTTTCTTTTCCGAATTTCGATCCGATCTTTCACAATGCTTTCTCAAATTTCAATGGCCAGATTTTTGACGTGGGCCTGTACAAACCCGGCAGCAGCCGCACCGTGGAGTTCAAACGCGAGGGGTTCGTTCGCGTCTTCTGCAATATTCACCCGCAGATGAGCGCCGTCATCGTGGTGCTCAAGACCCCGTACTTTGCGGCTACCGATAAGGCCGGCGCATTCCGGATTCCGGATGTTCAGGCGGACCAGTACGAATTGCACGTGTTCCACGAGCGCGCCACCTCCGAGACTTTGCGCGCACTCGATCGTAAGCTGACCGTGGAGAACGCGGCTTTGGAGGTTCCTCCAGTGGCCCTCTCGGAGAGTGGTTACCTGCAAGTGGAGCACAAAAACAAATTCGGTAAAGATTATCCCCCGGTTGCCGAAGAACAGCCGGCATACACCGGCGTGAGGAAATAATGCGATTCGGCTTCTCACGCCTGTCGCTGCTCTGGAAAATCCTGCTTTCGACATCCGTCGCGATTACTGTCCTGTTCGCGGCGACCGGCTGGATCGTCGAAAAAAATGCATTGAACACCACGTCCCGCAGCCTCGAAGACGAAGTGCAGGCCAGCTTCCACGCGTATCAATCCCTATTGAAAGCGCGCGCTGACCGGCTGGCGTCCATTAGCCGCATCCTCAGTGCGATGTCTGACGTCCGCGCCGCGTTCAGCACCGGTGATAAGGCCACCATACGCGACACGGCCGGTGAGCTGTGGTCGAAAGTTTCCGACGAGAATGCGATTTTCCTGGTGACTGATCCGAACGGAGTATTGATCGCCTCTCTAGGCGGCGGTCCGAAAGCGGCGGGCTGGCGCGAACTGGCGGTTGTGCCGCAGGCAGCGCGTCATTTTCCGGAACAGGCGTCGGGTTTCATGTTCAAAGACGGCCAGTTATATCAGATCGCGGTCACGCCGGTCTATGTGCAATCGACACGCGGGCTGGCGTTGCTGGATGTTCTGGTGGCCGGCTATCACGTGGATGCACTGGTGGCTCAGAGCCTGAAGGATTCAACGGGAGGCAGCGAGTTCTTGTTCCTGGTTGAACACGACGTGGTCGCCTCCACCCTCAACTCACGGTCAACGGGCGAGCTGGCCCGCGCGGTAGTGGCGCCTGCCAAACGTGTATCCCGCATCAGCGACGGCGTGATGGAATATGCGCCGCTGGTCACGCCGCTCAAGGATGTCGAGGGTGGCACTCTGGGCGAGCTTTGGATTTTCCGCTCTTTTGAAAACGCACGCCAGCGCCTGGCCGAGTTGCGGCGAAATATTATCCTACTGGGATTGTTCGCCGTGCTCGCAGGATTGGTTCTGACGTACTTGCTGGCGAAAAAGATCATGCGGCCCGTGGAAAAGCTGGACCTCGCCGCCACCGAGGTGGCTCGCCAGAATTACAACTACCGCGTGCCCGTGGATAGCCAGGACGAGCTCGGACGGCTGGCCCAAACCTTCAACAACATGTGCGCCTCCATCCAGAGTGCGCGCCAGGAGCTGATACGCCAGGAGCGGATTTCGACCATTGGCCGGCTGTCGAGTTCGATTGTTCACGATCTTCGCAATCCCCTGGCGGCCATCTACGGCGGCGCTGAACTTCTGGTGGATTCCGAACTGGCGGCCCCGCAGCTCAAGCGCCTGGCCGGCAATATCTATCGCGCTTCGCGGCGCATCCAGGAATTATTGCAAGACCTGGTGAATGTCGGCCGTGGCAAGACAGGCGGGGCGGAAGTGTGCCGGTTGCGTGACGTGGCGAAGGCCGCATGTGAATCGCTGAGCTCCGTCGCCGAGACTCAAAGTGTGGTGTTGCGGCTGGAGGTTCCCGAGTCGATCGAGCTATCGCTCGAGCGCGCGCGCGTTGAGCGCGTGTTCATCAATCTTATCGGCAATGCGCTCGAAGCTATGCCCGATGGCGGCGCCATCTCGATCCGCGCCACCAGCGAGGGTGAGAGCGCCCTCATTGAGGTAGAAGACACCGGGCCGGGCATCGCGCCAGAGATCCGTGAACATCTGTTCCAGCCATTTGTCAGCTCCGGCAAACGCAACGGCCTGGGTCTGGGGCTCGCGCTTTCTCGGCAGACTATTCTCGATCATGGGGGCGATATGTGGGTGGAATCCGAGGCGGGTCATGGCGCCCGCTTCATATTCCGGTTGCAGCTCCGCAAACCTGCCATGGCCGCCGCGCGCGAGGTGGCCTCTTCGGTGGAACAAGTGCATCGGTAGATTGCCGAAGGGATCGCTCGAATTTTCCAACAGCAACGATTTTCTCAAGTCCTCTTGAGCAAGCGAGGCCTCGGTGGACACCTTCCCACGCCTGTCCTAACCTAGATGAGAACCTAATGAAAACCGTAGCGCGGCGGCTCGGCCTTATCGCTGCCGCCATCGCACTCACGCTCGTGGTCGGTACGGTCGGCTTCACCGTCATCGAAGGCTACGCTCCATTTGATGCCTTCTACATGACCTTGATTACCGTGAGCACCGTCGGTTACGCGGAGGTTCACCCGTTGAGCCATGGCGGCAGGGTCTTCAATTCTTTTGTGATCTTCTTCGGTGTGACCACGATGTTCTTCGCCATTGGCGCCATGACGCAAAGCATTATCGAGCTCGAGCTGGGGGAATACTTTGGAAAACGGCGGACCAGACGCATGATCGATAAACTCGAGAATCACTTCATCATCTGCGGCTACGGACGCGTGGGACGCTATGCCGCGACAGAACTGCAGCGGGCCGCGGAGCCCTTCGTAATTGTGGATCGCAATCCGGAGCGTGTCGAAAAGGCGTTGCTGGCGGGAATGTTAGCCGTGGCCGCCGATTCCACACGCGATGAAACTTTGCGAGCCGTTTCGGTGCAGCGTGCGCGCGGATTGATTTCCGCGCTGGCCACTGACGCCGACAACCTGTTCGTCATTCTCTCGGCCAAGAACCTGAATCCTCGGCTCTTCGTAGCTACACGCGCGGCGGAAGAGGAGGCCGAGAGGAAATTGCGGCACGCCGGCGCCGACGCTGTCTTCACGCCCTACACCACCGCGGGTCACCGGCTGGCCCAGGCCGTGCTGCGGCCCCACGTGTTTCAATTCTTCGACTTGGCGACAAAAAACTTAGGGCTCGACGTGGGTATCGAGCAGGTGCGTGTGCCGGAATTGAGCGGCTTTGTTACACGATCGCTCGAACAGACACAAATCCGTCGCGATCACGGCGTCATCGTGCTGGCCATCCGCAAGTCCGATGGGCGTATGCTATTCAATCCGCCCGCGGAAACCGTCATTGCCGGGGGAGACCATTTGATCGTAATGGGCGAACCGGCCGGTCTCCGCACTCTTGAAAACGCCACCATGGCGGTGCCCAAAATATGACTTCCGAAACTGTGGGCCTCATGGTTCAAGCCGAAGCCGGTCTAGGTGTGCTCCATCGCTTGACTGGCGTGATCGCCCAACACCGGGGAGACATCACCTCGGTTGAGATTCTGGAAAACAGCACTCGCGATGCACGCATCTATTTCGAGATCGTGCTCCCCGTTTCCGAAGCAGAACTGGAGCGCGACTTGTGCGCGCTGTCCATCGTCAAAAGCGTGGAATTTGTCAAAACGCTGCAGCGGATCTATGGCAAGCGCATCATTATCGTAGGCGGGGGAGCACAGGTCGGCCAAGTGGCCATCGGCGCCGTCTCGGAAGCCGACCGGCACAACATCCGGGGTGAGCACATCTCGGTGGATACGATTCCGCTGGTGGGCGAGCAGCCGCTCGCGGACGCGGTGCGAGCCGTCGCGCGATTGCCTCGCGCTAAAGCGCTGGTGCTGGCGGGAGCGCTCATGGGGGGCGACATTGAGCAGGCAGTGCGCGAAGTGCGTCAGTCAGGTCTTCTGGTCATCAGCCTCAACATGGCGGGTAGCGTTCCCGACGCTGCCGACCTGGTGGTTACTGATCCGGTGCAAGCCGGGGTGATGGCGGTGATGGCAGTGGCGGATACTGCAAAGTTCGCGATCGACAGACTAAAACGTCGCGTGTTCTGAGGACCGGCGTGCCGGCGTGTTTGAGTCACTGAATTTGCAATGCAAATTCGCGAAGCAATACCTGCGACGGCGAGTAGACTCGAACGAAGTGAACGCCGCGGCCAAGGCCGTTCGGCAACCGCGTCTGGATTTTTTCCTGCATGGATTTCCCCCGTGGATTGCCAGACAGCCTGGCCCTCTGTATTCACAATCTTCACGTCGTATATCGAAAACTCAGGCAACCCGCGCAGATCCAGGGTGAGATCCAAGGGTTGTGGACCGGCTTCCGCGGGCGCAATCACCAGCGTCGAATGGAACCTGGAACAAGTTCTCGTCCAATGCCAGGATCCATCGCGGTTTGCGCTCGAGCTGCGGATCCAGCCGGCCAAAAAGATCGCCGTAAAGTTGTTGACCCAGTGTTCGCGCTACTAGTACTAGATTGCCGTTCCGCACTGCGTCTGCGAAGCGACCGATGGTGGTCCCAAGCGCAGCCTTTCAGCCGATAAATCCGGAATTGCTCGCGACTCACGGCCCACAAATCAGACTCGCACTCGCCTAAGTGGAAACTGAGGAGCACTGCGTCCGCCGGCAGCGTGCTCTGGGTCCTCTCGAGCAAGTGATCGCCGCCAGCCTGAGTATCGGAGCCGGCTTCGGCTTCTTCTTCCAGAATTTCTGAGCGCAATGACGCCATGCGGCTCCGCAAAGCGCCGGTATCCTGGCGCAACATCGCCACTTCAACCACATGGAGCTTCGCGAGCTTTTCCCAGTACCCGGCCGGCAATCGCCGGCGCCAATCACCGGCCTCGGAAAGCAACTGGTACAGGCTGGATGCGCGGTTCTCTTCAGCGGCCCGGAATGTCTCACGCGCCAGTTCCGCCCGGCCCGCGCTGAAATACAACCGATTTCCAGTGTCGATGAACGATGCGTAAATCTGTTGCAGCCGGACTTCCGAACTGATCCGTGTGGCGTCCGCCGGCAGAACCTCCAGGTGCCACTGCCTCGCGAGATCCAGCTGGCGGAAATCCGCGAACGCCTCCGCCACTTTGCCCTGGGCCATCCGCACTTCGCCGCGCGCATGATAGACGACGAGGCTCTCCGGGTCTGAGTGGCGTTGAATGGCTCGATCCTAGAGGTATGAGGTGGACACTACGTCGCCCTGCCAGGCGCAATCTACCCCAGATTGAGAAGGGAACTATCGATGTGTCGCAACCGGTGGACTTTTCGGAGGCGGAATGCTTCAGTCAATGCCCGATCCGCCGCAGCCGGTCGACCGCTTTCGAGGTATCTTCACCCCAGGGGTCCCAGGCTTGCGCCACCAGATCGAGATCGCCTTCGCGATAGGCGGCATCAATTGCTTCGCGCATGAAGGCGTCCCTTCCTGAACGCGGCCCTGCTTTGCGCGAATGATTCCGAGCTGAATGTACGCCCGGGGCCGGGACGCCGGGAAAATCCCTGCGCTCATAGTTTTCGAGCATCATCTGTGCCGCGGCGGCCGCGGCATCCAACTCACCCATCTGGACGTATAAGCTGGAAATATTGCCGTTGAGACGCCGAGGTTCGCCCAATCGCGTGCCGGCGCTGAAAGCTTTCGCGCTTCGAGAGATACGTAGCCAATGCGTCGCGATAGCGAAATGTCGCGAAGCGGCAGTTACCCAAATTCGTGAGGCAGCGTCCCGCTAACTGCGAATATCCCAGCGTTTTTTGTCCAGCCCCTATTCGGAAAGGCTGATTTTATTGAGGTTCAACGCGGTAAACACAATACGCCCGACTTGCGCTAGAAACAGCGTGAGTCGTTCAGAAGAAACGATTTAGAAATTAGAGTCCGATTTGATTCGGTGCGCGTGTGTGGGTCTTGGGCACTACCCATCGAGAGGGGGATTGAGATCCCCTCAAATATTCAGGATGCGTTTGTGATCGGCCGAGTCACGCGCCGCCAGAACGATCTCATTGACGCGGTAGATATCCTCGAGAGTAAGTCCGGAGGACCTGGCATTGTAAGTGGAATCCAGAAAGTCAATGAATAATGAACCGCTCGGAGGTAGATCGGGGATAGTCATCGGAGTTTTCTTATTTGTCATAAGACTTACACCTATGGCTTCTTGATACTCAACTATTCCTTGTGTTCCGGCGAGACGCAAGCGATCATCGCCCCAGGTCGGAGCAATTTCCGGCCTCAAGTAATCCATGTGCAGCGCCGCGGTACCTCCATTGTCCAGGCGAAAGATGGTCGCGGTGGTATTTTCCATGTCCTGAAGATAGGGATATCCGACCCGGCCCTGAAACGATACGGCCTCCACGAGTTCGCGACCGCTGGTGAAACGCATGAGATCTACCAGGTGCACGGCAATGTAAGGGATGGTGCCGCCAAAGGTGTCGCGATGCCGCATCCATTCCGCCCGCTCCCCCAGCTTGTATGATTTCTGGGCGCTGATCTGCGCCACTTCACCGATTTCACCCGAATCAACGATCTGCTTCATAGCGCGAAATGCTCCCTCAAAACGCATCGAGATCAACATGCTCAGGCGGATGCCGCTCTGAGCAACCGCCTTTTTGATCCGCGCCAGATCTCCTAAAGTGATGGCCAGCGGTTTTTCCGCGACGACGTGCAGCTTGCGTTCGGCACAGGCCATTATGATTTCCGCGCGTTCACCATTGGTACCGCAGGTGGCGATCATGTCGAGCTTTTCGCGGTCCAGGAGTTCACGCCAGTCGCCATACTGCCGGGCCGCGGACGCGTGTTTGTTGCGGGCGACATCTTTCATGCGCGATGGTTCCCGGTCCTGGATGGCGACAATCTCGACATCCGGAGCCCCGTCGAGCGGATGCAAAATCTCGCCAATATGCCCTTCGAGGCCGATCATTCCCAAGCGCACTTTCCGCGGCAACCGCACGGACTGTGCCAGGGCGCGGGTTGCCAGGGCCGCACCAGTGATCCATCGACGTCGCGAAATCGGATGCATC
The DNA here is from genome assembly GCA_003223115.1 of Acidobacteriota bacterium. Classification (GTDB taxonomy): domain Bacteria; phylum Acidobacteriota; class Terriglobia; order Bryobacterales; family Bryobacteraceae; genus QHXW01. Next base: position 23,638 of record QHXW01000218.1, read on the forward strand.
CTGCGATTCTGCCACAATGCCGGAGGCTGGCTGGAAACCACCCGATTTCGGGGACCGGTCGCGGCTGTTGTAAGATATCCGCTTCGCCCTCAATATGGATCACATTCTGTCGATCGTTCTGTTCACGCCTATCGTGGGGATGCTGATACTGCTGTTGATTCCGGCATCGAAGCCGGGCGCGGTCAAGATCTGGGCCCACGCGGCATCGTTTGCGGGCTTTCTGGTTTCCCTGCCCCTGGCATTTCAATTCGACCGTACGAAAGATTTTCAATTCGTCGAGCTCGCCCAGTGGATTCCGTCGATCGGCGCTTCGTATCACCTGGGCATCGACGGGCTCTCGCTGTTGCTGGTCATGCTCACGACGCTGCTGGGATTCATCTCGATTCTGTCGAGCTGGAACGCGATCGAAAACCGGCTGAAAGAATATTACAGCTTCTTTCTGCTGCTGCAGACGGCCATGCTGGGCGTGTTCATATCGCTCGATTTCCTGCTGTTCTTTGTGTTCTGGGAACTGGTGCTGGTGCCCATGTACTTCATCATCGCCATCTGGGGCGGGCAAAGGCGCGGGTATGCGTCCATCAAGTTCCTGATTTACACGGCCATCGGCTCGGTGCTGATGCTGCTCGGCATTCTGGCCCTCTACTTCCAGTACTACAACCAATATCAGACCTATTCATTCGATATCGCTGACCTGATGAAGGTGAACATGCCGGACAACATCGGCTGGTGGGTCTTCTGGGCGTTGTGAAGGTACCAATGTTTCCGTTCCACACCTGGCTGCCTGACGCGCACACCGAAGCGCCCACGGCCGGTTCCGTGATCCTGGCCAGCGTCCTGTTGAAGATGGGGACGTACGGATTTCTACGTTTCTCGCTGCCGCTGCTCCCCAACACTGCAAAAAACGCGACCGTGGTGAACGTGATGGCGGTTCTTTCGATCATCGGGATTATTTACGGCGCGCTCGCCTGCCTGATGCAGAAGGACTGGAAAAAACTGGTGGCGTACTCGTCGGTGAGTCACCTGGGTTTCTGCACGCTGGGAATTTTCGCCTTGAATCCGGCGGGCATTCAGGGATCGATCATCCAGCAGATCAATCATGGGATCTCGACGGGCATGCTGTTCCTGATCGTGGGGATCGTGTACGAGCGGCGTCACACGCGCGAGATTGCGGAATATGGCGGATTGCTGCACGCCATGCCGATTTTCACGATCATCTTTCTGATTGCCGCACTGAGCTCCATGGGGATGCCGCCGCTTAACGGGTTCATCGGCGAGATCACGATCCTGCAGGGCGCGTATCAGATGTCGCTCAACTGGGCGGTGTGGGGAGCGGTGGGGATTGCGCTGGGCGCGGCATATTTACTGTGGCTGTTCCAGCGGACGACGCTGGGCGAGATTTCGGAGAAGAACGCGAAGCTGCATGACCTGACGTGGCGCGAGATCGTGGTGTTTGCGCCGCTGGTGATCTGGGCGTTCTGGATCGGGTTGAATCCGGATCCGTTTTTCAAAGTGCTGGACCGCCCGGCAGCGCAGATTGTGGAGCGCGTGCGGCCGGGGTACTACGCGCAGCATCATCTGGTGAACCCACTGGGGGACAAGGTGGCGGAGAGGTGAGTGGTGGCAGTTCGCCCGGCTTAATCCAAATCTTCCGCTGCCGCAGGAGGAAGCCGCCGGCACGCGTTTACGAGAACTTCTTCGCTTGCGCTGAGTTGCATCCGACCTCGAAACCAATATACGACCGTTGTTTTC
>QHXW01000223.1 GCA_003223115.1 Acidobacteriota bacterium
AAGAGCTCCCAGCACCAAAACAAACCTCGGAGCCATTCCGGCAAACGTCAGCAGAGTTAGTGTCGGTTGGCGGGCGTGGTCCGCTGATGGCTTTCGGTGGACCACCGCCTGCTGTTCTATAATGCGAAGTCTTTTTTCAGGGCTCAGCTTCTATCCGAAAAGGATTGAAGCTTGTGGCGCGATCGAAGGTATCTACCTGTTCCCGGCGTTTCAAGAAATTCACGATGGCGTAAGTCAACGGTGTCGCCAGAACTTCGTAGAGGACTTTGCCGAGGTAACCCGAAAGAATCAGTTTGCCGATCAGCGACGGCGTGAGCGAGCCGCCGAAAGCCAGCACCATCACAATGGCGCTATCGACCGCTTGACCGACGACGGTAGAACCTACGGTGCGCGTCCACAGAAAACGCCCTTCGGTCCAGACCTTCATCTTTGCCATCACCAATGAATTGGCGAACTCGCCACACCAGTAAGCCACCAGACTTGCCGCCACCATGCGCGGCACGAAGTCGAACACTTTCCGGAAAGCGTCTTGATCGTTCCATCCGGGCGCCGGTGGTAACCACACGGTAAACAGGCCCATCGCGGCCAGCAACGCGGATGCGAAAAAGCCGATCCAGATGGCGCGGCGCGAGGCCCCATAGCCATAGACTTCCGTGAACACGTCGCCAAAGATGTAGGTGATTGGAAACAGCAGTTGCGCGCCGCTGATGCGAAACGGGCCGATGGCGGTAATCTTAGGGCCAACCAGATTCGAGATGAGCAGAACCACAACGAAAATATGGACCAGCAGATCGTAATACCGAAAATGGCGTGTGCCGGCGGAAGCCGGGGGAGCGGTCATCCAGCCGCTTTACCTCCCCACTTGATGCTGTGGTCGGAGGTTACGGCCAGCGTCTGGGCGGGTGAGTCGATGCGGAAATACGACCACGGACCCGGAATCCAGGGATAGCGCTCGATCACGGATTCATTAATTTCCACGCCGAGGCCGGGCTTCCGAGGAACGATGAGGTCGCCGTGGCCGATCTCGAGCGGCTCCTTCAAAATATCTTCGGCCAGTGGAAACGGATACATTCCGGCCCGGATTTCGCTCGAGTAACACGGATATTCAAGCCACTCGACCACCAGGTCCGGCCAGCAGATGCCCAGGTGCGCCGCGGCCAGCACCTCAAGCGCCGTGCCCCAGCTATGGAAGGCGAACTTCAAGCCTTCGTGCGCGATCTCGGCAAACAGGCGGCGGGCCGTGGCAAAACCACCCTGGCAGCACACATCCATCTGTACATAATCGACGCACTGGGTGAGGATCAGGTCCAGATAGCGCAACTCGTCGGGCTCATGTTCGCCACTGGCGAGAGGCACGTAATCTTTCTGCCTCAATCGCTGGTAGGCTGCATGGTCATCCGGAGGCAACGGCTCTTCGAGCCAGGCCACGCGGTGAGAGGCCATGTCACGCGCCATCTGCTCCACGGTTGAAAAACTATAGCTGCGGTCGCCCATGCGCCACCAGGTATGCGCATCGATCATGAGGTCGTAATCCGGTCCCACGGCTTTGCGCATCAGGCGAATGGTTTCGAGGTCTTTCTCCGGGCCGAGGCCCGGGCGCATCTTGTAAGCTCGAAAACCGAGGTCCGTGACGGCTGCGGCTTCCTCGGCATACTTCTCGGGCGACATGTACATGCCGGCGCTGCCGTACAGTCGAATGTGGTCGCGGACGCGCCCGCCGATGACCTCTGAAAGTGGCACGCCCAGCCACTTGGACACCAGATCGTGGAGCCCGATTTCCACGGTGCAGTACACCTTGGCAAGCTCCGGGTTCTGGCCCGGCCCGTCCATAAACTGGATCCGCAAAGCGTCGGGATCCGCCAGGGTGCGGCCTTCGAGAAAGGGCCGGACGCTGGTCTCGATAATGCGGTGGGCTTCATCGCTGCCTGGACCGGGCGCGTAACCGATCAGCCCGTTGTCACCCTCGATGCGGATCAGCATCGCATCCCGTTTCAGGATGGTGCGTTCGCCCCCGTAAAACGGGAGCTTCAGGGGCTCCTTGAACGGATAGGACAGCAGATACGACCGGACGCTCGAGATTTTCATCCGTGAGAATCAGAATAACAGACCAGCATCCGGGCGCCGGCATATAACGGACACTGGAGTCTGCTACTTGAGATTTTGAGCCGGCGCATTCAGAATAGCAGTGTGGCCAAACGCGTTGCGATCACCTACGAAGACTTTAAGAAGGTGGCCCCTTACGCGGACGCGCTGCGCCTGGTGGGGGTGGATCCGGTACTGATTTCTGCGGACGAACCGTGGTCGCTCAGAGGCGTCGATGGTTTAATGATCACCGGTGGGCGTGATTTGGACGCCCGCAGTTATGGACAGGAGCGCCACCCCAAGTCCCAGGAACCCAACCCCGCGCGCGACAGAATGGAAATCGGTCTGCTGGGCGAGGCGTTGGATCGCGACCTCCCCGTGCTGGGCATCTGCCGCGGGTTGCAATTGTTTAACGTGTACCACGGCGGAACATTGATTCAACACATCGAAAGCGGAAAGCACACGGTGCGGACGGCGGACGCATCGCAGCCAGTGCATCAGGTGATCATAGCACCCAATACGCTTTTGGCCGCAATTCTGGGCCCGGGCGCGCATCCGGTCAACTCGAGGCATCATCAAGGGGTCGCACAGTTGGGCGGTCATTTGGCGGTCTCGGCGAAATCGGCCGATGATGGCATGGTCGAAGGGTTGGAACGCGCCGACAAACTGTTCGCCGTGGCGGTGCAGTGGCATCCGGAAGATCAGGTGAAGAGCGATCCCTTGCAGAAAAGACTGTTTGAAGCCTTCGCTCAAGCCATTCCGGCGCACGTCACCGCCTAGCGCCTTCAGCGCGGCGCATGTCACCACGCTTGGCGCGTTCAGCGCGTCAGAGGCAGCACTAAGTTGCCGGTCACGTCACCGACTGTCAGGGTGGCGGCGATCGTAGATCCAGCAGCCGCGAGACCATCGGGGTAGCTGAAATTCAATTGATCGATGATCAGGCCGGGAGCGGCTCCGCAGTAACTGATGGCGGCATCAAGTGGTCCGAATGCCAGCTTGCAGGAGCTGGCCGTTTGCGCCAGTCTCAGCGCGTTTGGAACACCATCAGTTGCGGCGATGCTCTTGGGCCCGAATCCATTACCCCACAATGTGCAAACCTTGGGCAACGTTCCAACGCATCCCACAATGGCCACGGCGTTCACTCCGAAAGCCGAAGGCGCGGCTGATTTGAATGTGACAGGTTGGGAGTTGCTCGGGATTCCGTCTCGGACCACCTGCACATCGACTTGTTTTCCCACCGGTGTTTGCCAGGGAACCTGAAAATTGATCTGCCCCGGTGAAACGTAAATCAGCGGGCAAAGCACTCCGTTGACCGAGACAGTGGTTCCACCCGAGGTTTGCCGGAAACCGCCCGCCGGCACATCGAACAGGGCTGACGTTGTAAGATCGGCCAGTTCGGTGCCAAAGATGCTCGCCAAACTTCCCGGAGCCATGTCGGGTCCAAAAGAGGCAGCGTTTACCACGCCGTTGGAGCTGATCGCGGGCGGCGCCGCCGCCTGATAGACCCGAACATAATCGACCGTCATGGTCTGTGGAAACTGGGTCGACGCATCAGGAGAGCCCGGCCAACTCCCGCCCACGGCCACGTTGAGCAGCAGGAAAAACGGTTTATTGAACACCCATTTGGTTCCGGGCGGAATCGAAGCCGGCGTGACTTTCTCGTAGGAATTCCCGTCTACGAAAAATTCCACGGCTTGCGGACTCCAAACAATTGAGAAAGTGTAAAAGCCGTCAGAGAACTTCTGCGCGTTGGGGAGCGTGTACAGCGCAGTCATGGAATTGCCGCCCGAATAACCGGGAGCGTGCATGCTGCCATGGTTAATGGAAGGCTCGCGGCCGATGTTTTCCATGATGTCGATCTCTCCACAGCCGGGCCAGCCGACAGCGTCTATGTCACTACCCAGCATCCAGAAGGCCGGCCACAGGCCCTGGCCGTACGGAATCCTCATGCGCGCTTCGATTTTCCCGTACGTCGTCGTGAACTTGCCCTGTGTCTTGAGGCGCCCGGACGTGTACCCGGACGCGGTACGCACAGCGCGGATGACGAGATTGCCGTTGCCATCGAGGCTGGCATTGTCCGGGCTCTTGGTGTAGTTCTCAAGTTCCTGGTTTCCCCAACCCGTAGCTCCTGTATCGTACGCCCACTTCGTCTGGTCGGGCACGGAGTTTGCCGGGCCCTCGAACTCGTCACTCCATACCAACCGCCACGGGGTTTGCGCGGAAGTTGCCTGGGTCACCAGGAGCCATGCGCAGATTGTATAAAGCAGGCGCAGCATGACTTGGATTATGGCGGCAATCTCCGCTTGTTTGCAATGGACACACAGGCCCGCCTACCTTGTAAAGGTGGCGCAGTTTGAACTCGTGGCCCAGTGTCCCATCACGCGTGCGCGGGCGGGTTTGCTGCACACCGCCCATGGAACCGTGGAGACGCCGGTGTTCATGCCGGTGGGAACGCAAGCCACCGTCAAGGGACTGACGCAGCGCGACCTGGCCCAGGAACTCGATGTCAAGGTTCTGCTGGCGAACACCTACCATCTTTTTCTTCGGCCGGGACACGAACTGATCGGCCGCTTGGGCGGGCTGCACCGCTTCATGTCCTGGCCGCGGGCGATCCTGACCGATTCGGGCGGCTATCAGGTGTTCAGTTTGAGCCACCTGCGTAAGATTACCGACGATGGAGTGGTTTTTCAATCGCACCTGGATGGGGACACGCACGTTTTCACCCCGGAATCTGTCGTGGACGTTCAACGGGCGCTGGGCAGCGACATCATGATGGTGCTGGACGAGTGTCCCGAGTATCCGGTAAGCCATGCATACGCGCGCGTTTCAATGGAGCGCACGCTCCGGTGGGCGCGGACAGCGTTCACACATAATCGGGGAATCTCCGCGGACGGCGCGAACGGCCAGTCTCTCTATCCCATTGTGCAGGGCTCCATGTTCGCGGATCTCAGAAGAACCTGCGCCGAGGAGCTTTTGGCGCTCGATGCGGATGGGTACGCGATCGGCGGTCTTTCAGTCGGCGAGCCACGGCCGCTGAGCCTGGAGATGGTCGAGGCCACCGAGCCGGTTCTGCCGCCCAACCGGCCGCGATACGCCATGGGGGTGGGGATGCCGGAGGAGCTGCCGGAGTACGTAGCCCGCGGGGTGGACATGATGGACTGCGTGTTGCCGTCACGCAACGCCCGCAATGGCTGCCTGTTCACCTCACTGGGCCGGATCATCATCAAACGTGCCCGCTACAAGGAGGACGACCGGGCCCTTGACGAACGCTGCGGCTGTTACACATGTCGAAACCATAGCCGGGCGTACCTGCGTCATCTATATCAGGCCGGAGAAATCGTATACGCAGTACTGGCTACGCACCACAATCTCAGGCGATACCTTGACATCATGGGGGAGATCAGGCAGGCTATCATATTAGGTAGGTTCCCCGAATATCTAAAGGCAGTCCGGGCGGATCCGATCGAAGTAGAATAGTCCTCGGGCGGTTTCGGTCGTACGAATAGTCCTCATTTTGGTTCCATCAGTGTTTCTAAATCTGCTCCTTCAGCAGCAGTCTTCCAACCCGCTGGTGGGCTTTTTGCCCATCCTCCTGATATTCGCAATCTTTTATTTCCTGCTTTTCATGCCGATGCAACGGCAGAAGAAACAGCAACAAAAAATGTTGAAGGAACTCCAGAATGGGATGGTGGTGGTCACATCTGGAGGGATCGTCGGAACCATTGTTGCCCTCGAAGACGACATGCTGGTGCTGCGCGTAAAACCAGACAATGTGAAGCTCCAGGTGGCCCGCAGCGCGGTTTCGAGCCTGGCGGCGGAAGCCAAACGGTAGGAAAGATCACCAATTCTTAATAAACTTAATAAAAAGGTCAGCAGCACATGCAAAAGAATTTGAAAGGTAAGACGATCGTCATCGTGCTGACGGTCCTCGCCTGCATTTACGGCATCATTGGCCTGCCAAAGTCGTTCACCGGCCTCAAGGACAACGTGGCCGAGAGAATCCACCTGGGACTGGATCTGAAAGGTGGAAGCCATCTCATCCTGCAGGTTCAAGTGCAGGATGCGGTCAAGTCCGAAGCACTGACGACCATCGACCGGCTGAAAGACGAGTTGAAGAAGGCCCGGATCGATTTCGCCTCCATCGGAAGCAATGAACCCGCCTCAGTCGACACCGCCGATACGATTCAGATCACCATCAAAGGCGTGCCCGTGCAAAAAGCAACCGACTTGCGCGCCATGGTGACAGAACGTTTCGGCACGTGGGTGCTCACGGCGCTCAACTCGACCGATTACCGCTTGAACATGCGGCCATCGGAACTGGTGCAGTTGAAGCGCGACACGGTGGAACGCTCCATTCAGACCATCGGTAACCGTATCAACGCGCTGGGTCTCACCGAGCCCGTGGTGCAGCAGGAAGGGCGCACCGACACCGACTATCGCATTCTGGTGCAGTTGCCGGGCGTCGACGACCCGGCGCGCGTCAAGGAGATCATCGGCACCGCGGCTGTCCTCGAAATCGTAGAGGTCAAAGATGGACCTTTTCAGAGTCAGGAAGAAGCTCTGGCGAAACATGGGGGCGTGCTGCCGCTGAACACGAAGTTGGCCCGTTCGCCCGCGCGCGGGGGTAACGGTGAAAGCTGGTACCTGGTGAGCCGCCTACCGGTGGTTACGGGGCGCGACCTGAGAAACGCACGAGCCGGTCAGGATGAATTCCGGAAGTGGGAGGCCAGCTTCACGCTCAGCCAGGATGGCGCCAAGCGCTTCGCGCGTTTTACCGAAGCCAATATCGGAAACCGGCTGGCCGTGGTGCTGGATAACCAGATCCGCAGCGTGGCCACCATCCAGAGCAGGATCAGCGACCAGGGCCGCATTACGAATTTGGGAAGCGAGCAGGAAGCGAGCGATCTCTCGCTGGTCCTGCGGTCGGGTTCGCTGCCGGCCAGTATCGTTTATCTGGAGGAGCGTTCGGTCGGACCGTCGCTCGGCGCCGATTCGATTCATGCGGGTCTTGTCGCGGGCGTCGTAGGACTGCTGGCGGTGATCGCGGTCATGCTCATCTACTACAAACGCGCGGGCGTGAACGCGGTGCTGGCCTTGATTCTCAACACGGTGATCCTGCTGGCGCTATTGGCTTACTTCAAAGCCGTCCTGACGCTGCCCGGCATCGCCGGCGTCATCCTGACGGTTGGTATGGCGGTGGACTCGAACGTACTGATCTTCGAACGTATCCGGGAAGAATTGCGGGCGGGCAAAGCCGTCGTTTCGGCAGTGGATGCGGGTTTCGGCAAAGCCTGGATGACGATTGTCGACACACACGTGACCACGATTGTTTCGTGCCTGTTTCTGTTCTTGTTCGGTACTGGTCCGGTACGCGGATTCGCAGTGACGCTGGTGATCGGTCTTCTGGCCAACGTGTTTACCGCGGTATTTGTCTCGAAGGTGATCTTCGATTACGAACTGGCGCACCAGCGGCAACTCAAGACTTTGAGTATTTGAGGGTTTTGTGTTAGGTTTTGTACGCCCCGGTCAACATTGTCAACATTTATGTGGGGGCGGCGGCTGTATGTGCGGGGCCGGCGGCTGCCCCAGGACAGGGAACTAGTTCAACGGGCCTGGTGTCTAATATAACAAGCACTGGTATGGCCCTTTTAACGGTTGGGCAATGGAATTATTCAAGAACACAAATTTTGATTTTCTAGGTTGGAAGTGGCACTTCATCATCGCCTCGCTGGTGCTGACGGTTGCGGGCCTTGTAAGCCTGGTTGGGAGAGGCGGTCCGAAATATGGCATCGACTTCAAGGGGGGCACTTTGATGACCGTGCGGTTTGCAGGTAAGCCCCCAATTGACGAAATTCGTTCCGCGGTGTCTAAAAGAGTAGGCGGATCGGGCGAAGTGACCGTGCAGAACTTCGAATCAACCTCGAACGAAGTGGCGATCGGGACGGAGCTGACCGACGAGCGGCAACTCGACCTGAATCGCCGCACGATCATCCAAACTCTGCAAGCCACCTTCGGCCAGCCGTCCAGCGGCAAACTGGATTTCAACAACTCGGGCCACGAGACGCTGGTAAGCCGCCTGCGGGATCCGCTGGCTCGTGCCGGTGTGGCCCTCTCCGAGCCGCAGCTCCAAAAACTGGTAGTGGACATGCTCAATTTCCGCGACACGCCTCCGCGGTCTGGACTGATCACCAGTTTCGACCAGCTCTCCTCGGTTCCGGGCGTGACGCCGGCCGTGATCAACACCCTCAAGCAGGAATGCTATACCGCGCCATTTTCGGTCCGCCGCGTGGAAATGGTCGGGCCCAAGGTCGGGGCGGATTTGCGCCAGCGCGCCATCTGGGCCACCCTTGCCGCACTCGGAGGAATGTTGGTATATATAGCGTTTCGTTTTGAATGGATCTATGGTGTGGCGGCCGTGGTGGCCGTGTTTCACGACACGATCATTACGATCGGTTTCTTTTCCCTTTTCGACAAGGAGATCACGCTTACGGTGATCGCGGCGCTGTTAACGCTGGTCGGTTATTCCATGAATGACACCATCGTCATTTTCGATCGCATTCGAGAGAACTTGAAGCTCTCGCGCCGTGAGCCGCTCGAACAATTGATCAACAGAAGCGTGAACCAAACGCTGAGCCGGACCGTGATGACTTCGGGACTGACGTTTCTAACGGTGCTGGCTTTGTTTCTGTTCGGCGGGGCCGTGTTGCACGGGTTCTCATTCGCTCTAGTGGTGGGGATCATCATCGGCACGTACTCATCGGTGTTCATCGCCAGTCCGATCGTACTGTTCTGGCACGACTGGTTTGACAAGCGAAAAAGATCAGCAGCAGTTGCAGCTCCCGCGCGAGCGAGCACAGGTAAGGAGTCCGCGGGTAAAGGATCCATGCGGGCGATGAAGTAAAAATTTGGCGGCCGCGCGGCAAGTAGGGCGCGGCCGAAGAAATTAGAACAGCGAGGCGTTATGTTCGAACAAACATTTGTAGAGGGCGTTGGCAAAACGAATCGGGTCTGGACGGTGATGATCTCGTTCTTCGCCCAGATTCTGGCGCTGTCGGTAGCGGTTTTGCTCCCCATGATCTATTTCGATGTGCTACCCAGGACGCAATTGACCGCCATGTTCGTGGCGCCTCCACCACCACCGCCGCCTCCACCTCCGCCCGCGGCCGTTCCGGTGAAGATGGTGAAGATCATTCCTCGCCAGTTCGATGCCGGGCGCTTGATGGCGCCTAAGACCATTCCGAAAAACATCGCCATGATTAAGGAAGAAGAGCTTCCTCCGCCTTCCGCCAGCGCCGGCGTGGTAGGTGGTGTTCCGGGTGGCGTGCCAGGCGGTACGCCCGGCGGGGTGATCGGCGGCATCATCGGTTCGGTCCCGACAGCGGCTCCGCCACCGCCACCGCCTCCGGTGGAACAGAAGAAGGCGCCCACCCGCATTCGTGTGGGCGGTCAGGTTCAGGCGGCGAATCTGATCCGCCAGCCCAAGCCGGTTTATCCTCCGCTGGCGAAGCAGGCTCGCATTCAGGGGACGGTGCGGTTTAACGCACTCATCGGCAAGGACGGCACCATCCAGAACCTGACGCTGATCAGCGGCCATCCGCTTCTGGTGCCGTCGGCTGAGGAAGCGGTGAAACAGTGGTTGTACAGGCCGACGCTACTTAACGGCGAACCAGTCGAAGTGGCGACGGTGATTGATGTGAATTTCACATTGAGTCAGTAAGACAGGTGGGTTTGACGGCTCGCAGGCGCCGAGCGTCTGCAGCCGAAAGCAGGCTGAACGCTAACAAGACAATTTTCGCGCAGGAGAGAAAGGAACAATGTTCTTACAATTGCAGGTTTGGTCGTTTTTGTTGCTGCAGGAGACGACCACGGTAGGCTGGGACCCCCGGTCGCTGTGGAACCAGATGGGTACACTCGCCAAGTGCGTCGTGGTCCTGCTGTTTATC
>QHXW01000219.1 GCA_003223115.1 Acidobacteriota bacterium
CAATACAAGCAGTACACCAAGGAAGATGGTGCGCTATCCGATGTCTCTGCGGACGCTGAACCTTCCGAGGACAGTGAGGACGAAGATCCGGTCGTAACGGCCCGTTTTCAGCTTGTAACGCGATTTCAAAATATTGCCCAAGAGGGCAAGACCGCCCAGCTTCTGCCGGATGAAGAGATTGAAGTAGGCGGCCAGAAGATCTCCTGCGCGGTGATTGAGTTGAAGCTGGACACTGGCGGCTTTCAGGTTTCGCCGGTCGAACAATTATGGATCGATCCCAAACGAAATCTGGTTCTCAAGACTGTTTTGAAAAGTAAACGCCCGGTCCGGAACCAGCAGGTGAGCACCATTGACACTCGCGAATGGACCGTGGCGCGCACCGATCAGAGTCCCGACGATGATCTATTTACATTCCAGCCGCCGCGCGGCGTCAAACTGGTTCAGGTTCTGGATACGCCGTTCAAACCCGCTGACTGGCGTGGGAAAACGGCTGCGGACTTTACACTGAAGTCACTCGAGGGCGATGAGGTCTCGCTCAACAGCCTGCGGGGCAAAGTCGTCTTGATGAGTTTTTGGGCAAGCTGGTGCGGCCCTTGCCGGCATGAGTTGCCGGCGCTGGCGAATCTCGAAACTGAAATGGGAGGACGCGGCCTGGTGGTGCTCGGCATCAACGACGAAAAGGGCTTCGCCGCCAGGAATTTCCTGCAAAACCACAATCTCACGCTGCGAACTCTGGCCGATCCCAAGCACGCCGTGCACAAACTCTACGGTGTTCACAGCATCCCGACGCTCGTGGTGGTGAATCGCGAGGGCACCGTTGTATGTCATTTTCACGGCGCGGTGCCTGAGAATATCATTCGAGGAGCGCTCAAGCAGGCCGGGCTCGAGTAGACCGCTGACTATAGAACTTGTCGGCGAACAGGAGGGAAAGTTATGCCCGCGCAGACAAGAAAAAATACGGCTACGACGTGCATTCGAGCCTGGCCATGATGCGATCCACCATCGCCGGTATGAAACAGAGGACCGGCCGGACACTCGAGGAATGGGTGGAACTCGTGACCAAGAAGGGCCCGGCAACGGAAAAAGAACGGCGCGCCTGGCTCAAAGCCAAGCACGGACTCGGCATGAATTACTCATGGTGGATTGCGGAGCAGTCCGTTGGAAAGAGTGACGATTCCGACCCTGACACTTACCTGCGCAATGCCGAACAATACGTCGAAACAATGTTCTCGGGATCCAAAGCCGGCTTGCGTCCCAATTTACGACGCGCTGCTCAAACTGGGGCGGAGTCTAGGCGATGACGTTAAAGTCTGCCCGTGCCAGACCATCGTCCCTTTGTATCGCAACCACGTTTTTGCCCAGATCAAACCCACCACGCGGACGCGCATCGATTTCGGCTTGGCCCTGAAAGACAGGAAAACGCCGAATCGTCTCATCGACACCGGCGGTTTCGTCAAAAAAGACCGGTCACGCGCCGCATCGAGATCACCAGCACAAAAGATATCGACGATGAAGTGAAGCGCTGGCTGACGCTGGCTTACGAAATGGACGCCTGAGTTCAACAGATGTCGCCCGGGCCCGCGGCCAAGCCGTCCTTCACCACTGCCTGATATATTAAAATTCGACGCTTGTTCCACGGCTGTCTTCTATCTATGCGAGCCTGCGTTTTCTTTTTCCTTGCCGTGATCGCGGCCTTCGCTCAATCGAATTCTGACGCCTGGCGCTCCCAGGGCGTCATTGATGTGGATCATTCTCCTCACGCCACGTTGCATACCGTCCCGATTCACGCCGTGCAAATGGGTGATGGATTCTGGTCACCCCGCATGCGCACCAATGTCGAGCGCAGCATTCCGACTATGCTCGAAGAACTGGAGCAGCATGGCATTGTTGATAATTTCCTGCGCTTGTCCGGGCAGAAACAGGCCGACCGCCGTGGACCGCTCTACACCGATTCCGACCTTTACAAGTGGATGGAAGCCGCCGCGTTTGTGCTGGAATCGGGAGACCGTCCGGATTTGCGCGCAAATATCGATCGGCTGACCACAATCATCGCGGCCGCGCAGGAAGCAAGCGGCTATCTCAATACTTATTACGTGGAGGACCGTAAGGACAAGCGCTTCACCGAAATGTACCGGTCGCACGAATTGTATTGCCTGGGTCATCTGCTGCAGGCGGGAATCGCCTATTACCGGGCAACCGGAAACCGCAATCTGCTGGACATCGGCATCCGCTTCGCCAATTACATGGTGGAGAATTTCGGACCCACCAAGCGGCCCGCGCTCACCGGCCACCCGGAATTGGAGATGGCATTGGTCGAGCTCTACCGCACCACAGGCGACCGGCGCTATCTCGACTTTGCCGGATATCTGCTGAGCGGTGTCGAGAAAGAACGGCTGCACCTCACAGACGCCCAGGTGAACTACATGTTCAGCGGCATTCCGTTCACCTCACGAAAACAATTTGAAGGTCACGCGGTTCGCGCAATGTATGCGTCGTGCGGCGCAACGGATTATTATTCCGAAACCGGCGATCCCGCCTACTTGGAGACTCTGCGGAAATTATGGACTGACCTGGTGAACCGCAAGATGTACATCACAGGTGGTGTGGGCTCGCGGGCAGCTGGTGAATCGATTGGTGAGCCTTTTGAGCTTCCGAACGCGCAGGCATACGGCGAAAGCTGCGCTGCCATCGGCAACATGATGTGGAACTGGCGCCTGCTGGCTGTAACCGGCGAATCACGCTTCGCCGATGTGATCGAGCGCGCGCTCTACAACGGGATCAACTCCGGCATGTCGCTTTCGGGCACACTCGATTGCTATCGCAATCCGCTCGAATCCACTGGCGAAAAAATTCGCAATGAATGGTACGACACCACCTGTTGCCCGCCGAACCTCGAGCGCATTCTGGCATCGCTGCCGGGTTATTTTTACAGCACCGGCCCCAAAGGTGTGTACGTCAATTTTTACAACAACTCGCATCTCGATTGGCATCTCGAGGACGGCACTGGAGTGAAGCTGGACCAAAAAACCGAATTTCCCTGGGGCAACACGGTGGACATCGCCGTAACACCCGGCAAGACGGCTGTGTTCAGCATCTTCGTGCGTATTCCCGAATGGGCGCGCCCGGCCCAGGTGACAGTCAACGGCCGGCCAGCGCCCGGAACCGCTGAGGCGGGACGTTATTTCGAGATGCGGCGGACCTGGCAGGCAGATGACCAGATTACTGTCAGGTTTGACATGACACCCCGGTTAATGGCCGCCAATTCCTTGGTGCGTGAAAATACGGGGCGAGTCGCCGTGATGCGCGGCCCGCTGATTTACTGCCTCGAATCGCCCGACCAGCAAGCGGTGTCGGTTTCTTTGTTCGATATGGAGCTCACGCGCCCTGCCGAGCCGTTCAAGCAGGAATTCCGGCGCGATCTGCTGGATGGCGTGATGGTGCTCCAGCATACCGGACGCGCTGCAGAAAAGCCGCTCGAAAACGAGCCGCTGTATCAGATTGCGGCGAAGGTTTCGCGATCAGCAACCAAGCCGATCGAGCTGACGTTCATTCCTTATTACGCCTGGGCCAACCGCGGGCTCACGTCTATGGAAGTTTGGGTGCCGCTGAAATAGGAACGCTCTTCTCATCTCAATATCGAGTGCTGGCTCTTACCTGCGGCGCTCGGCCACGATTGTGATCTCAATGTCCTGAGCCAACCGCACGACCCGCTGTAACGTGCTGCCGCCGCGTCGCCGTTTCCCACCGTTAGAGGCACTGCGTCCCATCAAGATTTGAGTGGCTTGGTGCGCGCGCGCGAACTGCACCAGAGTCACCGCGACATCGCGGCCTTCAATCACGTTTGTGTCGATGCGGAGATTGCGCCCGAATCCCAGATGTTTTTCCACAGCGTCTCGCTCATCCTGTGAAAGATGAGCCAGCCCCGCATCGGGACTGACGTACACGGCGATACAGTCTGCTCTCAGGTAATCCGCCACTCTCCGGCCACGGCGGATCAACATGGCGGCGGCGGAGGGACGCTCATCAATGCAAATCAGAAGGCGTTCCTTGCGTAGGGCGGCTTCGTGATCTGCATGCGCCGACGATTCAGTGGCGGACTTGTGAGCTTCCTCTACCAATAGCTTTTCTTCAATCTCGTGCGCCACGTACCGCATGGCAACCCCCCGCAACGCGCAGAGATTCTGCTCGGTAAAGAAATTCTCCAGCGCCTTCTCCGCCTTGTCGTGTGAATAAACTACCCCTCTTTCGAGACGATGCCGCAAAGCGCGCGGCGTGACATCCACCACGACGATCTCATCGGCCTGGTCCACTACCCAGTCAGGCAGAGTTTCGCGTACCCGCACGCCGGTCATTTGCCAGATCTGATCGTTCAGACTTTCCAGATGCTGGACATTGAGGGAGGTCAGTACATTGATTCCAGCGTCGAGCAGCATTTGCACGTCCTCCCAGCGCTTGGCTTGTTCAGACCCTGGGACATTGGTATGCGCCAGCTCGTCGACCAGGCACACCTGTGACTTCCGCCGCAGGATCCCCGCGAGGTCCATCTCCTCAAGTATGGCTCCACGATATTCCACGTTACGGCGCGGGATGAACTCCATCCCTTCGGTTTTGGCGATGGTGTCTTTGCGGCCGTGCGGTTCGAAATAGCCAATCACCACGTCCATGCCTTTCCGGCGAAGTTCCTCGCCCTCATCCAACATCTGGTAAGTCTTGCCCACACCCGGAGCATATCCCAGAAAAATCTTGAGCCTGCCTTTTCGGGGAATTGTTGTCATGACGATGCCCGACGAGGTCCAGATTGAAAATCGGGTTCGCGGTGCGGCTCGAATTGAGGCTCCAGTGCAGGGTCAGGATGAGGAAATATCCGTAAATCCATGTTCTCGGCCGACTGAATCAATCGGTCCACTGGATTGTCGAAGAGCAGCTCACGCCAACGCTTCCTCAGGCTGTGGCCCACAAACACTTGCGTCACGGCCTGCGCGCGGGCGAATTCAAGAATCGCCGCGGCCGGATCAGTTGCCGCCAGAATATTTACCTGAGCGCCCAGCTCGCGCGCTAGCTTGAGATGGCTCTCCACCTGGCTTTCATCGGCCTCACCCAGCCCTTTTTGCCGGACATATACGGCAAGAAAATCACAATGAAAACGTTCCGCAATACGATGGCCACTGTCCAGCATGCGCTTAGTGTTACTGCGCGGCGTGATGCAGACCAGGATCCTCTCCTGGCTGCCGAGAAAAGTCGAGACGCCACGGCTCTCGAGCGATTGCTGCAGTTGATCATCCACCACTTCCGCCACAAGCAGCAGAGCCAGTTCGCGCAACTCGGAAAGCCGGCGCGTATTCGCGGCACTTCCGGGCTCGCGCTGTTGCAACGCTTCGGGCGGTGCATCTACAATGACGATCTCGTCGGCTGCGCGAATGAATGCTTCGGGCACCGTCTGCAGCGCGCGTTTTCCGGTGATCTTCTCAACCGCATCCTGATGCTCGGCAATATGCTGCAGGTTCACGGCGGTTACCACAGTGATGCCGTTATCCAGAAGCTCCTTGACATCCTGCCAGCGTTTGGGATGACGGCCGCCAGGCGGGTTGTCATGGGCCAGTTCATCAACCAGGCAGACTTGAGGATTCCGCCTCAGAATGGAAACAACATCGAGCACCTCATCATCTTTTCCATCGATTCGAACTTTTAAGCCCGGAATGATTTCGAGAGTTTCGACCATTCGCTCTACGTCTGGTCCCAGCTTGGCCTGAATCGACCCAATCACTACGTCCTGGCCTCGCTGCTTGCGCCGCCGGCCTTCGTCTAGCATGCGGAATGATTTACCCACGCGTGAAGCGTATCCGAGCAGGATTTTGAGCCGTCCGCGGCGTGCCTGCTCCTCTTCGGCTTCGACGCGCCGAAGAAGCTCCTCCGGAGTCGGACGTGGAGCGCGCATACAGCTAATACATTACCAGCCACTATCTGGATCCAGCCGGTATTTGTCGTCCAGCGCCATATTGAGCTTCAGCACGTTCACTCGCGGTTCACCCAGAAAACCAAGCTGACGCGTTTCAATGTGCGTTTCGACGAGCCGCCGGATCTCGTCGGGAGAAACGCGACGCGTGCGAGCCACCCTGGCGATCTGCGCATCCGCAGACGCGGGACTGAGGTCTGGATCCAAGCCGCTCGCGGATGTGGTTAACAAGTCCGCGGGAATGGGGCCGGTGAAATCCGGGTTCTCTATGTGGAACTTGTCCGCATCCGCTTTGATACGGTCGATCAGTTTCTGGTTGGTCGGACCAAGATTCGACCCGCCGGAACTCGCCGCATCATAGCCGTCACCGGCTGAGGAAGGTCGGCCCTGGAAATATTCCGGCTTTGAGAACTTCTGGCCGATCAGCTCCGACCCGATCACCTTTCCGTTCACCTGGATCAGGCTGCCGTTGGCCTGGCTGGGAAAGATTGCCTTCGCGATGCCCGTGACGAGCGCGGGATAAAGCAACCCCGTCAGCACACTCAGCACCAGCGTCATTCGAACTGAAGGCAAAAGTTGGTTCCACATATTCTTCCTCCTCTATGCCAGGCGAAACCATCCCAGAAGCCGGTCGATAACCCAGATTCCTGGAAATGGCGCGATGATGCCGCCAACACCATAAACCACAATATTCCGCCGCAACAGCGCCGCCGCGCTCATGGGTTCGTACGACACACCACGCAGAGCCAGCGGAATAAGAGCAATGATGATCAGAGCGTTGAAGATCACCGCCGCCAGCACGGCACTTTCCGGACTGTGCAGACGCATCACATTCAGCGCCGCAATGGCCGGGTAGGTCACCGAAAACATGGCCGGCAAAATCGCGAAATATTTGGCGACATCGTTGGCAATTGAAAATGTCGTCAGCGCACCGCGGGTCATCAGCAGTTGTTTACCGATGGCCACCACCTCGATGAGCTTGGTGGGATTGCTGTCCAGATCCACCATATTGCCCGCTTCTTTGGCAGCCATGGTTCCCGTATTCATGGCTACGCCGACATCGGCTTGCGCCAGAGCCGGCGCATCGTTGGTTCCATCGCCGGTCATGGCGACAAGCCGCCCGCCCGCCTGTTCCTTCTTGATCAGGTCCATCTTCTGTTTGGGAGTGGCCTGCGCCAGAAAATCGTCCACGCCCGCTTCTGATGCGATGGCCGCCGCAGTGAGCGGATTGTCGCCCGTGATCATGATGGTGCGAATACCGATGGCTCGGAGCTGATCGAAGCGCTCGCGCATGCCGCCTTTCACCACGTCCCTCAAATGAATGGCGCCCAGGATCTTTGATCCATCGGCTACCACCAGAGGCGTCCCCCCCGAGCGCGAAATATGGTCCGTGATCTCAGTGAGGCGAGACGGTACGGCTCCACCATGCTCGCGTACGAACTCAATGACCGCGTCAGTTGCGCCCTTACGGACACTCCGGTAGTCCAGATCCACCCCGCTCATGCGGGTCTGCGCGGAGAAAGGAATAAACTTGGCTTCGTGCTCGGAAACCTCCCGGCCTCGAAGCTGATACTTTTCTTTGGCCAGGATCACGATGGAACGCCCCTCGGGTGTCTCATCGGCTAAGCTCGAAAGCTGCGCTGCGTCGGCCAGGTCGGCTTCCGATATCGCATCCACTGGAATGAATTCCACAGCCTGGCGGTTACCCAGCGTGATGGTGCCGGTCTTATCGAGCAGCAGCGTGTTGACATCGCCCGCCGCTTCCACTGCCTTGCCGCTCATAGCCAGGACGTTATGTTGCATAACGCGGTCCATGCCGGCGATGCCAATGGCCGAAAGTAGGCCGCCGATGGTGGTGGGAATCAGACACACCAGCAACGAGATGAGCACCGCTATGCTCGGTACCTGCCCCGCCCCCGCGGAGTTCACGCTGTACCGGGCGAACGGATGGAGCGTCACCACGGCCAACAGAAATATCAACGTCAGGCCGGCAATCACGATATTGAGTGCGATTTCGTTCGGCGTTTTTTGCCGCTGTGCGCCTTCCACCAGGGCGATCATGCGATCCAGAAACGTTTCGCCCGGATTCGACGTGATACGGATCTTGATCCAGTCCGACAGCACTTTGGTCCCGCCGGTGACCGCGCTACGGTCCCCTCCGGATTCGCGGATCACGGGCGCACTCTCGCCAGTAATCGCGGACTCATCCACGCTGGCTATTCCCTCAAAGACCTCGCCGTCGCCTGGAATGATGTCTCCCGGGTGGCAAATTACGACATCGCCTTGCCGAAGCCGGCTGGCAGCAACGTCTTCGATTTTGTCGCCGTTTTTTAGCCGGTGGCCGATGGTATCGCTCTTAGTCTTGCGCAGGGTATCGGCTTGCGCTTTACCGCGCCCTTCGGCCATGGCTTCGGCGAAATTGGCGAATAGCACCGTGAACCAAAGCCACAGAGTGATCTGAAACGTAAAACCGAGATCGGTAGTTCCGGCTCTCCAGTCGCGAATCATGTAAGCCGTGGTAAGCGCGGCACCAACTTCCACCACGAACATAACGGGGTTCTTCATCATGGTGATGGGGTTCAGCTTGACGAATGAATCCCAGATGGCGCGCTTGACGATCGGCGGATCAAACAGTGGACGCGCACGCCGCCGCTTGCTAGGCAGTATATTCACAGTCGGGCTTTGACTCTCGACGAGCATCATTAACTCCACACCGGAATTAACAGCAATGCGAAAAGCTGGTGCCGCATCATTAGAAAGTGCTCGACCACAGGACCGAGCGTCAGCGCGGGAAAGAAGGTCAGCGCGCTCACAATCACCACGACACCCACCAGGAGTCCCACGAATAGCGCGCCGTGTGTGGGCAGCGTCCCCGCTGATGCAGGCACAATTCTTTTTTGCGCCAGGCTTCCGGCTACCGCCAGCAGCGGAATGATCATGAGGAAGCGGCCGATCAGCATGGCCAGGCCGATTGTGAGGTTATACCAGGGCGTATTAGCACTTAGGCCAGCCAACGCACTGCCGTTGTTGCCGGTGCCGCTGCTGTAGGCGTACAGGATCTCCGAAAGACCATGCGGGCCGTTATTGTTGAGATTCGCGGTTGCCGGGCCGGTCGGATTGATCCAGCTATTTTTGGCGAATTGGATTACCGCACCGGCGCCGGAGAACAGCAGGATGCTGGCAGCCAGGACTAGCACGGCGAGCATGACCATTTTGACTTCCTTCTGCTCGATTTTTTTGCCCAAATATTCGGGCGTTCTTCCTACCATTAGCCCGGCTATGAACACGGCCAGAATGGCGAACATCAGCATCCCATAAAGCCCGGCGCCAACCCCACCGAACACCACTTCGCCCAGTTCGATGTTCACCAACGGCACCAGTCCGCCCAGGGGCGTGAAGCTGTCATGCATGCTATTGACCGCGCCGCAGCTCGCATCAGTGGTTACGGTCGCAAATAGGGCCGAATTAGCGATTCCAGAACGTACTTCCTTGCCTTCCATGTTGCCGCCCGGTTGGGTTGCGGTCGGGTGATTTTCAATGCCCAGCGAAGCGAGAATCGGATTGCCGGACTGCTCCCCGGGGTAGGCGACCAAAACACCTGCCACAAACAGCACACTCATGGCTGCGAACAGCGCCCAGCCTTGCCGCGTATCTTTCACCATCTTGCCGAACGTGTAAGTCAGGCCCGCGGGAATTATGAAGATGGAAAGTAACTGAATGAAGTTCGAGATCGGCGTCGGGTTTTCGAATGGATGAGCGGAATTGCCGTTGAAAAAACCACCGCCATTGGTGCCCAGTATCTTGATGGCCTCCTGGGAGGCAACCGGACCCTGAGCGATCGTCTGTACCGCACCCTCGAGCGTAGTTGCTTTGGTGTATGATGCGAAATTCTGGATTACACCCTGAGACACGAAGAACAGCGCGATCACTACCGACAACGGCAGCAGAACGTAAACCGTGGCGCGCACCACATCCACCCAGAAATTGCCAATTGTTTCAGTGGTGTGCCGTGCGAAGCCGCGAATCAGCGCAATAGCTATGGCGATACCGGCGGCAGCCGAGAAGAAATTGTGCGTGGCCAGCCCAACCATCTGCGTCAGATAGCTCATCGTGGTTTCCGGGGTGTAGGCTTGCCAGTTGGTATTGGTAGTAAAGCTGACAGCGGTATTGAACGCCAGGTCAGGCGTCATAGCGGTTGCACCCTGAGCGGCATGGGCAGTTCCGAATCCTTGCGGATTGAACGGCAGAAAACCTTGCATTCGCTGGATGAGATACGTCAGCACCAGGCTCGCCAGGCTGAACATCAATAAAGAAGCTGCGTATCCGGTCCAGCGGTGCTCCTGGTCTTCCTGTATACCGCAAAGTTTGTAAATAAGACGTTCGAGCGGGCGCAGCGCCGGATGCAGCCAGGTGCGTTTACCTTCGAAGATGTGCGTCATGAAGGCGCCCATCGGCTTAGTCAGCGCGAGCAC
This sequence comes from Acidobacteriota bacterium, assembly GCA_003223115.1. Classification (GTDB taxonomy): domain Bacteria; phylum Acidobacteriota; class Terriglobia; order Bryobacterales; family Bryobacteraceae; genus QHXW01. Next base: position 10,426 of record QHXW01000219.1, read on the forward strand.
CAGCAGAAAGAAAACCGTAATCTGGAGAAGTCCATTCGAAGTCATACAAAGCGCCCTCTAAAAACGTTCGGGCCGCAACAGGGCGTACACGAGGTACACCGCGAGAGCCAGTGAAATGACAGCCGCAATCCAATAATCCATAGTCCCTCTACAAACGGTCACACGCCCGCACGTAAGCCCAACTCACAAAAAAGAACAGCACGGCAATTGAGACGAACAAAATATCCAGCATTGGGTCCTCTCATACATGCACTAGGGCGACAGAGTACCCAGCCTTTAACAGCGACTGCGCCAACTTCTTTTCCGCCGTCGGCCACCAGCGTTTCCTTGCAGCCACGACCACCAAAGATCCCGGCGGGATGATTTGCTTCAGCCCGGCATCGCGGTCTCTGGCGAGCACTAGTTCCACGTTCACGGGAGCGCCCATTTCCTGCGCCGCACCCATGAGCTGTCGCGTGAGAAAGCCCGGGGTGACGTCCGAGCAGTCCAACGGCAGCGGAAACGGCACGATGTGGACGGCAAATAGCGTGACGCGCGCACTGAGATTTCGGGTTAATCCACCAATCATCGCAAGCGCCGCCCTCGTGAGGCGCGGCGATGTGTACGGCAGGAATACGCGAAATTCCCCTGGTTTGCTGCGGAAATCCGCAAACCGGCACACGGTGAGTTCGCTGACTGGGAAAATTGACTCGCCAGCGCGTGTTGCGGAATTGTTGGTGTCCGCCATCACGATCAGAGTAAGCGGAAAGAGCTTAAGAAGTTGTTAAGAAAGGATTGAAAATTCCTTACCGCTCTCCTGGTGTAGCAAACCGGTATCCGACCCAGGGCTCTGTCAAAACATATTTGGGCCGTGCGGGATCGGGCTCGATTTTCTTTCGGAGATGGTTGATAAACACGCGAAGGTAGTCGGTTTCGTCACCATAATCAGGCCCCCAAACCGCCTGTAAAAGCTCCCGGTGAGGCACGGGCCTTCCTCCACGCGAGACCAGGTGACGAAGCAAGTCGAATTCTTTGGGTGTCAACCGGACGTTTTTTTCGTTCACGCGCACCCGGCGATTATCAAAATCGATTTCCAAGTCTTTGGAGTCGAACCGGTGCGGCCCGCTTTCGGCAGAGCTGGGCGTCCTCCGCAGAGCAGCTCGTATCCGCGCCAGCAGCTCCTGCATACCGAACGGCTTGGACACGTAATCATCAGCGCCGGCATCCAGCGCTTCCACTTTTTCCTTTTCGGCGTTGCGCACGGTCAAAATAATAATCGGCACATCCGATCCAACGCGCATTGCCCGGCAAGCTTCCAGGCCCCCCATACCTGGCATATTCAAGTCCAGAAGGACCAGGTCCGGCAGGAAAGCACGAAATTTCTCCAGCGCTTCTTCTCCGGTGCGGGCCTCGTCCACCTGGTGGCCGCTTCCGGTAAGGGTCGCGCGCATCATGCGGCGAATCTGCGGCTCATCATCCACTACCAGAATTTTCGCTCCGCTCACCGCACCAGCTCTCCTTTATGGACAGGCAAAGCGAAGCTGAACACCGATCCTTTACCGGGCTCGCTCGTCACCCAGATCTTCCCGCCGTGCGCCTCAATGATGCCCTTCGCGATGGCCAGACCCAGGCCTGTGCCCTGCACTTCGTCCCGCGATGCAAGCCCGCGATAAAACTTTTCGAAAATTCTGGATTGCTCGTTTTCTGCGATGCCGCGGCCGCGATCTTCAACGTGAATCACGATTTTTTCGCCCGCCAGACTTGCGGAAATCGCGAGTGGTGAACCCGGCGGCGAGTATCTCACCGCGTTGTCCAGAAGCTGCTTCATCACTTGTTGAATGAACTCGAAGTCCACCTCCGCGGCCGGAAGAGACTCGGGCATCCGTAGCTCCACATTCCGGTCCTTCAGTAGTTCTTCTTGTGTTCTTAGCGATGCCGAGATGATATCGTCGATCCGATGCGGCGCCCGGTCGGGATGCAATTTCGCGGCCTCAATCCGGGCCATCTCCAGAACCTCAACCACCAGACGGTTCAACCGATCGGCTTCTTCGTTGACGATGGCCAGTAGTTCTGCCTCTTCCGGATCGCGCTGCTTTGTGATCAGGTGCGTCACAGCGCCTTTGATGGACGTAAGCGGCGTTTTCAGATCGTGTGCCAGCGCATCGAGCAGCGTGGCTTTCAGAACCTCGCTTTGCCGCGCCCCCTCAACCTTGCTGGCCTGCTCGAGCGAGCGTGCCCGCTCTATCCCGATCGCCACCAGATAGGCCAGCGCATTCAGAGCTTCGGCGGAAAGTGTGCTGCCAACAAATCCGAGACTGCCGATCGCCAGCCCACCTAAGCCGATAGGAATGACCGCAATCTGGCGCTCACGGTCGATTAATGGCTCGCCCCGATCTGCGATGCCGCGCAGTAACTCGTCAGAAATTGTCTGAGTCTGCTGCGTATCTGAGCGGAAGAATTCGTTGTCAGCCTTGCTGAAGAACACCACAGCGGGAATTTCGAATGTGCGAATAATGCTGTTGACCGCGTCCCGAGCGGTGCTGCGGACATTCCCGCTCAGCAACATGGCCTGACCCAGCGCATACAGCCGCTCTACTTCCCGCCGCCGGGAGATCGCCTCCGCGGTACGTCGTTTGGCCCGTACAGAGAGCTGGCTGGCTGTGATCGCGGTAACCAGAAAGGCGCCGAATGCGACCCAATTCTGCGTGTCGGAGATGGTGAATGTTCCAACCGGCGGGAGGAAGAAGTAGTTAAATCCCAGCGCGGCTGCAATCGAAGCCACAATGGACTCCGTCAATCCCCATTGCGTCGCAATCCCCAGGATAGCCAGCAACAGCGTTAAAGCCACGGTCGTAGTCGTGTTCGCCGCCATTACCCTGAAATACACAAAGATGACAGCGGCGATCAGCGCCACTGAGGCTACCAGGCGGATTGTACGAACCAGCGGCGTGGTCAATGTGGAATCCTAATTGGGTATGGTGCCTTCCGGTAGTGGGCTACTTTGAAAATTCTGGTCTCCAGAACGTCACAATCAAACCGCCTGCGATTATGAGCGTCCCTCCCAGCACAATAGGCAGATTCGGGAACGTTCGGAAGGCGATCAGATTAATTACCTGCCAGACGATAAACAGAGTAGCGATATAGAGCCCGACCACCTGTCCGAACTCCAGCGGAGCAAGATTGACGGCAAATCCGTACCCTAGTAGAAGGGTCGCGCCAATCACCACAAGCGCTATCCGAGTCAACCCCACATGCTTGTAAATCGCCATTCTGACGAGGGCATCTCCGCTGACTTCAAGTGTGGTGGCGATCAAAAGAAAACCCAACGGGTGGATATTCTGCACAACGATTATCATCCTCGAATTAAATGCGACTCGTGCGATCTTCACCACCCCCAGAGTTTACGCGGTTCTTTCCGCCCTCCGCTCTGAGGAGCCGATCCGTCACGCCAGCGGCCATCGCAGGCGTTACGCGCAACGTGCGGTGAATCTTGTTGAAAGTATGTGCGAAGTAGCCGAGCGCCACTGATGCGGTGTGATTCTCGATCTTGCGGGATGCGTCTCGGCGATGTTGAATGTCCCGACCGGCGGCAGGAAGAAGTAGTTGAATCCCAGCGCCGCTGCGATTGAAGCCACAACGGACTCCGCGAGGCCCCATTGAGTAGCAATGCCCAGAATCGCCAGCAACAGTGTTATTCCGACAGTCGTAGTCGTGTTCGGCGGCATCACTCGCAAAATACACGAGGATGATGGCGGCGATCAGCGCCACAGAGGCTACCAGCCGGATTGTGCGAACGAACGGCGTGGTCAATGCTGGATTCCCAATTGCGTACGGTACCTTCCCCGTGTGTCGATTTCAGCTCACGGCTTTTCGGTAAAACCGATTCAGGCCAGCTGCGCCGGCCATTGGCGGTGGCGAATTGTAGATCTTGCGGAGGTCCTGCGTTTTTACTCCCAGCGCCATGACAGCTTCTCTTTCCTGGATAAACCGGCTTAACGCGCCCGTCTTAGAGCACGGAGCGGATCAACCCGCCATCTACTTGCAAAGTTGCGCCCGTGATGTAGTTTGCGGCGTCCGAAAACAGGAACACCGCTGCGCGGCCGAACTCATCGGGATCACCGTAGCGCCCCAGCGGAATGGCACTGGCCGCCCGTTTTTGCTGCTCCTCGACCGTAATGCCGAGCTTCTTGCTGTTGATCTCATCCAACTCGCGTACTCGATCGGTCGCAATGCGGCCCGGAATCAGATGGTTCACCCGAATATGTTGAGGAGCCAGCTCAACTGCAAGCGTTTTCGACAGCGCCGCCACCGACGCTCGAAGCACGTTCGAAAGCGCGAGATTCGGAATTGGCTCTTTCACCGATGCCGACGTGGGTATCACGATACTGCCGGCGCCTCGCAGCGCCATTGAGGGCACCGCCAGCCGGATCATGCGGATGGCACTCTGCAGCAGCAATTCGAAAGCGCTTTGCCAG
>QHXW01000226.1 GCA_003223115.1 Acidobacteriota bacterium
CCAGACGGAGGCGCCAGTCCACCGGACGCGGATAACACACCAGATAACGCTGCTCCAAGTTTCCTCGATCCCCGTCTGTGGACCGCGTAAGTGGACGGTAGGGCTGTTTCGATAGCAGGCATTTCAGTTTCAGTCTTATCACCGGGGAGATTCCCTGAATCCGGCGAGTTCGCTTTTATTTGGTTCGTACCTGGAGTACCGTAGATACTCCGATGCCAACCGTACCGAATAACGTCGATAGCAACACGCCGTTCGGAGCCAATCTCGTCCCCGGTGGCGTAACCTTCCGCGTCTTCGCACCCGCCGCGCAGGAGATGTACGTACTCACCGGCCCATCGCTTGCCGCTTCGCAAGTGACAGGGTTCGCTCCATCCGCCTCCGATCAGCTTTTCAGCCTGGGTGACCACACCTGGGCCGCGTTTCTTCCTGGTCTCGGCGAAGGCGATCCGTACCGCTTCTGGGTGGTGGGTAATGCGGGCTCTGGCCTCAAGCGCGATCCGCGCGCCCGTGCTCTCGGCTTCAACCCTCCGTACCCCAACTGCGATTGTATCGTCCGCTCCCCAGCCACTTTCCCCTGGCACGACCAGGGTTTTGGCCCGCCCGCCTTCAACGACTACACCTTGTACCAACTCCACGTGGGCGCGTTCTATCGAGTGGACGCCGCGGGCCGGGATCAACGAAGCCAGATAGGCCGATTCCTTGACGTCCTCGATCGCGTCGAATACCTCCGTGGACTGGGCATCAACGCCGTCCAACTCCTTCCGATTCAGGAGTTCCCGACCGAGACCAGCCTCGGCTACAACAACCTCGATTATTATTCGCCCGAAATGGCATATGAGGTCAGCGATGCGCAAGATCTCGCCCGCTACCTTGTCAAGGCCAATGCACTGCTCGCCGCCCAGGGGCAGAGGCCCCTGACGCTCGACCAGTTGACCCCTGGTCCTAACCAGCTCAAGTGCCTCATCGATGTTCTGCACCTCAACGGCATCGCGGTTTTTTTTGACCTGGTGTACAACCACGCTGGTTCGCCAGGGGGCTTCGATCCTCAGTGTCTCAACTTCTTCGACTTCCAGTCCACGACCGACGAGAATCTCAGTCTTTACTTCACCGAACAGACCTATGTTGGCGGTCGCGTCTTCGCGTATTGGAATCAGGACATCCGGCAGTTCCTAATCGACAACGCCGTGTTTTGCATCAACGAATACCACGTCGACGGCATCCGCTATGACCAGGTAAGCGATATGGAGGGTTTCGGTGGCGGACCATGCAGCCAAGCCATGACGGGCACCGTGCGATTCGTCAAACCGCAGGCCATTCAAATAGCGGAATACTGGAACAGCGACCGCGCGCGAGGTGTGACACCCGTCCCGGATGGACTCGGGTTCGATGCCGAATGGGGCGACCAGCTTCGCGACAAAGTCCGGGCCGCGATCGGGCAGCTAACAGGCGGTCGGTCTGCATCGGTTGATCTCGGTAGCGTGCGCGACTCACTCGACGTCCCGCAAGGCTTCTCGGCGGCATGGCGCGTAGTAACGTGTCTGGAAAACCACGACATCGTGAAGCAGGGTGGTTCGCAGCGCGTGCCGGCGCTGGCGGATTCCTCAGACACCCGTTCCTGGTATGCACGTAGTCGGTCACGTGCCGCAATGGGCATCCTCCTTGCCTCGCGTGGAATACCGATGTTGTTTATGGGTGAGGAGTTCCTGGAGGACAAGCAGTGGGACGACGCAGTGAAGGTCTTCCCCAATTTGCTCATCGACTGGGCCGGCCTTACTACCAATAAGGTGATGCAGGATTATCTGCAATTCACCAAGGACCTGGTTGTCCTGCGGCGCTCGTACCCCGCGTTACGCGGCGAGTCTTTGCGTGTCTCGACGGCCGACAGCTTCCAGCGTGTCCTGGCGATTCACCGCTGGATTGAGAGTGCTGGCGAAGACATGCTGTTCGTATTCAACGTGCAGGAATTTAATCGGTTCGGCTACCGTGTCGGTTTCCCCAGCGGGGGACGATGGCGCGAAATATTCAACAGTGATTTCTACGACCAGATGCCAAACCCAACCATTGCTGGAAACGGCGGAAGTATCTTCGCGAACGGACAGCCATGGGACGGCATGCCCACCTCGGCGGAGATCACCATCCCGGCCAATGGATTCGTGGTCTTCAGCCGCTGATCAATTAACTTATGGAGTTAGGTGTGCGGCGGCACCTGATGCGCGGCAACAGGGACGCCGTGGTGATCCTCGAACCTACTATAATTCAGGGGAGCACGTGAACGCCAGCTTCATCGCGGCTACTCCGTTCGACACCGGTGTCACATTTCGGGCATGGGCTCGGGCGCTCATACCCCAATCGGTTCCTGTTGCGAAATCCCTTCGCACCAACTACGCGTCCCATATGTCCGCGGTCGAGGAAGTTCAGGCGGCTAAGATTCGGAGGTCAATGGCGCGATCGATGCTTCCGCGCAACGAACGCGCGTAAGGCGTCCTCCCGCGGGTCCTTGACCTTTTGAAAATCGGTTGGAATCGTGAATAATTTTGCGTCTGGCGTGCCGAGTCGGACGGACGTCGCTTCCATCCGCGTGATCACGGTTGGGAGCAGGAGCCGGTTGCGGCGCACCTCAAAGTGCCGCAGTACAGTGCAATCGAGGTTCGGTGCGAGGTCATACTCTTCGTGCCAGAAGATGCCGTCGCCGCGCTCCCATTTTTTCACTGGCATGCCAGCGATCATGCCGTCGCCGGTTAAGTGGAAATCGGTACCTGAGTGGAGAATTCCAGTCGCACATATGGCGTCGCCATCTTTGGCACGACGGTACGGACGGTCATGCCAGATGATGGGTCGGCGGTAGCTGATGGTGCGATGGTCATGGTCGATGCGGAGCACCTCGTCAGTGGGTGCTAGATACATCCCGGTGACCAGAGCTTGTTCGCGTGCGATGCCAAAGAGACGTGCGATTGCCGTGTTACCGGTTGACGCCCAGGAGCCATCCGAGCGTACAGCGGTTGTCCACTCAGAGCTGAAATGCGAGATGCGCGGGAGCGATCGTGCCTCCCATTGGCTCATTTGATACTGAATGGTCGAGCACGGAATGCCGATAGGAGTTTGGCAATTACTCTCCGCACCGTGCAGTGCCACGATTCCGAAGCCGAGGAGAATCAGGAGGCGCATCGGGTTGCCTCAACCTTTCATTATCCTCCCGAGAAACGACGTTGAGAACTCGCGACGCGTGTCGCTTTCCGCCCTCTCCTTTCCTCGAGATCGTCAATAATCGGTTCCGGTGGGAAAGGAGGCCCTTGGGGATTCCGGACCTGGGTGCGGCGACGGATGTCCTCTGCCGGTGTTGTGAATTGATCATTGGTGGGTGATATGAGCGTCAAACCACGAGGATGCAGATCCTTACACGAGAAAGTGGCATACAATCGTCCGGCAGCAAACAGTATAACGGATACGAGCGGGTTCACAGGACCCCCCTGTTGCAGAAGTTGCAGAAGGCAACAGCTTAATTCAAACCGTCGGCTAATCCTGACTTGTCGAAAAGTCGGGCTTGCCGACAACCCGAGCACGTGGTAGCCCTACATTAGCGCTCAGCGGTAACGCGTTCCGGAATGTGCCTACGGAAACGGAGCAATGAAGCTCTCTCCGACATTCGTCTACCCATCGCAGGTTCGCTCTCGGGCCGCTTCGTGCCAAGTGCCGCCCGCCCACACCGCTTTGCGGCGTTCATCCGCCCTAAAGCCACTTGGGGTATCGCTCGCGAGGCAGGTTGGCCCGCCTGCGAGCAAACAAGAGGTGCATCGGGTCCCGGATCAGGTGCTCGATGAGTTCACAGCAGAGCACGAGGTCGAAACCGGCATCGGAGTAGGGATATCAGTGCCGCTCGGCGTCGAACACGTCGATTTCGCACGCGAAATCGGGTTGACCCGGAATGCGAAGGGACTTCCGTTCGTGTCCGGGAACGGAACGGTAATAGGCTCCGAGTACGTTACGATAACCCAGCACCCTGTCGAGGGTAATTATATAGTTGCCTAAGCGGCGTGCGCGGGGAGGCTGATGGACGGCGTGACAGGCCCCGATAGACGATGCTCTCTGAAAACTACCTCTCGTCCGTTACAACTTGTAAAGCGTAACAAATACAATGAACGAGCCCAAGATGCCAAATACGCTTCCCACTGCGGTCTCAGTGAGCCGATCGTTCAGGCCAAGCTCCCTAGCCATCCGACCGGTGCTTCCGGTCACACCTTGAATTAACAAGGCAATACCGCCGTCTGCGCAAATGCCTCCGACGAGCAACCGCAAAACTGAATAGCAGAATTGATAACCGGAGATTTTTCTACCGAACATTTACAGAGCACTCCGTGACCGACCACCTTGCCCGGAGAATAGACAGGCCCGACAGTCAGCCGGTTTTCCTTGCCCGCTTCCTTGCCCGTGCCCGCTTCCGGTTGGCCTCTTCCTTCAAGATCGCTTCCTTCGGTACGGTCAGCGATTTGCGGAATGCGCGGTCGAAGTTCTCAAACTGGTTAGGCCCGGTGCATCTGGCGTTCAGTTCTGCAATCGTTTCGGCCTGGGATTTCATGACATCCCCTCGCCCGGCACGGTCGGCGCTGGCAGTGGTGTCATCTCGTCCCCATGGTAATCCAGTTCTTGGCTAAAAGCGCGACCGCATTTCCCCGTCGAGGTTTCAGGACGTTCGGGTTAAGCAGGAGGGGATACAAGGTCTGAAGCATGACTTACTGCTTTACCACTGGCCATGAGAACTCTTTCCAACTGTGGTGGCGATTTGGGGTGAAGACCAAACGAGAACGTCGCGAGATTACTGCTACGTTGGCACCTTACATCTAATACTCGGTGATTACGTCAGCCGTGCTGATCTCCTCGATCCAGCACAGCAACACCCGTTCGTCCTCTTTGCCTTCGTTTTCGATCTGAAAGAAAACTCTGAATGTTGGGATCGTCAGGCCAAGCGAACGGCTCTTTGCGATGCGCATATTCCAGCCGATGGTTCGATCATACGCTTGCGGGTTTGAGGAAATGCTCGACAGCAGTCCTCTCAACGGTGGTCCTCCACCAGAGTCCGATATCGGTTCTGATCGTCCATGCCACACTGGAGCGCTATAGCTTCCAGCCATACTTTGAAGCGAGTTCCTTGACCCTGGAAAGATCCTCGAAGGTGACCGGTTCATCGGAGATAAATACTGCTTCGTATGGGATGAGTTCGGCGTCTTTTGTGACCTTCCATGCCTTGCCGTGGGAATACTCGCTGACCTCTTTGGCCGTCTTGTTCCAGAAAAAGCGTACCCAGCCATCCACAATGGAAATGTCGCGAGCTGATACAAAATCGAATGTTGGTTCCTGTAAAGGGAAAAGACGTTGGCTGGAATGCTCATAGACCCTCCGAGCGAAGATCTGGATTTGTTTGTTTCTTAGCATCTCCTCTTGCAACCGAGGAAAATCTACTGGGCACGGACCATACGGTAATTTTCTGTAAGGCAATCCAGTGATCGGAACGCCGTGCGCGCCATACGACTCGAAATCCGCAAAAAACAGGATCTTGAGGAGTTTGATTTTAGAATATGTCGGGTCGTCCGTGCACTGATGCGAGATGTATAGGACGAGCTCCTTGAATCGAGCTTCTTTGTCGGGCAGTGGGAACTCGAAGTGAAGGTTGGCCGGATTTGCGAAGAACTGTGAATCTTTCATGCTAGGCCACCGATTCTTTCGCGGGCCGCTTTCTGCCGCGCATTGGTTTGCGATACGGAAGCTTTCACGCTTGCGCTTCCGCAGTCTTACCGGTCAACTGATCGAACGTGAGGCGCTTGCCGACAATCTGACGGACAGCCAAATCGAATCGGTCCTTGTTATTGAAGCCCAGGCGGTGATTGCACCGAAAAGCCTGCTCATCCAAATAACGGAACAGGTGGAAGGGCTCGACCGAAACGTATGTACCGTTAATGCCCCTTTTGAGGAGACTCCAGAAATTTTCCAGTCCGTTCGTGTGAACCTCACCGCGAACGTATTCCACCGCGTGGTCGATCACTTCGTGTTGGAATTCATCCAGTCCGTCATAAGATTTCAGAGCATCGGTGAAGAGAGCGGAACCGGCAAGCACATGCTCGCGGACTTCGCTATGGAGCGTTTTCTTCTTGGTGTTCCCAACAACCTTTGTGCGGATTTTTCCGCCGCGTTCCAGAATTTCGAGAACGGCAGTCTTAACTTTGCCGCCTGTGCCGGTGATCTGCCGCTCTCGCTTTTCCCGATGCATATTGCGCCCTTTACCGCCAATGAAGGTTTCGTCCGCTTCCACTTGACCAGACAGTTTATTGCCCGGCCCCATGCCGAGGGAAAACCGAATCCTATGGTCCATAAACCACGCGGTCTTTTGAGTGACGTTTAGTGCTCGCGCCACTTCGCAACTGCTCACGCCGTTTTTGCAATTGGAAACCAACCACGTAGCGCTTAGCCATTTATCCAAACCGAGGGGAGAATCTTCGTAGATGGTTCCGGTCTTCAGCGAGAACTGGCGCTTTGGATGTTTGTTTCGGCACTGCCAGCGGTCTTGGTTCGCCAGGAAGATTACGTCTTTGCATCCGCAGATCGGGCAGGTAACGCCGTTGGGCCAGCGGCGGCGGACCACGTACTCCCGGCAATTGTCGGGATCGGCGAAGTAGATGATCGCTTCCTGAAGGCTGGTTGGTTCGGCTGCCATAGTTGAAGTATAGCCGAAAATGCCCGCTTAGTCAACTATATAATTACCTTGTTTTACCCCGTCGAGCGCCCCGGCCGTATACACATAAGAGCCGAGTTCCAGGGCCAGCCCACCACCCGGAGGCACCAGGCTTAGCGTGCGAACCAGCCGTGGAAGATTGAGCCTGGAGGTCAGGATCTCCAGCAGATCCCCTTCAGCTTGAATGAGGTGACTCACGGTTGGCTCACGGCTTTGTTCATTACTGGCGAACCAGAGTGCGGTCGATTGCCCCCAGGTTGAGTTTTCCGGCGAGAGCCATATCGAGTTTCAGTTCCGCGCCAAGCATCCACAGCACTCGCTCGACACCCGCCTGTCCGAAGGCTCCCAGGCCCCAAAGTGGCGGACGCCCGACCAGAATAGCTTTGGCGCCCAGCGCGAGAGCCTTCAAGATATCGCTTCCGCGCCGGATGCCGCCATCCATCAGTACGGGAATCCGTCCTGCCACCGCGTCCACTACGCCGGGCAACGCGTCGAGCGTGGCTATGGCGCCGTCCAACTGGCGCCCGCCGTGGTTTGACACAATAATGGCTGCGGCGCCGCGCTGCACGGCGATACGCGCGTCCTCGGGCGACAGAATGCCCTTCAAGATCACCGGAAGGTTCGCGCCCGCGCGCAGCCAGTCGATGTAGTCCCACGTCATGCTCGGTGTGTGCGGCTCCCACATTGCCGCCAGCGCCGGACTCCGAGGTTTGGCCCTCTCCTCAGACTTGGGGACGCCAGTCCGCATGTAGTCATAGTCAAAGCGGTTGCGGTTGTTACGATCGCGGTCGGACAGGTACTGGTTGTCGACGGTGACGACGATGCCCTTCGCTCCTATATTCTGCACGCGACGCGCATAGGAGGTGGCTTCTGACTTGGTTGGCTGGCCGATGGTGTTCGTCCACCAATGAAAGTCGGGTGCGTTCAGTAGAGGCCGGTCGACGCCCGTCGCCGAACACATCAGGGTGCGGCCGGCGCGCGCGGCCTTGGCCACGGTGACCTCCGCGTTGGGCATAATCAGCTCTTTGCCACCGGTCGGAGCGATGAGGATTGGTTGCTCGAGCCGGATGCCAAGCAACTCGAGCGAAGTATCGACTGTGCTGACGTCAACCATCACGCGCGGCACCAGGGACACGCGCTGATAGGCCTCCAGGTTGGCGCGTAGCGTCAGTTCATCCTCGACGCCGCCGGCAATGAAATCGTACGCCAGCGGATCCAGCTTGCGCTTGGCAATGGCCTCGAACTCATGGGTGTTGATGGGTGTGTTGAGGTCTTCTTTAGCAGATTTCTGCGCCGCCAGCGGCGAGGCCAGGGCGAATGCCAGCAATCTGCGAAAAGCTTCACGCCGGTTCATCGCTTCCATTGAGAGGCGCCTGAGCGCACTCGGCTTTCTCCTGCAGCAAATACAGCACTTTCGGATGGCTCAGGTCGAAGTCCGGGTAAATTCCGTCGTCACCGCCGAGGCGCGGAGGCAAGCAGTAAATGCAACAGATCGAGATCCGGATCGGAAATTGCATGAGAATCGATTTCAGCCTACCAGATCAACTGCAACGTCAAGTTCATCAGGGGCTGTCCCCCAAGCGAAGCCGTGCGTGGATCAGAGTTTACTTTTCCGAACGTGCGCGGGTTCTTGAAGTCCACCTTGGTCGTCGGCGGATTGAAATTGTAGGTTTTGAGCGCGTTCTGAAAGTCCCACCGGAGCTGCAGCTTGAAGCGCTCGCTGATTGAGAAATTCTTCTGCGCCGAGCCCTGCGCCCATCGCAAAGGCGTTCCGGTCACAATGTTGCGACCGGCATTGCCTGGTGTGAAAGCCGCCGGATACGCAAAGTAGTTGATGTCGATGATGGGATTGATGTTCTGGGAATTGAAACGATCTCCGCCGAAATCCTTCCAGTTGTCGCGCAGGTGGGGACTGCCCACCAGGTCCGGGCGGCGGTTGCCGATGTAGGTAGGGAAGTAATTGTATGGGCTGTTTCGGAATCCAAAGGTCAACGGGTTTCCGCTTTCGAGTGTTTGAATCCAGGCGATCTCGTATCCGCCGAAAACATGGTTCCAGATCCCGCCTCGATCCAGGAATCGCTTTCCTTTGCCCACCGGCAATTCGTAGGTGATCACTCCGATGTAGCGGTGGTTGCGGTCGAAGATGGCCCGGGCCTTCTCCAAGCCCCGGTTCTGAACTGGCGCCACGCCGCTGCCCGAGTTGTCGTCGTCCTGGCTGTCGACGGCCTTCGAGAAGGTGTAGAAAGTGGTGAATGTCACACCGCGTGAGTACCGTTTCTCCAGCTTAAGCGTCCCGGAATGAAACGTGGAATGCCCGAAATTGGAGCGGATCAACACGTCACCGAACTGCGGATAGGGTCGGAAATTCTGTGGCGCGGCGAACACCGCGGCCCGCAGCGCCGGGTTGTTCTTGCCGAAATCCAGGGGAAAGGCGTTAGCTTGCCACTGCTCGATCAGGCCCACTCCGGTTGACGCCTGGTAAGAGAGTTCCAGGAGTAAGTTCGCATTGATCTCATACTGTGTGCTGAGATTCCAGTTGAGCACGTAAGGGTTGCGGAGGTTGCGATCGTACCAGTCCGCGCTGCGCGCGTCGTAGTTGCTTCCAAGAAAAGGTGACGTTCCGTTCGGACGAATGTTGAATGCCACGGGATCGGGGCCGTGGCTGATCTGGTACAGCGGCCGCGGATCGCCCGGTGGCCGCTGCTGGTTCGCGTTCGCCACGTACTCATCGAATTGTGCACGGAACTGCGGATACTTGATATCCACGGTGTTGAGCGCGAAGCCGCCGCGGAAAACCCATTTCAGCCAAGGGTGCCAGGCCACCCCGACACGCGGCTGGAAATTCTTGTTATAACGATGGTTCACACCGGTACCCGGATGTACGATCGCGCCCGTTCGACCAGTTAGATCATCGATCGCGGTCGGGTCGAAGTTGCTTACCTTCCCGTACTTGGTATCGAAGGGACTCTCGTTGCTATAACGCAGGCCCAGGTTCAGGGTCAGCCGCGGAGAGAATTTCCAGTCGTCCTGGAAGTAAAAACTCTGAATCCAGGAACGCGGTAGCCAGGAAGCCAGCTCCTCGTCGAACATGGCTTGGCGCACCGAGCCCACGAGGAAACCGGCGAAAGTGTTCCCCGTGCCTGGGACCGGGTTCCCGTCCGTTTGCAGTCCGGCGGTCATACCGTCAAACCGAAAATCGCCGCTGGGATGTCCCGTCACCGTAGCGTTCAAGCGATGGCGCAGCACTTCATAACCCATCTTGAACGCGTGGGCGCCTTGGATTTTTGTCAAATCATCCCGCAAAGAGAGCGTCTCCCCGATATTGCGGCTCGGACCTGACACAGGAATTCCGTAAAGCGAATCCGCTGAGAACTTGTCGGCACCATTGTCCGCGAAGGATGGCAGCAAATCGCCGGAAACATTGGGAATCCCGAGAATCTGGGCGTAATTCTTCTGGTACGACGGAACGAAGGTGTCATACCGGTTGCGGAAGAAACCAAGCCGTGCATCATTGATCATCGTCGGACCGAAAATGTAGGTCTTGCCCAGTGAATAGTTCTGTTGCGTAAAAGGCGACAGGTTTCCCTCGAACGCATCAAAATCCTTGAGCCTGACGTTACGCTGCCGCCCCAGTCCGCTCTCGTGGTTGTAAGTATAGCTCCAATAGACTTTGAACTTCGTGCTGAACTGTTGATCGATTCGACCGCTGTAGTCCTCAAAGAATGTCCGGGACTTCTCGTCGAAAAGCAGGTTGTCCACGGGTCCATCGGAGTTGACGGTGCCTGGATTGTTCGGTGCTTTCCAGGGATCGAGTTGCAGCACTTTCTGCGCCACCGGATCAAATCGACTCAGGGGAACAATGTTCCCGGGGAAAGGATCTCGCACCCAGTTGCCATTGGCGAGTTGGCGAGTGGTGGTGGGATCGAAAATCTGATTCCCCAGACCTCCAAAGGAAAAATCGCCGTTCTTCATATCCGGTGTGGGCACCGCTCCGAACTGGCCGGCGGCCTTTTTCTCAATCAGCTTCTGATATCCGAAAAAGAAGAAAGTCTTGTTACGGCCGTTATAGAGTTTGGGAAGCACTACAGGCCCGCCCACGTTGGCCTCCGGCAACTGAAACTGGACCTGCTGCCCGTCGGGCGAGCCGGCGCGCGGCTGCGAATTCCGGTACTTGTCGAAGAACAGGCGGTGCTGCATGCGACGGGTGCGACCAAATTCCGACGCCAAACCATGCAATTCATTGGTCCCGGTCTTCTTCACGACGTTAATCACTCCGCCTGCTGAATGGCCATATTCGGCCGGCAACGCGGTGGTGAGGACCTTAACTTCGGAGACGGAGTTCTGGACGGGCTTGATGGTGCCAGTGCCATCGAACTGATCGTTTCCCACCACGCCGTCTTCAAAAATGCCGAGATGCCCACTGCGCTGCCCGGCAAGGTGATAACCGCAAATGCAACCACCATAAGCGTATCCGTCGGTGGTCATACCCGGCACCAAGGCCAGCGTGGAGTTGATGTAACGCTGGTACAGCGGCAGTTTATGCAATAGCTCGCCTTCCATGACCGATCCAGTTGCGGACGTCTCTGTCTCTAGCAACTGTGCTTTAGCCACTACTTCCACTGAATCGGTAACGCTACCTACCTCCAGCGTCACATCAATGGGCAGAGTGTCTCCTACGCGTAAGTCGATGTTGTCGCGAGTCAAGCGCTTGAACCCTGTAGCCTCAAAACTGATACGGTACGGCCCTGGTTGCAGCGACTGGATGCGGAACAGGCCATCAGAATTAGTAACAGTGGAGAACTGAAAATTCGTGTTCGTGTTGACCAATGTTACGGCGACCTTCGGCACCACGGCACCCGAGGCGTCAGTCACGCGGCCCGTGATGGTTGACGTGCCGATTTGACCTAAAGCCAAGGATGCGCAGAAAGATAGCAGCAGGGAGAAACGAACACGAGAAAACATCTATCGCTCCTCAACAAGTGAGGCGATTATATGCCCGAATCGTGACGTCGTCAACGAAGAAATTTCCGCTGTTTTCCGCTGATCCTACCCCAGGTACGGTCAGAAACGCGAAACTCTGCGCGACGGGAGAATTGGGAGGCGAGCGCAGGTTGGCAGCTACGCTGCAGTGTATGTGCCTTTGATTTCGACGACGTTGCCCTGTCGGCGCTCACCAGCCTTCATGGATCGCTTACCTACATGGATCGCTTACCTAGTCCTCCAAAATCCTGATCGTCTGATATGGTTTAGCTTTCCACCGCCCCAAGTCCAGCTTTGTTCAGCTCTCCGGTATCCATGGTTCCATCCGAGATCCGAAAGATCCCCGGGAACCTGCTCTCCCATGCCTTGTTGGCTGCTGGCATGTACTGGCGGGCATTGGCCTCGATCGCCGCCACACCGGGAACGTGGGCGGCAAGGCTGGCCGACTGGATCAAGGACGCTCCCGGACAGGTGAGGTCCTGCACACACAGGAACAATTTGTGCTTTTCCGCCACGGACGCAATCAGCATCATGTGGCTCTGTCCCTTGCAAGCTTTTAGCGCTGCGCCGGTATAGCCCATCTTGCGCGACAACAGCAACGCTTCGACGTCGGTCAGCGACTCGTCGATCACCACGGGCCGCAGTTTCGCTGCTTCGTGCATGACATTCTCGGGGTGCGCCTTCAGATCGCGCGCCGTAGGCTGCTCGACATACTGGATGCGTTCGTAACCACCGGGCGTCTTCTGTTTGACCTCGTGCAGAAAATCCAGCAGGTATTGAACGTTGGGACATTTCTCGTTGAAGTCCAGTGAATAGACCCACTCAGTGACGCCCCGTTGTTTCTGCGTTTGCGTGGCGACACGGTCAACGTGGAGCACGCGGTCCACGTCCCATTTGCGGTCGTCGCCATTCAGCTTGATTTTCAGGTGCGTCAGGCCGTTATAGCGGATCCATTCAGGCAGGGTTTCGGGTAGTCCGTCGTTGATGCGTTTGCGGATGTCGGACTCTTCAATCGGGTCGATAGCCGACACCAGATGATAGAGCGGCATGCGGTGCTGGGGTTCCTGGCTCACATACCGGCTGGGAAATTCACCCTTATACTCTGGGCCCAGATAGTGCGCCAGGTCATGCTTCATGAACTCCGGGCCGTACGTGTGATAGCAGTTGAGCCCGTGTGCCTTCCCGAAGGCGTCGTGAATGGCGGCGTCGAATGCGCTGGCCGTCACCAGCGCGCAGAGCGGAGGAATAGGTTCGGCGAGATGCAGCCGTTCGGAAACATCTGCGGCCAACTTGCGGTAAACCGGATCGAGCGCCCAGTTGATATCGATCGGATGCCCGAATTCCTTGTAACCGCGGGTGACGCCAGCGATCTGTTCGACCAGCGCCTGCATCGCCCCGAGCGTCGTGTCGTACGACATGGTTTTCGAAGGGAACGACCAGATGTTGCCCAGAGGCATCGACCCAAATCCCCTGGCGGCCCGTCCGTCCCCGGTGCGGACCGAACAATTCACGTTCAGCAGCGTGGCGCGGTCTACCACGTGGCCGCCGAACTTGATGGGCGCCCTGTATTTGTATTCCTCGTAGGCAATCGAGACGTCTTCCACCCGGATATCGGTTTTGCGGGCGGCAGCACGAAGGATGTTGAAGCCTCCAGGCGCCGCCCAGACCGCGGCGGCGGCTAAGTTGCCGGCTTGTTTCAACAAAGTACGTCGTGTGGTTTCGCTCATCATCTTGTTAACGGCTTCCCGCTGTGATTTTCGGATTCCGAGTCCGAGAGCGCCGCCGAAGGAACGCATGACATATTCAGACGCTGGATACGCTTTGCACAGAAGAGTGGTGGGGCTTTGAACTGTTTTCTATTTGCTAGACTGCAACAGCAGTGTGGCCTTGCTACTCCAAATTGTGCGTCTATTTTCGTCAAGAAGCGTGATGACCGGTACGCCGTCAGAGTCAAATCCCATTAGTCCAAGGGGGGCACCTTGCTTGTTTACTAAGACGAAGCTCTGCGCACGAATCTCTCTCGGGGCGGGTGCTTGGGCTTGAGCAAAAACGGGTGTTGGTATCAGGTAACGGGAAAGCACGCCGCCTAGCAATCCGGTGGCAAGTGCTAGGGTGAAATTAATCTTTCGATTCATAGAGCGTTCTCCGCCTGACATTATACTCCGCTACGCCGCTTCCTCGCTCCGCTCGTAGGTTTCCGAAGCCGCAACCAGATCCACCACGTCCCACAGCTGATCCAGTCAACCGCTTTGCCGTCGAGCTGTTCCTGAATGACGACATGGGTCATCGCCGTGGTTGGAGTGGCGCCGTGCCAATGCTTCTCACCAGGCGGAATCCAGACGACGTCACACGGCCCGAATTTCCTCGATCGGGCCTCCCCAGCGCTGTGCTCGGCCACAACCAGCCGTCACAAATCGGAGTCTGCCCCAGCGGGTGGGTGTGCCATGCCGTCCGAGCGCCGGGCTCGAAGGTGACACTGGCACCGAAAGCACGCGCCGGAGTGGAAGGATTGAATAGCGGATCAACACGCACCGTGCCGGTGAAATACTCCGCCGCTCCCTTGACGGAAGGCTGTGAACCGCTTCGTTTGATTTCCATTGTCTTCAACCTTCTTTACTTTACTGATCGTGATTGAACATTAGCGGCCGGTCATTTGCTCCAGCTTTTCGGGGTAGCGAGCCCCTTGCACCGTGATCTTGGAGGCGGCGACATCGATGTCTCGCAGATCGTCGGGCGCAAGTTCGACTGAGACTGCCCCGATGTTCTCGTCCAAACGATGCAGCTTCGTGGTGCCTGGGATTGGTACAATCCACGGCTTCTGGGCCAACAACCACGCGAGCGCGATCTGAGCCGGTGTCGCCTTCTTTCGCTTCCTGATGCTGGCGAGCAGATTAAATTAATGAGGGTCTGATTCGCCTTGAGAGCCTCCGGCGTGAAACGAGGTAGGGTGCTGCGGAAGTCGGAACTGTCGAACTTCGTGTTTTTCGTCGATCTTCCCCGTGAGAAAGCCCTTGCTCAGGGGGCTGTACGGGACAAACCCGATTCCGAGTTCCTCCAGGGACGGTATCACTTCCTTTTCAAGGAGTCCTCGTCCACAGCGAATACTCGCTCTGGAGGGCAGTGAGCGGCTGGACTGCGTGTGCGCGACGGATCGTTTGCACTCCTGCTTCAGAAAGGCCGAAGTGCTTGACCTTGCCTTGCTGAATCAGGTCCTTCACCGCGCTACGTCTTCGAAAGGCACGTTCGGGTGCCCACCATGCGATCCAATCAGCGAACCAAGCGCATGAAGAACGCACTCGTGGCGACGATCCTGTTGTTCTTCAACGGTTGCGCCGCAAACCAAGTATCGAAACCCAAACGGGTCTTGAACAAAGTTCCAGCAGATGATGTCAGGCGTCACATTGATCGGACATTCTGCGAGCCTAAAGGATGAAAGCATTGCCGGCGAAGAGAAATACGGAATCGAAAAAGTGTCGAAACTCGGGCGTGAAACCTGGCTCTTTCACGTTCATATTCAATATGGTTCCCATGACATCCCCGTACCGCTGCCGGTAACCATCAAGTGGGCAGGCGATACGCCAGTGATTACGATTACAAACTTGACGATCCCTGGCCTAGGTACATACACAGCTCGTGTCCTTCTATATGATATGAGGCTCAGTACGCGGGAACATGGAGCAGCAAAGATCACGGGGGTCAAGTGTTCGGAAAGATCGAGCGCCAGCGTTGACCTATGTTCCATTTCGCCGCGGCATGAACGAATGCGTTGTGCGAATCCTAAGATCGCGGTTGAGAAACAGGGTTCTCGTCTGCAACGACCGGCCCATCTCATGTCGCTCATGCCTACGATGACGCACTTGAGCGGCGGCGAGCAGCGAAAGATCACATTGGTCCAAAGCAACACAAGGTCCAGCGGCACTCTCTGGGAGTTAAATTCGACATGAGCCAATCTGGTTAGCTGGCACTATTTTGTTTAGTCCTCGCAACGGCTTCGAAATCTGTACGAGATTCACCGCTCCGTGGTGGGTATACGTCCGGCCGTTTTACTAATACTGCACAGCGATGGGCTTGCCTGATTCGCTGGTTCGATTAGACCTTCCTTCTCCCTTTCACCGGCCTCCATTCCGGAAAGCCCAAAACAGAATAGCCAGTTTATGTTTCAGAAGGGGAGCCAAATCGTAGCGAAATCACACCCGGCCTGGACCGGACAACTCACGTGCTAAATTACACCGGGCAACTCACATGCTAACGACACTCCGGGTCAACGACCATTTGCTTGACTGACTAGGCGTGATAGGATCTGGCCATGAACACGACGGGGTTTGACGATCTGGATTACGAGCAAAATTGTAGTGGGTACGGAAACCAAGCTGAGGTGCAAACATTGCGGCGCGGTCATAGACGTCATTCAGTCCGAGACATAAAACGAATTGCCCCGCTCGGTCGAAGAAAGCAGCAGGAGAACAGGGTTAGCGCGTTTTCTTCTTGCGTACTGGCTTGTGCGGTTAGACATCTCTCGGGATGCCCATGCCCCGCATTTGCTGTGTTTGCCGCCATCAGAGTAGTTCCTCAAAAAAGCGTGCATTGGCCTCGCGGCTCGGGACAGCAGGACAACGATCAGGAGAGCAGGGCGGCATATCCAAGCTGCGGCTACCCTGTTCCGCGTGTGAACTGCGGCGCCCGGTATTCATTCGGGCACCCGAATGATTTTCTTTCCCCCCTGGCCGCTCACAGACGATGGTCAGCAGCCGGACACGTCATGCTCAGCTGAGGAAGCTCAGCCGCTGGCCCTTACGCCCGTACAAGTCATTTGCAATCAACGTGCGACGCTGGACCAGCATGATGATGACAGTATCCATGGTGCCAGTATCATTGGTGACGTGCGTGTTAACCAGCCAGTGGGCTATTGAAATCGCCCGGGACCCGAAAAATTCTGCCCACTGGATAGTTAATTAACAGCGTCTGACGGCCTTATACGGGCGGTCACTGGCCCTGAGACACCTCGGATGCCTGTGCAACTTCAGTGGAAAAATTGCGCCGGCTTCAGCACAATTTGGACCGTTCTGGTCGGCGGCCAGCCGGGCTCTCGGGTTATTTGCCGACGGTAATCTGAAAACCGTGGGACTCTCGAAGCACCCATCAGCCTGATCTCAGCCACAACTATTTGCGGCAGAGCAAAGACAGACTTGATGCTACGCGGCATTCTTCCGATTGGCTTCACTGGCCAGTTGTCCTGCGGGTGGTTGCGACAGGAATGCCAGCGTAGACGCTCGCCAGAACCGCTGACGCCGGGATGTGGTGGACGTCAGCTATGCCTCCGGCGGTGCCGGATTGAACAGCCTGTGACTCGACCGCAGCCGACTACCGGCTTCCCGCGCCGCAGTTTTTGGGGAGACAGCCGATGTTGGAAATAAACGGCTTAACCGGAAGTCACAGATCAGGAGGTCAACGATGGAAGGTTTGAAGAGTTTGCGGGCGCTTCCGTGGCCCGAGCTTACGAGTCTCCGCAGCAATTCACTCCGAACGCCGGGCATCGGGGTTTGGTCGTGACGGCAGACAAAAATTTGCGCATTTGCGGTATCCGTGGCAGCGCTGTCGCAACATTAATTCTATTGCTCATCCTGGCGATCATGGCGCCACCCGCGCCCGCCCAGGTTACGAGTGTGGTTAAGCTGCTTTCCACGCCTAACCCCGTAGCACTCGGGCCCGTCACGTTTACGGCAGGTGTTAACTGGACGGCCAACGCGCCACCGAGCGGCACCATTACGCTTACCGATACGGTCCAGTGCTCGGGTACGAGTACTGCCACTCAGACGACCCTGGGCACAATTACGTTAGGGTCCGCCATATCTGCGACGCCCGGCGCCGGGACGCTGCTAGTTTCATCGTTTCCGTGCGTCGGAGGAAACCGAATCGTTGCCAATTACAGCGGTGATTCCAACTACTCGGCCGGTGTGTCACAGCCAATGCTCCAGACCGTCCTCGCTCAGTTCACGGCAACGAGCGCAACCCTCAGATCGTCCCTGAACCCCTCCTCTGTGGGACAAAGTGTGACATTCACGGCCAAATTAACGTACACCTTGACGAATCAGACGTACCCTACAGGAACCGTGACATTTACAGATACTACCACCGGCAGCGTGCTGGGGACCGCCGATGTACAAACTTCCGGCGGCGGCCTGGCAACAGTCACGATCGCATCGATCACGACGTCGTCATTAGCCGGGGGCTCTCATCTTATCCAGGCAGCCTATTCGGGAGACAACATTTACGCGCCAAGCACGTCGCAAATCGTGAATCAGGTCAGTTCATTTGGAATTACAACAGGCTCGTCATTGCCGAGCGGCTCAACAGGTACGAGTTACGCGCAGTCGCTGAGCGCCAGCGGGGGCATGCAGCCGTACAGCTGGTCGTTGGCATCGGGAGGCTTGCCACCCGGTCTGACATTGAGTGGGGCGGGAGTGATTAGCGGTATACCAACGAGCGCTGGCACCTTCAACTTCATGGTTCGCGTCACGGACAGTTCCTCAGCGACAACCACCCAGAGCTTCGCCCTGTTGATTGCTTCGGGTCTGACGATCAGCAGCACCTCGTCATTGCCGAGCGGCTCAACAGGTACGAGTTACGCGCAGTCGCTGAGCGCCAGCGGGGGCATGCAGCCGTACAGCTGGTCGTTGGCATCGGGAGGCTTGCCACCCGGTCTGACATTGAGTGGGGGAGGAGTGATTAGTGGCATACCAACGAGCGTTGGCACCTTCAACTTCATGGTTCGCGTCACGGACAGTTCCTCAGCGACAACCACCCAGGGCTTCGCCCTGTTGATTGCTTCGGGTCTGACGATCAGCAGCACCTCGTCATTGCCGAGCGGCTCAACAGGTACGAGTTACGCGCAGTCGCTGAGCGCCAGCGGGGGCATGCAGCCGTACAGCTGGTCGTTGGCATCGCGATCAGCAGCACCTCGTCATTGCCGAGCGGCTCAACAGGTACGAGTTACGCGCAGTCGCTGAGCGCCAGCGGGGGCATGCAGCCGTACAGCTGGTCGTTGGCATCGGGAGGCTTGCCACCCGGTCTGACATTGAGTGGGGGAGGAGTGATTAGCGGCATACCAACGAGCGTTGGCACCTTCAACTTCACGGTTCGCGTCACGGACACTTCCTCAGCGACAGCCACTCAAGTTTTCATTCTCTCGGTTAGCCATGCACTTGCCATCACAACTGTCTCTTTGCCACCCGGGAAGGTGGGGGCGGTCTACAGCCAAACTCTCGCTGCAGCTGGCGGTCATCCACCGTACACATGGTCCTTGCGCACTGGTGCGTTGGCAGCTGGCCTGTCGTTTAGTAGTTTGGGCACGATTAGTGGCACACCGGCCAATTCGGGCACTTTCCCCTTCACAGTACAAGTCGCGGATAGCACGTCCACTATTGCAATGCAGGTGCTCTCAATCGTCGTAATGTTAACCAACGCTGTGTCCAACGTTTCGGCCGCGAATTATGCGGCAACCCTGGCACCTGAATCCATCGCCGCCGCCTTCGGCACCGACTTAGCCACCTCTGCGATGCCGGTGACCACCCTTCCGTTGCCGACGGCTTTCAATGGCACCACGGTGAAGGTGAAAGACAGTGCGGGCGTGGAACGTCTGGCGCCGCTGTTCTTCGTGGTTCCCACCCAAGTCAACTACGAGATTCCTACGGGAACTGCCACCGGACGGGCCACCATCACCATCACCAGCGGTGACGGAACCGTTTCCACTGGCATCATCACCCTCACGCCTGTGGCCCCGGCACTGTTCTCCGCCAACGGAGACGGACAAGGCCCCGCGGCCGCTGTGGCGATCCATGCCAAGCCCGGCGGCGTCCAGACCCACGAGTTTCTGGCGGTTCTTGATTCGACGTCCCACAAGTTTGTGGTCTCGGCCATCGATCTTGGCCCGGCAGACCAGCAGGTTTTTGTGTTGCTCTTTGGATCCGGGATCCGTGGCCGCACCTCGCTGGCCAATGTCACCGCCGCTATTGGCGACGTGGCAGTGCCCGTCGCCTATGCAGGAGCGCAGGAAACCTTTGTCGGACTTGACCAGATCAATCTGGGACCAATGCCGCGCTCTTTGATCGGCGCGGGCGTCGTGAACGTCATCCTGACCGTCGATAATCAGACGGCGAACACCTTGCAGATGGATATCAAGTAGGCTCGAAAAACCGCCGGCTCTCGCGTTCCGCTCCCTTGGTGTCTGCAACAAGGGATGGCTCCTGCTATCGCAGCAGGCGACCAGGAGGAAATTCCGGCTCAGCAAACCCCTTTCCGAAAGCTATACTTGTCCCAGAAGTAGGCCTCGTGGGACAAGACTGTCCCAGAAGGTAACCTTTTGGGGCGAAGATGAGTGGCGCGCCTCCACGCGTGGGCCGGGAACGTGGATCGGCCCTTGGATCAATTCGATTCACACTTGTCACCGTTGCGCACGGCGCAGGGGCTGAAGTTTCAAGCTGAGCGCCGTTCATACCGGTGATGGAGACCACCGACTTGCGGGATAGCTATGATCTGTCCAAGTTCTGGCAGCTGCACAGCCCGCGATTCCCGGCGAGTCCTTACTCAATGAGAGGTACGTTCTGGATTCGTGATAATACGTCACGAACGACTTCACATGCCGGTACAGCGAGGCTTCGTTGAGAACGATCCCGTGGTCCAGACACTCACGCCGGATCGTTCCGATCACGCGCTCAACGTAGGCTCGTTGCCAGGGTGACCGTGGCGCCGACTGCACTTCCTGGATGGCCATATCCTGGACCTGCCTGCTGAAGTCGTCCCAAAGATGCGGTCGCGATCCCGGAGAAGATAGCGTGG
>QHXW01000227.1 GCA_003223115.1 Acidobacteriota bacterium
GGAAAAGGATAAGGATAAGGATAAGGACAAAGATGCGAAACCGCCTGCCGTGCAGATCGATTTCCAGAAATATCGGTCAGCGAATCGTGGCACTGTCGATCCCGGCGCGTAACTATGTGGATCTGGAGCCCGGAAAGACGGGCGTGCTGTTCCTGGTAGAAGGGCCGCCGGTCGATCCAATGGGTGGAGACGACAGCGCCTCGCTGACTTTGCACAAGTTCGAACTGAAGACGCGCAAAACAGAGAAAATCCTGGAAGGCGTCAACTCGTTTAACCTGGCATTCAACGGCGAAAAAATGCTGTACAAGCAGAAGGACCAGTGGGTCATCGCGCCTGCCGATAAGCCCAGGGGCGCGCCGCCGAAGCCTGGCGAGGGAGGCCCGCTCAAGCTGGATACCATGCAGGTTTATGTGGACCCGCAGGCGGAGTGGAAGCACATGTATCGCCAGGTGTGGCGGGACGAACGGGATTTCTTTTACGATCCAGGCCTCCATGGCGTCGACGCTCATGCCATCCAGAAGAAGTACGAGCCCTACCTCGAAAACATCTCCAGTCGCGATGATCTGAACTATTTGTTCGAGGAGATGCTGGGTGAAATGACCGTGGGGCACATGTTCGTCGGTGGCGGCGATACTCCCGAAATCAAGAAGGTGAAGGGCGGACTTCTCGGGGCCGATTACAAGGTTGAGAACGGACGCTACCGCTTTGCGCGCATTTACGACGGCGAGAATTGGAATCCGAAGCTGCAGGCGCCGCTCACGCAGCCGGGCGTGGATGTCTCGGCTGGAGAATATCTGCTTGCCGTTCGGGGCCGCGAGGTGCGAGGGTCCGATGAGCTTTACAGTTTCTTCGAGGAGACGGCGGGAAAATCGGGTTGCGGGTTGGGCCAAATCCGGACGGGAGCGGCTCACGCGAAGTGACCGTCGTTCCGGTGGATGACGAGACGGGCTTGCGGAACCTGGCATGGATCGAAGATAACCGCCGCAAGGTCGATCAGATGACTGGTGGCCGTGTGGCTTACGTTTACCTGCCGGACACCTACTCAGGTGGCTATACGAATTTCAACCGTTATTTCTTCGCGCAGGTAGGCAAGGAAGCCGTCATCATCGACGAGCGGTTCAACGGCGGCGGCCAGATAGCAGATTATATTATCGACTACCTGCGCCGCCCGCTACTCAGTTACTGGGACATGCGCGAAGGGGAAGACATCACCACGCCAATCGAAGCGATTTTCGGGCCCAAGGTAATGATCACCAACGAAATGGCTGGCTCCGGCGGCGATGCCATGCCGTGGCTGTTCCGGAAAACGGGAATCGGCCCGCTGGTGGGTAAGAGGACCTGGGGCGGACTCGTCGGCCACTACACCAACCCGGTTGACCTCATCGATGACGGATTCACCGGAACGCCTAACCTGGCGTTCTATACCCCTGACGGTGAGTGGGAAGTGGAGAATCACGGCGTTCAGCCGGACTTCGAAGTCGAGCTGGATCCCAAGCTTTGGCGCCAGGGCCACGACGCGCAACTTGAGAAAGCAGTCCAGGTAGTGATGGACCTGCTCAACAAGAATGAAATGCGCCCACACAAGCGGCCACCGTTCCCGAACTATCACACGGCCCGCAAGTAGTGAAGAGGTCAATTGTCGTGGTGCTTGCGGTTGTCACTGCGCTTACGGCGACAAATTCTTGATAATGGACGGGCTTTCGAGGGACGCTCAACATCGCTCCTGAGAGGTCCCGGTCACATCAATCGTGCACCGCACTCCCCGACCGTTTAGCACTTCGGACGTGGACGGCGTGTCACGGGATTGATCCGGATTAGTGGACGGTAGGGCTGTTCGCAACAGCTATCGGCGATCAATGTTTCAGCGATCCGGCCCGCCGTGGACCCAGATCAGAAGTGGCTTTATGATCGCTGGCTTCTGGCAAAGCCGACGCCACGCCATGACGCGCACTCCATGGCTCGCAGCACGTAGCCGAAACTCTGCTTCGAAACGTGCGTGCGCAACAGGCCAGATTGAAGTAAGAAGCGCTAGACGGACGCCGCTTTCGCCCCGAAGCTCCGCAAAGCAGCAGTTTCGCTCGTAAACGACTCGAACACCGTGTAGAGCTTGGTTACCTGTAAGAGATCATGCGCCCTCTTCTGCACGTTGAGCAGCTTGATCTGGGCACCTTGGTTCGCACCTGTAGCGTAAGCACCGACCAACTCGCCCAGGCCGGAGCTGTCGATATAGCTCACGTCACCGAGATTCAGGAGGAGGTTTTTCTGGCCCCCTTTGAGCACGTCCTTCACGGTCTCGCGCACTACTCCAGAGCCATCACCTAACGTGATGCGGCCGCCTATGTCCACGATCGTCACGTCGCCGACCTGCCGGATAGTTGCTTTGCATGGCATTCAGATACCCTCGGTATTCAGTCTACTGGGTTCCATGGGTTCGCTGGAGCGGTGCCACTCCGGCGGGGCGCTCGGGTTTGTGCCGGGCCAACTCCGAGAAGGTGCTAGCGTTTCGCAGACTGATCCCAGATTGTTGTGGATGGTAGCTGTGACTCCGGCGCTGCCGGATTGAACGGGGATGTGACTCCGACCGCAGCCGAGTGCTGTCAGTGCTCTGATTTTTTGAGGGTAGTCAAATATTGAAAATACAGAACTTGGCCGGTATTCACAGGCCAGGGCTCTCCACGGACTCGGCGAACAACCCATTTGTTTTCAGTAAACCGCTCCCTCCGAGTCAGTGGTTCAATACATCGCGCCGTCGGCGCGTGAGGATGCTGTTCGCGACAGCTATTGTGATTGCTTTCTGACCACTATCGAATCGGTCGCACTCCGCAGTTTCAGAACAGCCATGACTTCCCGCTGTGTAGCATTACCATGCTGTTCAGGTCCAGCACTGCCATGACACGGACTGGTTCACGCGCCAGCAAGTCTTCTCGACGCGTTCAGTGCTCGCTGCCGGATGTATGATACACGAATCCGGCACCTGGGAGGCGTGCGTGACCGGGCGGACGCTCCTGCACTACAACATTCTGGAGAAGCTCGGCGAAGGCGGCATGGGTGTGGTATGGAAGGCGCGTGACACGCACCTGGACCGCTTCGTCGCAGTAAAAGTTCTGCCTGCGGAAAAGCTCATGGACGCGGAGCGAAAGCGCCGTTTCGTGCAGGAGGCCAAGGCGGCCTCGGCGCTGAATCATCCCAACATCGTCCACATCTACGACATTGCGGAAGCGGACGGCACTCCGTTCATCGCCATGGAGTATGTGGTCGGCAAAACGCTCGGCGAGGTCATCGGGCGCAAGGGACTCCGGGCTAGCGAGGCGCTGCGGTGCGGCGTTCAGATTGCCGATGCTCTCGATAAGGCGCACGCGGCGGGCATCGTGCATCGAGACCTGAAGCCCTCCAACATCATGGTGACATCCGATGGGGTGGTAAAAGTGCTGGACTTCGGCTTGGCGAAGCTGGCCGAGCCCGCGCACGCCGACAACGGCGAAACCAGGACCTTGAAAGAGGAGAAGCCCCTTACCGAAGAGGGGACCATCGTAGGAACGGTGGCCTACATGTCACCGGAGCAGGCTGAGGGAAAGCAGATCGATGCGCGGTCGGATATTTTTTCGTTCGGCGCGGTGCTGTACGAGATGGTCACCGGCAGGCGCGCATTCCACGGTGACTCGAAGCTGTCCACTCTGTCAGCGATCTTGAAAGAAGAACCTGGTCCGCTGGCGCCGGAAGTTCCTCGCGATCTGGAGAAGATCATCGTCCGCTGTCTGCGCAAGGACCCTGGCCGAAGGTACCAGCATGCCGATGATTTGAAGCTCGCGCTTGTGGAGCTGAAGGAAGAATCGGACTCGGGGAAGCTTGGAGTGCCCGCAGTGACTGGCGCCGAAACCCGGCGCACGCGCCTTTCGTTGCTGCTGGCTGCTGCT
Source organism: Acidobacteriota bacterium (assembly GCA_003223115.1). Lineage (GTDB taxonomy): Bacteria > Acidobacteriota > Terriglobia > Bryobacterales > Bryobacteraceae > QHXW01. Next base: position 3,915 of record QHXW01000227.1, read on the forward strand.
TTGCTTCTGATCGCCATTGGTCTTGGGACCTGGATACTGTGGTTCCGTTCAACGACGGTTGCCGCTCCAAAGATTATTCCGCTGACAAGTTATCCAGGACAGCAAACAGATCCGGCGCTTTCGCCGGATGGGAAGCAGGTTGCGTTCTCCTGGGATGGGGAGAAGAGTGACAATTTTGATATATACATCAAGTTGGTAGAGGCCGGTGCTCCCCTGCGGCTCACTACGAACCCGGCGCTGGAAGGATCTCCAGCGTGGTCGCCGGATGGCGGGCGCATCGCTTTTCTCCGGTTCCTGGGTTCCACGGCCGACATCTTGGTGATTCCGGCGCTTGGCGGCCAGGAACGAAAACTCGGCCAGATAACAACCAGCTCCTCCGGCCTCTCCTGGTCACCCGACGGAAAGTTCGTGGCGGTTGCCGGTCGCTCCGCAAACAGGAACGCAGGCATTTATCTCGTCTCGGTTGAAACCGGCGAGAAGCGTCTAGTATCCTCGCCCCCAATCGAATACGGCGGTGATTTCTCGCCCAGCTTCTCTCCTGACGGCAGGAGTCTCGCACTGATCAGGAGCCGTAGCTTTGGGAGCGATGACATTTACGTGGTACCTATGAGCGCCGATGGCCAGGCAGCCGCCCAACCTCGGCGCATCACCTCCAGTCAGAGCTTCCTCGGCGGCCTGGACTGGGCACCGGACGGTCGGAGTCTGGTGTTCTCGGACTTCGGTTCCGGGGGCGGTGCGCTGCGAATCGTCGCGGTTGCCGGCGGGCAGCCTTCACCGCTCTCAGGCGCAGGCGAGTACGGCCAGGCACCCTCCGTGTCCCGTCACGGGAACCGGCTGGTGTACCAGCGATCCGTGGTTGATCGCAATATCTGGCGCATACCCGGTCCGAACGCGGATAATCGCAAACCGGCACCCGAGAAGTGGATTGCATCCACCGAGTATGATGGAGAGCCTCAATACTCTCCGGACGGAAAGAGAATCGCCTTCGCCTCCGCTCGTTCCGGCACCCACGAGATTTGGACGTGCGCCAGCAATGGCCGCGAAGTTGCGCAGTTAACCTCCCTCGGTGGTCCCTTTGCGGGAAGCCCGCGCTGGTCACCTGACGGTCGCTGGATCGCCTTCGATGCGCCCAAAGCCGGTAAGACTGACATCTTCGTGATCAGCGCCGAAGGCGGCGCTCCTCGCTTGCTCACCCCAGGGACGGCGAACAACATACGCCCAAGCTGGTCAAACGATGGGAAATGGATTTACTTCGGCTCCAACCCTGCCGGTGAGTGGGAGATCTGGAAAGCGCCCGCGCAAGGTGGCAACGCGGTACGAGTAACCAAAGCGAGCGGCAACGAAGCGTTCGAATCCCCGGACGGCAAGTTGATCTTCTACTCAAAGCCGCAAACACCGGGCATCTGGAGCGTGTCGGTGGAGGGAGGCCCGGAGGCCCTGGTTCTCGAAAAGCCCACTAGCAACATATGGGCGGTAGCAAAAGACGGCATTTGTTTCTTCGATTGGAAGGACGCGCTGCACCCGGTCATGCAGTTTTACAACTTCCGTGACCGGCGCTCGACAATTGTGTATGAATTCCCGCGGGGGACGAATCTCAGCCCTGCGGGTACGTCCCTTTCCGTCTCTCCCGACGGAAGCTGGATCCTGTACCAGCAACTCGACCAGTCCGGCAGCAACTTGGTGCTGGTCGAGAACTTTCGTTGACTATAGAACGCGAGTCGGTTGCATTCCGCGCTGAACAGTCTTTAGTGTGGATTTCGAACCAGTTGGCCCGCCCACGATTGGCAATATTCCCGTGTCAGCTTGCACCGACCTTAGGAAGTCACTGACGCCTTGGCCTCAGGCTCCTGAGACGGTCGTGCCGGAACGAGCAGTGATGAAATAGCTAGCGATAAATCCCCATGTAATGAAGAACGCGCCGCGGATGTTGGTAAGCTTTGCTTCTGACGTGACCGGCTACCGGGACTGATCCGGATTGTTGGACGGATGGGTTGTTCACGACAGCTATTTCTTCCGCCCTGAGATTCCGCAACTCTTACTTGGTTGTTCGATTCGGCTTGCTACCGACACAACTTCCCTGCGGTGAGGTAGAATTCCCCCACGCTTCATCGCCCTACCGGCGGTGCGATTCATGATCGGAAAGACGATCTCCCACTACCGGATCCTGGAGAAGCTTGGCAGTGGCGGTATGGGAGTAGTGTACAAAGCTGAAGACACTCGGCTTGGCCGCACAGTGGCACTTAAGTTTCTGCCGGACGATTACGCCAATGATCATGCGGCGCTGAAACGGTTCCAGCGCGAAGCCCGGACCGCCTCGGCTCTGAATCATCCCAATATCTGCGTCATCTACGACATCGATGCAAAGCACGAGCATTCCTTCATCGCCATGGAACTGCTCGAAGGACAAACGCTGCGGGAGCGCAATCGCCGGAAAACCGCTGAAGACCGATGAGCAGCTGGAGATCGCGATTCAAGTCGCTGATGCGTTGGACGCTGCGCATGTCAAGGGAATCGTGCATCGCGACATCAAGCCGGCGAACATCTTCGTCACAGGCCGCGGGCAAGCCAAGATTTTGGATTTTGGTTTGGCCAAGGTGGCGCCGGAAGGCGCGAGTCCAAAAGCCGCCCTGCCCACCTATGCAGCCACCGAAGAGATGCTCACCAATCCGGGCGCGGCGGTGGGAACCGTGGCGTACATGTCGCCGGAGCAGGCGCTGGGAGAGGAACTGGACGCGCGCACCGATCTGTTCTCGTTCGGCGTAGTGCTGTACGAGATGGCCACGGGCGCCCGGCCGTTCACGGGCAACACCACGGCGGCGCTGTTCGACGCGATTCTGCACAAGGCGCCGGTGTCGCCGTTGCAATTGGACCCAGAAACTCCAGCGAAGTTGGGCGAGATCATCAACAAGGCGCTGGAAAAAGATCGTGACGTGCGGTATCAACACGCGGCGGATTTGCGTGCCGATCTGAAGCGGCTGAAGCGGGACACGGATTCCGGGCGATCTGCGGTATCGGTCTCGGCCGTAAACAACGCCGTTACGCGCCCGATGCGGCGCCGGTGGCTGATGACGCTGGGCACTGCCGCCATCGTTGTGGTTGCGTTCCTCTCGTTCTGGCACTGGGCTCCTTTGACGCCGCCGAAGGCGACGGGCTACACGCGGATTACAAGTGATGGCCGGTTGAAAGGCGCAGTTGTTACCGATGGTGCACGCCTATATTTCATGGAATGGAAGCAATTTCCGGCAATAGTGGCACTCTGATGCAGGTAGCAGCCTCGGGTGGAGAGGCAGCGGCAATCCCGACGCCATGGATGAATCCCGGCCTCTGTGACATCTCCCCAAACCGTTCCGAGCTTCTGGTTGCCGGCTCCGCTGGTGTGGGCTATGATTTCCCACTATGGATCGTGCCGATACCTGCCGGAACCCCGAGGCGTTTGAGCGACTTGCTGGCGCATGCCGCAACGTGGTCACCGGATGGACAACAGATTGTATACGCGAGGGGAACCGACTTATTCCGAGCGAACAGTGACGGCTCGAATTCGAGAAAGCTGCGGGGCTTAGCCGGAATCCCATTCGCGATCCGATGGTCGCCGAACGAAAGCGTGCTGCGCTTCACGGTACAGGACCCCAAAACCAATTCGAGTTCGCTGTGGGAAATGTCAGCCGAGGGCACCGAACTCCATCCCTTGCTTGCTAACTGGAATCGTCCGCCGGACGAATGCTGCGGCGAATGGACTCCGAACGGCAAGTATTTCGTTTTCCAGGCCACTCGTAACGGTGTCACCAATATATGGGCGATTCCCGAGAAAGGCGCCCTTTCGCCCAAGAGAATCCTCCACCCCGTGGCGTTAACCTCCGGACCCATGAACTTTCTGGTGCCTGCCTGTACCGGGCAAAGACGGTAAGAAGCTGTATGTGGTTGGCGTACAGGCTCGCGGCGAGCTGGTGCGTTACGATCTAAAGACCCGCCGGTTTGCGCCATACCTGTCTGGGATATCGGCGGAGGCTGTGAATATTTCCAGAGACGGCGCCTGGGTGGCCTACGTCGCTTATCCGGAAGGAACCTCTGGCGCAGCAAGGTGGATGGGAGCGAACGGTTGCAGCTCAGCTTCACACCTATGAGAGCCTTCCAACCTAAATGGTCCGCTGACGCAAAGCGGATTGCCTTCATGGCCACAGCACCCGGCAAACGGTGGCAGATTTACGTGGTTTCGGCTGCCGGGGGGAATCCCCAACAAATGACGATGGATGAGCGCAATCATGGTGACCCGGATTGGTCGCCGGACGGTAACTCACTGACCTTCGGAGGCCTGCCCTTCCTGGAAAGCGATAACGGCAGCGCCATCTACATCCTGGACTTGAGAACCCGCAAGGTGTCCGCGGTGACCGGCTCTGATGGCCTGTGCTCTCCCACTTGGTCCCCTGACGGGCGCTACCTTCTTGCCCAGAGCAACGATTATGGGAAATTCGTAATTCTCAATTTGGCAACTCGAAAGTGGTCAGACCTCGCCAAGATCCCGACGGGCTATCAGGCTTGGTCGCGGGATGGAAAATACGTCTACTTCGACAGCGTAGCCGAGGGCGAGCTCGGTTATTACCGCGTCAGGATAAGTGACCGCAAGCTGGAGCGATTGACAAGCCTGAAGGAGTTGGGGCGGTTAGCTTCCGGGACGTTCGGCGCGTGGACTGGCCTCGCCCCCGACGATTCCCCTCTGGCGCTGCGCGACATCGGCAGCCAGGAAATCTACGCCTTGGACTGGGAAGCGCCGTAGCCTGCTGAGTGCTTCGGCCCAAACCCAGTCGCCCAGACAGGCATTTTGAGGCCTGTTTTGAAGCATTGCCAACTTCAACAGATAGATGGTGATAAATCCCCTTGTAATGAAGAATGCGGCGCGGCTGCTCAGATAAGAGGCCGAAGATGCCGGCGATCTGCGCCGCGCGGTTTGGCGGATCCTGGGCGCTGTTTTTGCGCATTGCGCCATCGGCGCACTGTAATGGTCTTTGTAATGGTTCTGGCGCGAACCGGGGTAAGTCCAGGTTAATCGCACCGACCCGAAAGGCACGTTTTGCAGGTTGAGTGCACACGGAGTGCATTCTGGTCTGCATGGTGGTTCCAGTGGCCGTGGGTTCGAATCCCACGACTCACCCCAAACTGAATCAGCAGGTTAGCGAAATGCTCAGAAGCCTGGCGATCTCCAACAGTAACTCCTAGCGTCCAGTGTTCCTCCATTCGCTGGCCGACGAGCGCGGAAAACGCTCTGGGTAAGGCTATACCTTAATCTGTCCGAATTCCTGGACCTGGCGTGTTTATTGCGTGGAAGTCATTAGGATTGTATCGGGAGCGCTGTTCGCGACAGTTATCGGCAAGCACTGTCTGACGACATGCCGAAATCACCAAAGCAGGATTGAACTTTCGGCCGTCTTTCCACTGTGGCCGTATTGTATGGCGCCGAGTTTTCCCGAGTTTTCACGCTGCCTTCCCCGGCCTTCGCGGTTGCGGTATGCTATGTGACTCTTCAGAAGTGCGATGCTGCAATCGCCGACAGGCGCCGAGTGAGAGGAGGGAGCCATGAAGAAAATCTTGGTCATCGCGTCCGTACTGGCCCTGTTCGCTGTAGGCGCAGTAAGTCAGAAGAAAGACCGTCGTGACGCGCGGATCGCGGAGAATTGGATCGCGGCCTGGAATTCGCACGACGTGGAGAAAGTCATTCCGATGTTCACCAATGAGATCTTGTACGAGGACGTAACGTTTGGGGCCGTGAACCACGGACCAGCGGAGTTGCGCAAATTCGCCGCATTTTTCTTTGAGGCTGTTCCTGATATGAAGTTCGAGCTGGTAAACAGCACGCTGGGAAGGAGACACGGGATCATCGAATGGGTCTTCAGCGGCACGGACAAGGGAATCTACAAGACGGGGAAGAGGTTCACGGTTCGAGGGGTCAGTACTGTTGATTTTGACGGGGGGAGAATTTCTCGCAACCTGGATTATTACGATTCGGCAACCATTATGCGGCAGGTTGGACTGTTGCCGTGCGCGGAGACTCCCACTAAGAAGTGACACGCGAGGACGGGCAAAATGTACGATGCGATTATTGTCGGTGCCAGGTGCGCGGGTTCCTCCACGGCCATGCATCTTGCCCGGAGGGGTTACAAGGTTCTCCTGACTGACAGAGCGACATTCCCAAGCGATACGATTTCCACACACATGGTATGGTCTCCGGGCTTGGCTTATCTGAAGCGATGGGGCCTGCTTGATGCAGTTGCTAATTCGAATTGCCCGGCAATCCGCGAAATTGCATTCGACATGGGAGAGTTTGTGCTTCAGGGACGGACGCCGCCCGTAGACGGCATGGACATCCATTACTGCGTGCGGCGGACTGTGCTCGATAAGATCCTTGTTGATGCCGCGGCGAGAGCTGGTGCGGAAGTTCGAGAAGGCTTTACCGTGGAGGAACTAATCCTCGACGAAGGACACGTAACCGGTGTGCGTGGCCGTAGCCGCAATCATACCAGTTCTGAGGAAAGTGCGCGCGTTGTGATCGGCGCTGACGGACAACATTCATTGGTAGCCCGGAGCGTAAACGCTACTGAATACAACCCACGGCCTGCGTACAGCTGCTTGTACTACAGCTATTGGAGCGGCGTCCGGGCCGACACTGCTGAGTATCACATCGGCCGCGGCTGCGGTGCTGGCGCGTTTCCCACTAACGATGATCTTACCTGCGTCATCGTCGCGCATGGCATCAGTCAGTTTCCGAACTTCAAGACCGACGTCGAGCGGAATTACGAGGCTTCGCTGAGCATTGATGCGCGCTTTGCTGAAAAGGTGCGGTGTGGACGGCGCGAAGAACGCATCACGGGGACTGCTGACATAGCAGGCTTTTTTCGAAGACCGTTTGGCTCCGGTTGGGCTCTCGTTGGAGATGCAGGTTATCACAAAGACCCGGTTACGGCGCAGGGCATCACGGATGCGTTCCGGGACGCAGAGGCGCTGGCTGACGCACTAGATGATGTTTTCGCGGATCGCAGGCCCTACGATCAAGCGCTTGGGGCCTATGAGCGACGCCGGAACGAGGCGGTCATGCCAATGTACGAACTAACGTGTCAGTTCGCCCAACTTGATCCTCCGCCTGATGTGCTGGCGCTAATGTCAGTCCTGCGTGACAACCGGATAGAACGTGAACGCTTCTTTGGCGCGTTTACAGGTTCGGTACCGGTGCCGGAATTCTTTTCGCCCGAAAATCTGGCCCGCATAATGGGCAACGCAGAAAGCTGTAACTCTCCCAGACCTTAAATTTAAATAGCTGTTCCGAAATCCAACCCAGGAACGCGCTGAGAAATTCCAAACTGGGACGTGGTCGTTCAAACCCCTTGACGATTAGTGTCCGAGACCGGTAGCTCCCGACGGCCCGTGGCAAGGTCCAATCGAAAGAACTCGACTGCAGAGTCAGCCGGCCCTCGTACATATAGGAACCGGCCATCGGAACCCCACTGGACGAGTTCGTCCCCAGGCAAGGCGCCACGAATCGGTCGGGGTTCCCCATGGGGATGATTATGAGCCCGGCAAAAACTTCAAGGCTTGACTATTCCCTGATTTTCGGAGCCGCTCGATTGCATCTAAAAGAGATACAGCTCTGGAACTCCCCTTTAGGCCCAACTACCTACAAGTGTAGTGTGGAAGTTCACTCATACGCCAGGAGCACCTTTTCACAAACGGCGAACAACCGAGATCGACCTGGCGCAAACAGCACATCAGAACCAGCACGATCCGTAAGCTGTGCAATGACATCGAGACGTTCAGCGTAATAAAAAATGATTCCGCGGCTCCAGGTAACAGCGCGAGGCGGCTGTCGGGTGAGAACGCGATAACTTGAGGAGCAATGCCTGGAAATGTCAGTGTTCTCACTAGCTTTTCCGATCGCAAATCGAAGACATGAAGTATTCCAGCCGGCACCGCCGGGCAGCCGATGCGATCGAAAGAATGAGACAAGCAAGCGTCGCACGCAGTCTCCCAAAGCCAACGGCCGTCAGGAGAAATCGCCGTCTTGCAGCCAACATTCGGCAATCCCGTTATTGAATGCTCGAGTTTTCGGCTCAGGGTGTTGAAGCGGCCTATCGTATCGTGGCCTCGGGCCCCCCCTGGCCCGCCACCCTGGAATGCCACATACAGCCTTACCGCCATCAGGTGTAGTCGCCAGATGCCAGGGACAGTACCCGGTACCCGGTACCCGGCGTACAGCGGTCGTACCATGCCGGTTCGTGGATCGAAGCTCCGTACCCCATTGGTGCACATGGTGAAAAAGACTTCGCCGGTGTTGGCGGCAACCGCCAGATCCGTGACCATGCCGCTGGTCGGGATAAACGTCACTTCACCAGAAGTCTTTTGGATGGTGCTAATGCCGCCGCCATTATGGCCAACATAAACAGTGCGCCCATCGGGTGAGGCTGCGATAGAGATCGGTTGATGCCCAACTCTGATCGTCCTCTTGAGCTTAAGCTCTAGCCCATCAACGATACTGATCGCGTCGGCATTGTAGTGCGAGACCCAGATCTCGGATGAATCAGGGGCGAATTCGTGATCGCCCGCTAGTGGGAGTGCGACCTGGCCTATGTAGCGAAGAATGGGAACGCGGTTTTGGACCGCCTCCCGATGCCCAAGTTTCGTCAGCCGCCTACGGGCGGCCGCCGCGGGTTGCGGCTGGTCCGGGAAGTCGATCACCACAGTCTCATACTCCCGCCAGGCGTCCTTCTGCCCCAATCTCTCCTTGCAATAACCAAGATAGACTAAGGCGCGAGCGGAAGCGGCGCGGTCGGAGGCAGCGGCTACCGACTCCAAGATCTTCAGGGCTCCTGAACAGTCGCCATTGGCGATCCGCTGGATGGCATCGTTAAGGGAAGTGGCAGGCGATGCGAATAACGGCAGCGCGGCCAACGACGCCATTAGGGCCACGTGCGGAATGAAAGAAAATCTCGTCATTCGCATCATTCCCACTAGAAACTAGAAACGAGTGAAAGGCAGCATATCAGATTCATTCTCTTAAGGGACGGGCTGGAGCCCCCACGAGGAGACTAGGCCGGGCTCATGTTCGCCTTCGAAAAAGAGAAATCAAAGCGAATATTGGGGGTAATTATGGTAAGTGTCGGAATGGCACTGGCGGCCGGCAAGTTGCTCGACGACTCGTGCCATCAGACTGTGCGCTCTCATCGAGCCCATGAAAAAGATCGCTCGCTCGGCTGCGTCAGCACCGCGAACTCATCCTCAACTACTTCCGGGCTCAAAGCTGATATCCAGCGGGACTGTGGAAGGCTTGAACTTCAAAGCCAAAGTCACAATGAGAAGGTCGTACGGCTTCCGCACCTTCCACATTCTCGAACTGAAGTTCTATCACTCGCTTGGGGAATGCCCGGTAGGTCGTAGAAAGTAGCGACTCCCCGCTCGAAGCCTTGATAGGCTAAGAGCAATTTTTCTTTTCGCGAAAAAAAGGAGAGAGTCGCTATGAAGAAACCATATCAGATTGAAGCGCAGCGAGCAGTGAAGGAGCTCGCGGAAATGGCGGCGGATGGAAATCCGTCAGTACAGATGGTGCTGCCCATGGCCGAAATGATCGGCTGGTTGCGTAAGGGCGTGGGCGAATTAATTCGCCAAGCCGGGTTGCAGTTGATGGATCTGTTGATGCAAGAAGAAGTCCGGGAACCGGATTCAGCCAGGGTGTATCGAGCAAACGGTTCAGGGAGCCGCCCCAGGAGCCGTTAGTGTCAAATTAGTGTCAAAATGAGCGTTTTGGACCACCAAAACGCATTTCATCCATTTGCAAGTTGTTGAGACTCATAGCGCAGCGCTTGTTGAGGCCTGCCTTGGGCGCATCCTCGCACCCGGCGCGATGATCAGATTATGCGTCCGGAATTCTCGCACCAATGGCGCGAGTTTTTGGCGTTCGGGGGCGTTTTGTGATCCGCCCTGCGCATCAGTAGGCATCGAGACAACATTGGACATCGATCAAAACCCGGCTTACGCTGGTGTTGGTCTTCGATGATCGAGGACAACACTCTTCATCACAACCCGGCTTTCGATCTGCGGCCCTGAATAACGCGCCGATTTTGGGATTCATCAGCAGCCTGCAGCCTGGATGATGCGGAGAAGGGCATCAAATCATGAGAACAGTAACATTAACAGACGAGGCGAATCTTCGGAGGCCCATCAGTCGGCCTCTAATTCATTTCACGGGCATGGCTGTCCGAGAGGGCGACACCGCACGAGCGCAAGAGAGCGAGAGCCGCGCGGTGGATCTGAATAGCCCTGGCTCGTCCCGCGGAAAGAGTGGTGAGGACTACGGTGCCGGAAATACCGAGGATCGTCTGTTGAGGGCGAGAGAGATCCAGCGCGAGCTCGGCGTGAGTCGCGCGACGGCATACCGCATGATGACCGATGGGACACTGCCTGCGTACCGATTTGGAGGAACCAACGGAAGGAGAGCAATGGTTCGAGTTTCGCTTCGAGACCTTCGCAGTTGGCTGGAAAATCACCGGGGCATCCAGGCCAGCGGTGCCCAAAACGCTACCTGCTGATTTTTGGCTGACAATGGTGTTTTATCCTTCTGCGTGAGGAAGCCATGCGCGCATTCAAGGTCAGGCGAAACGGCGAACAATACTACCGGGTAGATCTCCCGCGGAATCTCTTCACGGACGGCAAGCGCCATTCCGTGATGGCGGTGACCCGAAAAGAGGCGATCGACAAGGCGCAGGATACCATCGCTCGCCGCCGGAAGGGCCTCGACTGTAGCGCGGCTCAGACTCCGCTTACCGACTTCCTGAAACGCTTCCTTGAGTACTACAAGACCGAGGGCGGTGTTTCGCTCCGCACCTGGCAGGACTATCGTTATCACATCGAGGCGAATGTGGTTCCACTGATTGGTG
>QHXW01000222.1 GCA_003223115.1 Acidobacteriota bacterium
AGGCCGAGTGGATCTTCGTGCCGGCAGTACTTGTTGACGAACGATTGATTCACCAGCGCCGCTCGTTGGCTACCCATCCGGTCCTGCCTGCCGAATGGACGGCCCCGCAGAACGGGTATGCCCATCGCACCAAAGTATCCATGGCTCACCACAGAAGTGTCGCTTTCCATGCTCTCGGGCGCCGCGGGTTCGGGCCGTCCTACAGAGTGGAACGGACCTCTATTTGTCCAGCCTCCGAGCGGGAGAAATTGAATTGTGCCGACCGCGCGCACCTCAGGCAAAGCCTCAACTCGATCCAGTACTCCTTCGACTAGATTCGCGCGCCTCGCCGCGTCCCCCATAACGACCATGTGCATCGTCAGAACGTGCTCGGGTTGAAAGCCGAGTTTCACTTGGAGCAGTTGAGAAAACGTGCGGAGGAGCAAACCCGCGCCCACCAGCAGCACCACGGCGAGGGCTACCTCACCAACCACCAGAGCGGAACGAAATCGCTGTTGACCCCGAGTGTCGCCCGCCCCCCGACCGTGTTCCCTGAGAGCTGCTTGCAGATCGAAGCGTGAAGCTTGCCAGGCCGGCGCCAGCCCGAACACGATTGCGGTGAGAAGAGAGAGGGCCAGCGTGAACACCAGAACGCGTATGTCCAGATGTACGTCTACCATTTGCCCGAAGGCGACCGCCTCTTTCGCTAAGAGGACAAGTGAGCGGCTGGCCCAGAAACCAAGCACCAGGCCAAGCGCACCGCCAACAGCGGAAAGTACGAGGCTCTCGATCAGCAGTTGCTGAACAAGCCGGAGGCGGCCTGCGCCGAGCGATCCGCGCACCGCCAGTTCGCTACGGCGGCCAACACCACGCGTCAACAATAGGCTGGCCATGTTCGCGCATGCGATCAGCAGAACGAAAGCGACCACGCCGAGCAACAACAACAGCACCTGGCGACTGTCCTGTGCCAGGTAGTCGCGCAGGTTCGCCAGCATCACGCCCCATCCCTCATCGATGGGGTACTGGCGGCCGACCTGATCGGCGATGACTGTCATTTCTGCCTGCGCCGACGCGAGGCTTACGTCTGATCGAAGACGGCCGTAACACTGAAATGCGCGTGAACCCACGGATTCCGGTTTGTTGTGGTCCAACGGCAACGGAGAATACACGTCGGTATTCAGTGTGGCCACCTGGAAGCCGGCTGGCATGACTCCGATCACGGTGGTTGGCTGGCGCTCCATTTGGATGGTCTTGCCTAAGATATTCGGGTCTGACGCGAACCGCCTCTGCCAATAACCGTGACTTAGGATGACCACGGGGCTTGCGTCCGGACGCGTTTCCTGGTCCGTAAAGGCACGCCCTAAAGATGGCCAAACGCCAAAGACGCGGAACAATTCTGAGGTTGCCCAGAGGCCAGCTACCTGCTCAGGCCCGTCGTCTCCCTCGGTGTTGACGGGAATGGCCTGTGCGATTGCAAGGGCCTCAAAGGATCGAGCGCGGTCATGCCATTCGATGAAGCTACGCGGGTGGACGGGAGTAACGCCGTTTCCTTTGGGATAGCGCTCAACCAGTGCGACGATGCGGTCCGGATGTGGGTAAGGTAGCGGCTTGAGCAGAGCTGCGTTCACGAACGTGAAGATGGCGGTATTTGCGCCGATACCCAGCGCGAGCGACATCACAGCTACCGCAGTGAAGCCAGGGCTCTTGCGCATCGTTCGCAAGGCGTAACGAAGATCTTGCGCGACTCGTTCGAACAAGATCCATCCCCACATTTCCCGACTCACCTCCTTCAGCAGGGTGACGTTACCGAACTGGCGATGCGCTTTGTGCTGCGCGGAGTCCTGATCGATTCCCATATTCCGGTATTCCTCCTGCCTCAGCTCCTTATGGAGCTGCATTTCTTCGTCGAGATCACGTTCGACTTGCTCGCGATAGATGAAAAACCGCAGCTTGCGCCAAAGCTCACGCAGCCAGTTACTCATAGCGCAAGGCCACCATGGGATCGACTCTCGATGCCCGCCGCGCTGGCACGTAACCGGCAAACATCGCAACCGTGGCCAGGAGGAGACTCGCAGCCGAGAGTGTGAGCATATCCGTAGGTTTGACTCCATAGAGCTGACTGGCTAACAAGTGCGAGACACCCACGGTACATAGCAGCCCCGTGAGGATGCCGATCGCAATGAGCAGAACTGTCTCCCTGAGCACCATCCATATCACCCCGCCCCGATGGGCTCCGAGCGCCATCCGCAGCCCGATCTCGCCCGTCCTTCTCGCTACTCCGTAGGCCATGGTTCCGTACAGTCCAATGCAGGCGAGCAGCGCAGCCAGCAGGCCGAAGAACGTAGAGAGCGTAGCGATGATGCGTTCCTTTAACAGTGAGTCCTCGGTCTGAACTTCCAGCGTCTTTACCCGAAAGAGCGGGAAGTTCCGGTCGATGGCCAGGACCTGACGGCGAACCCCGTCAAGCACAGTAGACAGGCCGCCAGAGTAACGAATTTCGAACGTTGTAGTGAAGTCCGCCTTGGCCAGATCGTCTTGAAAGAATGGTAGGTAGAGCACGCTGCGCGGTACTCCTTTCACGCCACCATATCGCGAGCCCTTCACCACGCCGACAACCTGAAATTCACCGATGCGCCGGCCGATAGGGTTCGCATTCCCGAAGCATTGACGCGCCAGAAGTTCGCTGATTACGGCAACATTGAGTGACTTCTCGTTATCCTCGGGACCGAACTCTCGCCCGAGTAAAAGCGGCGTACCCATGGTGGCAAAGTAATCGGGCCCCAAACGATTCACAGCCACGCGGATGCCCTGATCCTGGGGCAATTTGCGGCCATCGATGGACTCAACAACACTCACCCAGTACACTTCCTCGTCCACCGGCCTCACCAATGAGAGGCTGGCAGAACGAACGCCGGGGAGGGTTCGAAGGTCGCTCAGCAATTGCCGATAGAGCCCGACGAGCTTGGCGGTGTCGTTGTAGCCCGCCAGGCGCGGGTCCAGTGAGAACATCAGCACGTTGTTGCGGTCGTAGCCAGGGTCGATCGCCCATAGCTTTTGCAAGCTGCGCACGAAGAGCCCGCTGCATACTAGCAGCATCAGTGAGAGAGCCACTTGTGCCGTCACGAGAACCTTATCCAGCGCGAAGATCCGCCGATGTTCCGTTCTGCTGATTTGACCCCGTCCTTCTTTCAGCGCCGGCGTGAGGCTGATGCGTATCGCGCGCTGTGCTGGCGCGAGGCCGAACAGGATCCCCGTCAGCAGCGAAACTCCAGCTGTGAACGCCAGGATGCGAAGGTCTGGCGTCAGGTCCACAGGGAGCGGTGAGCCACCGGTGGACACCATGCCGAGCAGGACCCGGCTGCCCCACCAAGCCACCAGAAATCCCAGGATCCCGCCAAGGGAGGCGAGGAGAACGCTCTCCGTCAGGAGTTGATGGATCAGCCGCGCGCGGCCCGCACCGAGAGCTAGGCGCACGGCGATCTCCTGCTGCCGAACCGCGGCTCGCGCCAACAGTAGATTGGCCACGTTTGCGCAGGCAATCAGCAGAACGATCCCGACTATTATCATCAACATCTGCAGCGGGAGTGAAAAATCGTGCCGCAGTCCACCCTCGAAGCCCTTGGCGCCCGGCTTGATATTAAGGCGGGAACTGCGAAGCATCCGCGCCATGAACTGCCGTTGGTCGGGCTTGACGGTTGGCGCGAAATCCGTGAGAAGCTGATGATGGATCACCTTGAATTCAGCCTGGGCTTGCAGGCTTGTGATTCCTGGCTTGAGCCTGCCCATTATCCCGATCCATGAATTGAAGGGTCCATTCCAGTCAGGCGGTGAGGTGCTCAGCCGGTCGAGAGCCGTCATCGGCACCGTGATATCGGGCGAGCCACCGACCTGAAGCCCAAAGAACGGCGCTGCCGTCACTCCGATCAACGTGAAAGGTACTTGGTTTAGTGTGATTGTCTTGCCTACGACTGAGCGATCACCTCCGAAGCGCCGCCGCCAGAAGCCATAGCTGATGACGGCAACTGGGCGACGGGCGTTGTCGTCCTCGTCGGCAAACAACCGACCGGCCACGGGCCTCACGCCCAGCGTCGAGAAATAGGCACCGGTCGCGACTTGGCCGATTGCCAGATCCGCCTTACCGTCGAAACGATTCCGAGCGCCAACGACAATAGCACTGCCGTCGTGACACCAGGATTCTTCGCCAGCATCCGCAAGCCATAGCGGATGTCCTGCAGCAACACTTCGAGCGATCGACCATCCCCACGTTTCGCGACTGACTTCCCTCAGAAGCACTGTGTTGCCGAAGCGGCGCCGCGCGGCATAGGCAGCTTCATTCGTCGGGGCTCCAGCTTCGACCTGTTCCTGTGCTCTAAGCTCGACGTGCAGCCGCATTTCGTCTTCGAGATCAGCGTCAAATTGCGAACGCCGAACGAGCATCCGCAGCCTGCGCCAAAGTTCACCAAGCCATTCCATCAACCCCTCCCGCCTATGCCGTCTGAATCACGCGTATAATCGCCTGGTTCACACGCTGGAATTGAGACAGCTCTACCTCCAACTGCCTTCGTCCCGCCTTCGTAAGCTTGTAGTAGCGCGCACGACGGTTACCCCCGTAACACCCCATTCCGCCGTGACCCATCCTTTAATAAGCATCCGCTGGAGCGCCGGATACAGCGATCCTTCTTCCACTTGCAGAATGTCTTTTGAAATCTGCTGGATCGAGTTGGCGATCTCGAAACCGTGCATCTCGCCTCCCCGAGCCAGGGTTCTCAGGATCAACATGTAAAGCGTTCCGGGGGGAATCTCGTCTCTCCCTTTGACATAGTTAGACTATGCAAGTCTGAATCCGTTAGCAAAAGATGTCAAGCCTCCCGTTTCGGCATATACAGCGTCCCCGGGGAAATCTCATCTCGAATCGGATCGTTTGACATAGCTAGACTATGTAAGTCCGCACCCGTAATACAGAAGATGTCAAGGGTGTTGCAGGGTTCAAGGTGAATCGGTCACACAGTTCGGCCAATCAATCTGCGGATATCGGATGCGGCCGCGCCTCAGAAGTCGGGTTGGGTTCCCTTACTGCGGCGCGCCTCTGCCCGCCGCCAGTTGACCAGATCCAGGGACTTTCTGGCCGGCGCCACTGTACGAGCCGACTACGAGTCCGTGCGGAACACCATTGACTGTCCCGAGCGCGTTTACGGCTTACTCGGCAGCGAGCCGCTGGCCACGTCGGATCAAACCAATTTGGTCGTTCGGCTGATGCATCAGACGAAGCGTTCCACGCAGCCTCTTGTTAATTCTTGTTCCGAATTGAATACAACCGGCTCTCCGTCCGTAGGAGTAGGCGATCGCCGACAATCGCCGGAGTAGCCTGCGCCATCTCTTCCAGCAGATTAATGCGGATCAACTCGAACTTTTCGCCCGCAGCAATCACGAACGTCTTGCCCTCCTCGCTGAGGCAGAACACCTTGCCGTTATAAGCCCACGGCGACGAGGTGAATGCTCCGCCAGCATCGAGCCTGGAACGGTAGGCGAGTCTCCCGGTTTTCGCGTCAATGCGGCTCAAAATCCCGGTCTCCGACAGTACATACAACGCCCCGTCGTACGCCACCTCCGTCGGCAGGTAGGTACCGCGACGCGGCTCCGACCACGCCACAAACTCGCTTTGCTTTCCATCCTCTCCCGGCGTCAAATCACCGGTCGCGCCAGGCTTGATCGCCACCAGTGGCTTTCCCTTCCTGCCGTTTACATACAATAAGCCGTAGTAAGCGAACGGACTCGGAATAGGAATTGCCGACATGCCGGACAGCCGCCACAGCTCTTTGCCTGCTACGTCATAGCTCACTGCCGCTCCAGGCCCGACGGTCACCACTTCCCTCCGTTGCGGGTTCTTCCAGACAAAGGGCGTAACCCATGCCGACCGCTGCGGCCCGTCGCCTTTCGCCGCCAAGTCCCGGTTTGTCCGCCATACCGGCTTGCCAGTCTTCGTGTCGAATGCCGCGATGAACTGCTGCTTCTCGTTATCGTTAACAATCAACAGCAGGTCCCCCAAGAGCGCCGGTGATCCTCCCGTACCGAAGTCCA
>QHXW01000224.1 GCA_003223115.1 Acidobacteriota bacterium
CGAAACGACCGCAGGCGGTCGTGCTGAACTCGGAAGGCCAAACCAGCGGTGAGTTGGCGAGAATTCTCAAGGCACCGCGATCGAAGGTGTCCGAGTGGCTCCAGCGCTATCAGATCCATGGAGTCGACGGCCTGCTGGAGGGCTATCGGTCGGGCCGGCCCTCGGAATTGACGGACCAGCAGCAGCAACAGTTGGGAGATATTCTGGACAGCGGTCCGGTGGCTTACGGACTGGACAACGGCATCTGGACATCGCCTAGGTGATCGAGGAGGAGTTCGGCATCCAGTATCATCCCGGTCATGTACGCAAGTGGCTGCATGCGTGGGGATTTTCGGTGCAACGTCCGCGCCGTATTCTGGCCCGCGCCGATGTCGCGGCGCAGAACCGCTGGCGCCGCCGCATCTATCCGAACCAAAAAAAGCCCCAGCGCGGCACTGGGCGCTGATCTTCACGGACGAAGCCAGCTTCCGGCAGGACTCGACCCTGCACGCCACCTGGAGCCGCGTGGGTTGCCCTCCAGATGTTTCGGTTACCGGAGAGCGCAAGAGCGTGAAGATTCTCGGCGCCATCGAACTTTGGCGCACGCGGTTCGATTATCGGCAGGACACCGCCTTCAACGCCGGCACCTATCTCGGCTTGCTGGAACAACTGGCCCGGCGATATCGCCGCCAGGGCGCCCTCATGATTCAGGACAACGCCTCCTACCATAAGGATGCCGAGGTGTGGAGCTGGTTCAAATCCAACCGGCATTGGCTGGAGGTGCATCAGTTGCCGCCCTACTCGCCAGAGTTGAATCCCACGGAACGGCTGTGGCAGCACACGCGCAAGACGGGGACTCACAATCGATTCTTTGGTGGTGTGGACACCCTGTTCGCCACCCTGACGCGTGTCTTCGGAGAGATGCAGTCACACCCACAACTAATCAGTTCCTATCTGGCCCTTTTTGTTGAACCTTATGTCCCTTTAATTATGCGCGCATGTAATAGCGTCTAGCTCGCTACCACTCCTTCGCTTTTCCCGGCTCGACCGGATGCCCGTCACTTACCTGGGCTGGGCCGGTTTTCAACCACAGGAGCAGGTTTCACGCTGATCGCTGGAAGCTGGATGCCATCGCCGTATTTCGCAAGGTCAGGAATCGTTACAGGCAGGTGTCCGTGAATGGCGATCTCACCGTAGAGCGCCCGAACAGCCGCGATTTCAGACGGAGGTACGGTGCTGTACGTCGTCAGGTATGCGGCAACTTTTGGAAAATGGCGTAGAAGATACGGGCTACCAAGCGCAATCAGCGTCACGGGTTTTCCGCTCGCGACCAGCGAATCAATGAGCTTGGGAAAGCTTCCCGCCAACGCGACTTCTCCGCGATAAGCTGCCACTGAGACAAAGGCCGCCACCACGGCGCTGTCGCACGCTCCGGTCCGGGCCAGAGCTTCGTCCAGAGCTGCATCCGGCAGGGACGGATCGAGCGTGATGATCTGCGCGTTCGCCGTGCGCCGCCGCAATTCCTGAGTGAACGCCTGTCCTTCGTTGGAGTAATGGCTTTCGGTGAGCACGATAAAACAGGTCTTGTCCGGCGCTTTGAGCGGAACCTGCGCGCTTTCGTTGCGCACCAGGGTCACGGCCCGGTCGGCCATGGTTTGCGCGCGCTCGTTGGCTTCGGGCGAATTGACCACGTCTGAAATCGCCTCCAGATTCACCAGCCTGTTTTTGTCGAGTCCCACTCTGATCTTGGCCGCAAGAACGCGCGTGACGCTTTGCTCGATGCGTTTCTGCGAAATCCTTCCGCGCCGCACCGCGGTCACGATGGCGTTGACGGCTGCTTCCGGATCGGGCGGCATTAACAGGACGTCCGCACCTGCTTCGAGTGAACGCAACGCGGCTTCGGTCGTGCCATAGGTCTTCACGATGGCGCCCATGTCCAGCGCATCGGTGACGGTGAGGCCCTGAAAACCGAGTTGATCGCGCAGCAGCTTTGTTAACACCACGGAAGAAAGAGTCGCCGGAAGTTCCGGGTTGCCAAGCTCCGGTACGGCGATGTGGGCCGTCATCACGGCGTCCACGCCTTTGGCGATCGCCGCGCGAAACGGAATCAGCTCCAGTTCATTCAAGCGCTTCATGTCTCCAGGCAGCGAGGCGAGTCCCACGTGCGTGTCGGTGGCGGTGTCGCCGTGTCCGGGAAAATGCTTGGCTGTGGTCAACACCCGATCGCGGCGGTCGGATTGCGCTCCTTCGATGAATGCCACAACGTGGCGCGCCACCACTTGCGGATTCTCGCCAAACGAGCGGATGTTGATGATCGGGTTATCAGGGTTATTGTTGACGTCCGCGTCTGGATAGAAGATCCACTGCACGCCGATCGCGCGCGATTCTCGGGCCGTCACTTCGCCTTCGTACCGCGTAAGCGCCGGGTCGCCGGTGGCTGCGAAAGCCATGGCATGGGGAAAAACCGTGGTGTCGTTGACTCGCATCGAGGCGCCGCGCTCGAAATCTCCGCCCACGATCAGCGGAATGCGCGTCATGCGCTGCATGCGATTGAGAAAAGCCGCCAGCTCGTGCGGCGTTGCCCGCTGCATCAGCCGGCCCTGCGCGACGTTCACCATAATGAGGCCGCCCACCCGGACCTCGCGCACCAGATGAACGAATTTTCGGTACTCCCTGGAGCTGGTATTGGGTGCGT
This sequence comes from Acidobacteriota bacterium, assembly GCA_003223115.1. Taxonomy (GTDB): domain Bacteria; phylum Acidobacteriota; class Terriglobia; order Bryobacterales; family Bryobacteraceae; genus QHXW01. The sequence goes on from QHXW01000224.1 coordinate 2,675, forward strand.
GGCCCGAGAAGGGGATCATGAAGAGCTGCGCGACTTTTTCACGCAGGCTCAACGATTTCATCCAGTGGTGAACGCCTTTGCTGACGGTTTTTTCGCTGGGATCCGCGGCGACCAGTAACGGCGCAAGAAGAAAAAGAGCCAAAACCCTCATCAGAACGTTGGACGGCCGAACACTTTCGAGTATTGCACTAACTTTGCGCCTGTCCGGCGTTCCGCGCTTTTTTGGCTGAAGCTTGCTGCGAAAGAGCCGGCTTGCGCTGAGGCTGGCGCGTAAGCAGACGGCGCACCGAACGCAGGATCGAATCGACTTCGCCTGCACTTTTTGAAAGTACCACGTCGGCTCCGGTGCTCTGCTCCGTCAATCCTAGTGGTTCGACGAAGCCTGACAGAAGGATTACCGGCATATCGGCGCGCAGTTTGCGAATGCGCGAGATCAGCTCCACTCCATCCATGTTGGGCATGCGAAAATCTGTGATCACCAGGTCCACTTGGTGCAGCGAGAGCTGATGCAAGGCCTCTTCGCCATTTGTCGCGGTACGTATCGAGTACCCAAGCTCCTCGAGAACCGTTCTCCGCGCGACCAAACCATGCGGATTGTCATCTACGAGCAAAATGAGAGCGCCTTGCTGTGTCGGCGCGGGTGGTGTTCTCATGGGGACCGTGCGAGGTTAACAGAGAGCCAATGACATGTCAATGATCTCGCATCGAATTGCAGAGAGACAATTTCCGGAGCTTGACTTTATTCGACTTCTCGTGGCGCGTTGTATCCGCCCTTGGCGATGATCGAATATTTAATTGGCTTGCCCTTCTCATCCACCACGCGCAAGGCTTCATTGGTCGCGGGATTCACCAGCTCGATCTTGATTTTGCGAAATTTCCCGTCACGCACTTGATTCGTTGGACTGTAAGTCAGCGTGTATTGATGACGCAGTGAATCTCCGACCGCCGCAAAGATCCCGGGAAACTCGCCGTAGAAGCGCGGGAAATACGATTGACCACCGGTTTCCTTGGCGAATGTGCGCATCTGGTTGTCGGCCTGCAGGAAGTCCATCCGCTGCATGGCTCCCATCGCGCCACGCGAATCGTACCATTCACGCAACGCTTGCATCAGTCCGATGGCGTAGATCGGCACGTTTGCGTTCTGCAGCGCTTTTCGTGTTTTGTCGAACGTTAACTTGCTGAAGGTATCAATACCAGAGGAAATCAAGACGATGGCCTTGCGCCCTTCGATGCTCGACATCCGATCGGCCGTATCCACCAGTGCGTCATACATGTTCGACTCGGAGAACCCCGCGATGCGCAGGCGTTGCATGGCTTCATTGATCTTGCGTTTATCCGTGGTGAAATCAGCCAGGATCTCGGGCCTCATGTCGTAGGCCACAACCGCCGCATAATCCTCGGGCTTGAGCGTTTCGATAAATCCATAGGCCGCTGAAAGCGTCTGGTACCAAGTCTCGGTCCAATATTGCTGGTATCGATTGCTGAACTCAATGACCAGACAGACAGTCATGGGCGCTTCACCGGTATTGAAGCTGGCAACCTGCTGCGGAACATTGTCTTCCAGGATCCGGAAATCCTGCCGAGGAATATTAGGAATGAAATGGCCTTTGTTGTCCAGCACCGCCACGTCTACGTTGACGACATTGGTCTCCACTTTGAAACTCGGCGTGCCTTCGGGAAGGTCGGCTTTGTTCTTGTTGAGTTTGGATGGAATCTTGGGAAGATCCGTCTCTGAGTCGGTAGCGCCTTTCTTGCGCGGCTTGGCGACCGTCTCACCAACGTCCTGTTTAGGACCTTCCTGGCCAGACAAAAGAAATGCGACTGTGATAAAAGCCGCAAAAACGCACAACCCCATCCAGTACCGGGTCCTCATACACACACCCATCCTCTAGTTGTAGTTATACATCAGTTGACGCTCCTAGGCGCGGCCCCGTTACGTAAACTCCATCGGGCGGTCACGTGGGACTGCATCGGAATCTCCGCGCTGGCTCGATCCATCTCATGAAAGAGGGGATTTGTCGTTGGCTGCACGCTCAGTGTTTGCTGCTCGCGCCGCCAATGAGTAAACTAGTTGGCTTCTAATGGGATTCGGCAAGCTCAGCCAGGCTCTCACCGCGAAGGAAATCTTTGACCTGGTCAAAGACGACCTGCAACGCGTCGAGAAAGAAATCAGCCGCGAATCGGTGGCCGGCGCCGACGCCATCACTGCCATCGGGCAGTACCTCCAGGAGGCCGGCGGAAAACGGCTGCGTCCCTCGCTGCTATTGATTTCGGCAAAGCTCATCGGCGACGCCGGTGAAAGCGCCATCCGGTTGGGAGCCGTGGTGGAACTGATTCATGCCGCCACCCTGGTGCACGACGACGTGATCGATGCCGCACAAACGCGCCGCGGCCGGCCTTCCATTAACGTACAGTGGGGCAATCACACCTCCGTGCTGGCGGGCGACTGGTTGTACATGCAGGCGTTTCAAATCGCCGTGCGCGAGCGCAATTTCCATATCCTGGACCTTCTCATCGGCCTCACCCAGATGATGGTGGAAGGCGAGCTGCTGCAACTGGAGCGAATCGGCCGCATCGATGTCACTGAAGCGGATTGCATGGAACTGGTGGACCGCAAAACGGCCTGCCTATTTTCGGCTTGCGCAAAGCTCGGCGCGATCGTGGCCGGCGCTGAGTCGCAAACCGAAGAGAAGCTCGGTGAATACGCCTGGAATCTGGGCATGGCTTTCCAGCTTGTAGATGATGTGCTGGATTTCACGGCGCGAGAGAAAACCTTAGGCAAGCCCGTGGGCGGCGACCTCCGTGAAGGCAAAGTGACTTTGCCGCTGGTTTATGCACTCGAGTGCGCCACCACCGAGGAGCGCGGTCTGGTGGAGCAGGTGCTGAGCGATCGCCACTACGGCAACGTGCCGCTTGACCGCATTCTGGCGCTAATTGAAAACTACAATGGCATCGACCGTGTGAAGGATCGCGCCCAGGCTTTCACCGATAAGGCGCGGCAGGTGATTGGCGAGTTTTCCGAATCGGCCTATCAGCGGGCTCTCTCGGCCATCACTGACCTGATCACTGACCGCGACCACTGACGTTCCACGTGAAATAAGCATTCCGCCGCTGCACGCGCGGATTCGCTTACTCTCAAAACAGATCTAAAGGACTTGCTCCTTAAGCTCCCTTTTTCCCGCTGCCTTTGTCCGAATGGGACCCTGCATCGTCGCTCGATCTTGAGCTGCCGGAGCTCGGCTGCGAATGCGCGGGTGGTGGGGCAGCGGGCGTCGGCGCAGCCGGCGGCGGACTTGGCGCGGGTGTGCTCGGAGCCGGAGCCGTTGAATGCGGCGGTGCTGTCCCCGAAGACCCACCTGCATGGGAGGGCGGTTCCGCGGTGTGGTGTACCGGCAACGCCGGAACCGCCGGCACAACAGCGGGCGGAGCCGGCGGACTGGGATGCGATGGCGGGGCCGCGCGCGGATCACGACTCTCTCCACGAGGCATGCCCGTAAGTCCCGTCTGCCCGGGCGTTGGTACAGCCGGAGGCTGCGAAGAAGACGGAGGAGGCGGCGACGGATGTTCGCGCCGGTGTGGACGCTGTTCCGGCGGATTCACGACCACAATGCTCGAGTACACGGGAACCGGATAATACACCTCGACCGGTTCCGGTACAGGCACGTAAACTGCCGCACGCGGCGCGCTGTTTGGCCCCCCGTCTTCAGCCGAGTCCGTAACCTGTGGCTGAGCAGAAGCCTGCTGAGGCTGGGCAACGGGTGCCATCTGGGCTGCGAGTTCGGATGAAGGCTCGAAAGTCACTCCTGGAAGGACAGGCACAATGCGCGTGCTGCCTGCGCGCAACACCGGACGTTGCGCCTCGAGGCGAGCAGAATCGAAAGCGGGCGACGGCGGAGCAACGGTGAACGCGGCGTTTGTGGTTTTGAGTTTTTCTTCGGACTCGGCCGGAATCAACTCGCGCGCGTCCGCAGTCCAGCGCGCCAGCGTGGTGTTAATCCTCAAATAAAGACGTGGAACCGCTCGCGCATCCCAGCTTTCACCCGGCGCCAAGGGCCCCCAGCCGATGAGATTTGTCTGGCGCAGCCAGTACACCTCGCCGGGCTTGAAGGTCAGAGTTTTGCCTGGCACCCAGGCCCAGCCGATCCCGCTTGGCTCAATCCAGCGGCCATAATGAAACGGCAGCCAGCCCCAGGACTCATTGGCGATCCAGGTGAAGCCGGTCTCGTCGTACCACAGCCAATGTCCATCTCGATAGGGCACCCATCCTTCCGACACCTTTGGTTTCCAGACAAGCCCGTAATCAGCCGTCTGAATCCAGGTGCCGTTGGCATCCAGATCCACCAGACCGTAATGGAGACCGGGCACATGGCGTGAAGAAGTTGTCGACGCCAGCAGCCGGTCGCGCTGCTCATCCCAGCGGTCTGCATCGAGCGGGGTGATCTCCCGATAAAGGAAGAATCGAGCCTGGTTTGCGGCCTCAGTGCGGGCGGTCTGGCCTTCGGGCAGGTCTAATTCAGCGGCAGGCGAGGAGAACCGCACATTGCCCTCGAGCACCGCAATCTGGCTGGCATCCTGGTTAACTTCGAGACGCGCCCGCACTCCCGAGCGCACAGTGGCTTGCGCTCCCGGAACGGCCAGGATCAACGCGTCGCGGCGAGCCGGTTGGCCGGTGAAGTAGGCCAGGCCGTGATCGAGTGAAACCAGCGTCACACGCTGACCCGTGGACAGGCGGGTATAGTCGGAAAGCTCGCAGAGCGCGTCCCCCACAAGCCGTAGCGCGCTGCCGTCATCCAGCTCAATTTCAACGCGTCCAGACGCCGCCGTCCGGATCCAAGTGGATTCCACCAGCGGCGTATTGCGCACCGCCGGCCGCCAGGAATCAGCCGCGTGGAACTGTACTTCCACTTTGCCATCCAGCTCGCCGACGCGCGCCACCCGAAACGGAGCGGCCCCGAGCGCCACGGGAAGCCATAACCAGGCCAGCGTTTTCATGGACGCCTCCTGTCCGTCATTATGACGGTCAGCATCCTCTCCACGTTGCAGCCAATTTTCACGTCGCGGGTACCATGGAGTATATGACAAGCGCGGCGCCCAGGAATGGGAGAGCACGGGGATGAGCGAAGCCGCCCTTTTGGAGCACATTGCGCGGCTGCCGCACGGCAAGGCCAATTACAAACAGTTGATTCGAGAGCTGGGTGCGCGCGGTGCGAGCCGGGAGGAACTGGAAATCCTGCTCGCCCGGCTGGTGGCCCGGGGTGATCTGATCGAGACGCGCGCCGGTCACTTCACCGCGGTCCGCGGCAACCGGGAATTCGCCGTAGGCCGCCTCTCGATGCATCGTGACGGGTACGGTTTCTTGATCTCGGATCATCCGCTCGAAGGCATAGCGGGAGACATTTATATTGGCGCCGATTCGGCCCGCAGCGCCATGCATGGTGATCGTGTGGTGGTTCGGATCGGGCGAGTGGCCCCGGACGGACGCGCTGACGGCGAACTCGTTAAGGTGATCAGACGAGCCCATCCCACAGTGGTAGGCGAATTTCAGGTGCGTCCCCGCGGATTCTTCGTCATCCCGCATGACGAGCGCCTTCAGGATTGGGTCCAGATACCGGAAGACCTGGCCATTCCCGCTCCCACCGCTCAGATCGACCGGATTGGTCTCAAGCCGCTCGAGATTACCGATCCGGCGAAGCTCGACGGAATGATCGTGAACGTCGAACTGCTCGAATACCCGGCGGAGGGGCAGCGAGCCGTGGGGCGCGTGGTCGAAATTCTGGGCTTCCCGGATGATTTTGGCATCGATGTGGAAATCGTGATCCGCAAGCATCATCTGCCGCATCGCTTCCCCGCGGATGTGGTCGAGCAGGCGGAAAGCATTCCAGGTGTGATTGCGGCTGGGGAACTTGTAGGGCGCGAAGATTTCCGCTCCCTGGACATCGTGACTATTGACGGCGAAACGGCTCGCGATTTTGACGACGCAGTGTGGGTGGACCGGCTGGCCGGAGGCAACTTCGCGCTCCAGGTGCATATCGCCGATGTCAGCCACTACGTCAAGCCGGGAAGTCCCATAGATGCCGAGGCCCGCCTGCGGGGCACCAGCGTCTATTTCCCGGATCGGGCTGTCCCCATGCTTCCCTTCGAGCTTTCCATCAACATCTGCTCACTCAACCCGCACGTAGACCGCCTGGTGCTCTCGGCGCTGCTGGAATTCGATCATCAGGGCGATCTGGTGTCGCAAAAATTCGTGCGCGGCGTCATTCGCAGCGCCGAGCGCATGACGTACACCGATGTCCACTTGCTGCTCGAAGGCGACGCCCGATTGCGCGACCGCTACCGGGATCTGCTTCCACGCTTCGAGCTGATGAAGGAACTGGCGCTGATCTTGAATCGCAAGCGCATGCGCCGCGGCTCCATCGACTTCGATTTGCCAGAACCTTTGATCGAGTTCGACCAGTTCGGCGTCATGACCGGCGTGATTCGCCTGCCGCGCAACTTTGCGCATCGCATTATCGAGGAGTTCATGCTGTCCGCCAACGAAGCCGTGGCCGCGCACCTGGAAGCTTCGGGCTTACCCTCCATCTATCGCATTCATGAGCTGCCAGATCCTAAACGCGTCATGGAATTTGAAGAGGTGGCCGCGCACTTCGGTTTCTCGCTGGGCGTGGGGGCGATCCCGGTAAAAAAGTTCGGCTACGTCGATCAGCGGCGCGACGGTAAGGTGCGGCGCGAGGTGGTGCTGCCCGGAGAGGTCAAAATTTCATCGCGGCAGTATCAAAAACTGGTCGCGAAGCTCGAGGGTAAGCCCGAAGAGCGCATTTTGAGCTATCTCATGCTGCGCTCTTTGAAGCAGGCGCGCTACTCCACCGATAATGTCGGGCATTTTGCGCTGGCGTCGCCCAGCTATACACATTTCACGTCGCCCATACGCCGCTATCCGGATCTGATGGTGCACCGGCTGCTCGCCGCTGCGCTCGATGCCTGGGCGTATGCGACCGGGCCCGAGCTGTCGGCGGTGGCCGACGAGTGTTCGCAATCCGAGCGCCGGGCCGCCGAAGCCGAGCGCGAACTGGTGGAGTGGAAGAAAGCCAAATACATGGACCAGCGCGTCGGCGAAGAATTCGATGCGCTCGTGATCAGCACCACCAAGTACGGCCTTTTCGTGGAACTCGAGAACCTGTTCATCGAGGGTCTGGTGCCGATCGATTCCCTGCCCGGCGACCGCTACAGCTATCACGAAAACGTGCGCAAGATCATCGGCCGGCACACGCGCCGTGAGTTCTCCATCGGGGATAAAGTGCGTGTGCTGCTCGAGCGCGTGGACAGGCTCGAGCGCAAACTTCAATTCTCATTGGTGGAACCCGAGCGCGTCTCCACTAAACGAAAAAAGCGGCGGGGGTAAATGTCCCAAGCCTTTCATGAATGCCTGGCAAGAACCTTCTACTTTTCCCATTGACACCGCACCCCGGCTCTGCTAACTTTTAATTCATTAAAAGTTGGTACAACCAGGTTCCGTATGGCACGGCAAAAATCTCCAACGCTCACCGAAGCAGAATTGCGGCTCATGAATGTGGTCTGGGAAAAAGGGGCAGCCACAGCATCGGATGTGCTTGACGCCCTGCCCAGGAAGCCGGCGGCGGCTTACAGCACGGTGGTCACTACGCTGCGGATTCTCGAAGAAAAGGGTTACCTGCGGCACACCAAGGAGGGCCGTGCCTTTGTCTATCATCCGGTGGTGGACCGCAGCGCGGCCAGCCTCGACGCCGTGCGGCTTCTGCTCCACCGTTTCTTTAAGAATTCTCCCGAACTGTTGGTTCTAAATGTCTTGAAGCACGAGCGGATTGACCCCGAAGAACTCAGGCGGCTCAAACAATTGATCGAAGAAAGCGAGGCGGAACAGTCATGACCTGGCTTGCTCCTCTCAGTGTGATCGCCCGCGCAATCCTGGAAGCGTTGTTCAACGGTCTTTGGCAAGGCTTGGCTGTCTCGGTGGCAGCGGCCTGTCTCATCTGGCTGAGCCGCCGTCCCAACGCGGCCACACGTTACGCCGGTTGGTGGTTGGCCCTGGTGACCATTGCTGCGCTGCCCCTGACCGAACCCGGGGTGCGCTTCAGCCCTCCGCTGGCAGCGGGTCGTGTTGCCGGCGCTTCCGACTCGTTGTTGAGTCTGTCGGACGCGCGCCGGCGTGAAGCCGCTCGCCCAAGGACGCTGATCGCCTCTGCTCCGAACCTACCCGTTTCAGACGAGACGATGTCGAGCCGGAACCTGCCAAGTTTGGGCGTTCGTGCGACAAACCCGTTGAACATGCCAGCAGCGAAATCCATCGAAAGCCGCTTACTCCCGAAATTACCGGTCACCACTTTCCATGTTGGCGATCGTTGGGCGCTGGTGCTATTCGCCGTGTGGCTTTTGGGCGCAGCGTGTATGCTGGCCCGGCCTCTCTGGAGTCTCACGCACATTGCCCGCATTCGGCGTCGTGCTCTGCCCCTGGGCGCAGAGCATCAGGCCCGTCTGGAAGCCTGGCTTCGAGTCTCAGGTGGACCACGCCGCGTCCGATTATGCGAAGCTGCCGGCGTTTCGACCCCGATGTCGGTGGGATTGCTCAACCCGCTGATCGTGATTCCGGGCGAACTCGCCAGTCAATTGAGCCCGGCCGAGTTCGATCACTTGCTGTTGCATGAGCTGGCGCATGTTCAACGCAACGACAACTGGACCCATTTGATTCAGAAATTTGTTGAGGCGGTCCTTTTCTTCCATCCGGCTGTATGGTGGATCGGCAGGAAATTGGAACTGGAGCGCGAAAGCGCCTGTGATGATTGGGCGGTGTCTATCACAGGTCAGCCCCGGCCTTACGCCGCGAGTCTGGCCAAGCTGGTGGAAGTTTCGGCGCCCTTGCGGGAGCCAATGCTCGCTACGGGAGTGTTTCGCCGGGCGCGGCAGATCTCGGTTCGCATCGAGCGGCTGCTGGACCGACGCCGGAATGCTAACGCCCGCATCTCGCGGAGCCTGATCTTGGCGATTGTCGTGGTGCTGGTCTCGATCGCAACAGTCTCGTCCCAAACCGGAGCAGTCCTCGCCAGACCGGCCGCCCAAGTCACCGAACGTCCAGACATTACCGCGGCAGCCGCGGGTCAGGACCAGGATGACGTCCAGGTTCAGGAGCTTGTAGATCGGATTCAGCAGCTCAAAGAACAGTTACGCCAAGCCGAAAACAGGGTGCGCAAAGCGCGGAAGATGACACCTCGCGCTGACAAACAAGTGCCGGCCGCGGAGAAATACCTCGAGCAATTTCAGGCACAAATACCGCAGATTGAAGAACAGCTTCAGGCCCTGAGCGAACAATCTCCTGAGGTCTTGATTCCGCAGGCCAGCCTCGAAATGCAAGCGCTTGGACAACAGATGGCGGCGCTGAACGCACGAAACGATTTGAACATGCTGCTTAACAGAAATCAGGCGCTGCTCGGTTCCCAGTTGAACCAGGCCGAGCAGCAGCTTCGCGAGCTCATGCAGCGCGACCAAATGCAGAATCGGGTGATGACCGACAACCTGGCTGAGTTGCACAACCTGGCCGAGGCCAAGGAGCTCGAACAAGTGAGCGCGTTGCTGGCGCAAACGGAGAAATTCGACCGCAGCAGCACGGAGTTCAACTACCAGCAATCCAATGGCATCTGGACGGGACTCAACTTCCGCACCAAGGGCCAAATCGAATTTGCCGAGGATGACTCCGACGTGAAAAGCGTTTCGCCGGGCGGCTCCCTGACCATCGAAGAGCGGAAGGGTTGGACCACGCGCAAGTATGAAGTCACCGCAACCGAACGCCGCTATTGGGTAAATGGCGCGCCGAAGCCCCTGGATAACGAAGCCAGGGCCTGGATCGCCGCGGTACTGCCCTCAATCATCCGCGAGAGCGCCGTGGGCGCGGACGCGCGCGTGAAACGCATTCTGAAACAGCACGGAGTAAACGGCGTTCTCGCCGAAATCGGCAAAATCGCGAGCGACCACGCCAAACGGATTTATTTCGCGGAATTGTTCTCCAGTGAGCCGCTGCCGGCGGACGCACTGCAACGCGCCTCGAGGCAAATTGGCCGCGACATGGCATCGGACGGCGAGAAGGGCCGCTTGCTCATCGATATCTTCCCTGCCTTTCTCAAGGAGTCCTCCGGGCGCGCCGAATTTTTCCATGCGGTGAACACCATAGCTTCAGACGGTGAGCACAGGCGCGTGCTTTTTGCAGTGCTCGAAAAAGACGGAGCCAGCAGGGACACTCTCGTCCTGGTGTTGAACTCAGCCGCGCGCATGGCCTCCGACGGTGAGAAGGGCCGCGTGTTGAGCCTGGCTGCGGACGCGCCGGCGTTTAACGATTCAGTCAGCGCTGATTTCCTGCATGCTGTAAACACGATGGCGTCCGATGGCGAGCATGCGCGCGTCCTCATGACTTTGATGCGCAAGGACAAGTTAGGCCGGGACACGCTGGTGATGGTTCTCAAGTCCGCGGGACGAATGGCCTCCGACGGTGAGAAGGGTCGGGTGCTGATTCGCGCGAGCGAGTTCTACACCAACGAACCCGGTGTTCGCTCGGCATTTTTCAACGCTGCGGCCGCCATGGCTTCGGACGGCGAACACGGCCATGTGCTGACTGCTTTGATGGGCAAGAGCGTCCTGGATAAAGAAACTTTTATGGAGATCGCTCGTTCCGCGGCGCGGATGGTCTCCGATGGCGAGAAGGGCCGCGTGCTCCGTCAGGTCGCCGTGATCTGTCCAGGCGATGATGCCATGATCGACGCGCTGATGCAGGCAGTCTCAACCATCGCTTCCGACAGCGAATATCGTCGCGTCATGTCCGTCATGACCAGCCGTGGCGATGTCAGCGGAAAGATCGGCAAAATTCGGCACATCTGAGCGATGTCGCCCCGATCTGGGTGTCCTCTGGAGGGCGGACCACTGCCTGGAGCCGGAGGAACCCCAGTTAAATACCCCCGATTCTCGAGAATCGGAGGCGATTCACAGCAGCCCGCCCACAGGCTTCGAGCGGGGGAAAACCCGGAATCGTAGTTGGCGGAGTGTAGCGCAAAATAAAACTGCCAGAGAGATCTTACATTCGTTCTCCGGCAGTTCACCCGGCTAGACCTGAATGACGGCTCCTCAATGCGAGTCCGGTGGCGCATCAGTCCGACTGCCACCAGTCCAGACCTCAGCAGCATGAGGGTCACAGGTTCAGGCACTTCGTTGCCTTGTCGCGCCGTGCCCGCGATTTGTAGTTAAAGATACAGGTCCTGGCTCCTCCACCCGGATGCAGCACTCATTGGGGTTGAAGGTTCGTGTTACCGGGCCGTTCCTCGCCACATTGGCGCTCACGAGATCCACTTCGGGAGCCGCGTTTCTCGCGGCCGCGATGATCCGAAAATTACTGAATGGGAGCCGCCCGACCGAGCAGCTCAGACCGGATACATTCGTTGGTCCGGTACACAATTGTGCCGCGCCGGCCAAACCCGAGAGCGCCAGCCCGGCAATAAGGAGACATGAGAACCGTTTCACGCTGTTTCTTCCTCCGATGCTCAAACAAAATCCGATGAAATACTCGGGTCTAGAGTCAGTTTAAGCATGCACCAAGCAAGGCAACAAGACTGCTTTACGACGTTCCACCAGATCGAAGTGCTAGAATGCACTGACCAGATTCTGCTTTCGTGAGCCTTTGCACGAGAACCATGAAAATCCTGCGGATCGCTGCTCTCATCGTTTGCGCCATGGTATTGGCCGGCTTCATCGCCGGGCGCGAATTTGCGCGCGGGAGCCACCTTTCGCTGGTGGATTTTGCGGTTTTACTCACCAATCCTCCCGCAGTCGGGGTCCTGGGGGGCGACTCGCTCGCGCGCTTACCCGTTGCATCCGCTGAAATCCTGCCGGGAAGCGTGTCACGCGCGGTCCGCTACCAGGAAAAGAGTCAGTACCTGAACCACACGAGAACGGTGGTGACCCACACGATCGACGATGCGACCCAATACGTGCCTGTTTGTCTCGATACGCTCGATAAGTATGGAGTGAAAGCCACCGTTTTCGTCAGTACCGAGGTGCAGCCCATTTCGCAGCTCTGGCCCCGGCTCGAACGGGCGGTTGGAAACGGCCATGAAATCGGATCCCACTCGCGCCGGCACCAGTGCCACTGGCCGGACACGGCGATGTTTTGCTTTCGGGCTTATAGCGATTACGAATTGTCAGGTTCGCGCGGCGATATTCTGCGGCATACGACTCAACCCTATGTCTGGTCCTGGTGTTATCCCTGCGGAAACTGCGCGGCCTTGGACTTCGTGCACAGGAAGACCGCGCACGCCGGATATCTGATAGCTCGTAACTATCCCGATGAAGTACACGACGGCCACGTGCTGCCGTACTTACAAACCTATGATGCTCACCCCTACAATGCGACTTACACGCAGGTGGTGCAAAAAATGGGCGGCATCGCGCAGAACGGCCGCACCGGCGTGAGTGAGGTGAATGCCAAGTTCGACGAAGTCTACCAGCGTGGCGGCATTTACAACTTCATGTCACACCCCCAGTGGCTCGATTATGGACCCGGCAAATTCTACGAAACAGCATTTGGCGCATATAGCCGGCCGTCAGGATATCTGGTATGTGCCCATGGGGCGCTGTACACCTATCACACGGTCCGGGAGAGCACCTTGGTTCGCGCTCTCGATCCAAAACAGTCGAAAGGGAGATTCGCGACCTACAACAATCTTGATCCGCATGTTTACATGAACGCCATCACCCTGGAATTTGACGCTGGTCCAGCAACCGGGATCTTCCCTAATGGCAGAGCGATCAACGAGCGAAGCTTGGGAGTGACGGATCGCTGGAATGAAGAATATTTTCGCCGTGAGGACGCGAGAATTTATCTGACTGTTCGGCCCAATCGTATTCTGGAGTTCAGATGAAATTTCGATTTCTTTTGCACGCACTAGCTGTTTTCAGCCTTTCTTGTTACCTGTCGTGCCGCAAATCCGCTCCACCCTATGCCGTAAACGACGCTCTAAAAACATTTCGCATCGAGCCCGGATTTCATATTGAGAAATTTGTGCTGGAGCCCGTGGTCGTTTCGCCGGTAGCCATGGACTTTGACGAGAACGGGCGGATCTACGTGGTTGAAGATCGCGGGTACCCGCTCAGCACCGATAACCCGCTTGGGCGCGTCAAACTGCTCGAAGATACGAACGGAGATGGCGTTCCGGATAAAGTCACCATCTTCGTCGACAGGCTGGTGATGCCCACCGGAGTGATGCGATGGAAGAAAGGCATTCTGGTAACCGATGCTCCGAATGTCTGGTATTTCGAAGATACGAACGGCGACGGCGTAGCGGACGTCAAGCAGATCGTACTGACCGGGTTTGCATTCACAAATCCTCAGCACACGGTGAATAATCCCTCCTATGGTCTGGATAACTGGATCTATCTGGCGAATGAGGGTCCGGCCCGGGCAATTGTGTACAAGAAGCAGTTTGGCGATTTGGGCTCGGACATTCGATTTCCGGACTGGCCGCAGTCACCGGCGCTGAAACAACACGATCGCAGCGTGCGTTTCCGGCCTGACACTCACCAGTTGGAGGCGCTTTCCGGAAGATCGCAGTACGGCCAGGCATTCGATGACTGGGGCCACTATTTCACCGTCAACAACTCTGACCATTCCCGGGAAGAGATCATTGCCGCGCGCTATCTGGAGCGAAACCCGGATCTTCCCATTTCTTCGGCGATGCAGCAGATCTCCGATCACGAAGCCGCGGCCAAGGTTTATCCCATCACAGTTCATCCCCATTTCGAGATGCTCACCGACGTTGGACAATTCACGTCGGCTTGCGGGATCACCTTCTATCACGGCACATTATTTGTGGCGGAGCCGGTGCACAACCTGGTGCACCAGGATTTGCTCTCGGCTTCCGGCGCCACGTACGTCTCACGCCGCGCGCATCCCAATGTGGAATTTCTGGCTTCGACCGACCCCTGGTTCCGGCCGGTGAATTTCAAAATCGGGCCAGACGGCGCGATGTACCTCATGGATTTTTACCGGATGATGATCGAGCATCCCGAATGGATGGCTACCGATGCCGCGAAATCTCCCGACCTGACTAAAGGCATCGATCGCGGCCGCATTTATCGCATTGTTCCTGATGGAATTGCTCCGGCGCGAGCCGTCAAACTGGGTTCGGCTTCGAACCCCGAGCTGGTGCGAGAACTCGACAATCCGAATATCTGGTGGCGCCGCACCGCACAACGCCTGCTGGTGGATCGGCAGGCTGCGGACGTTACTGCGGAGCTTGCCCGCATGGCCGCTCAAGGCCAATCGGCCACCGGACGTCTGCATGCCCTGTGGACGCTGGAGGGTCTTGGAAAACTGGAGAACAGCAACATACAGCGCGCACTCACGGACGTCGAGCCGGGTGTACGGGAAAACGGGATCATTCTGGCCGAGCCGAGACTAGCCAAATCGCCGGAACTGGCGCAAAAGCTGTTGGGAATGGTGGACGACACGAACGCCAGAGTGCGTTTCCAGTTGCTGTGTACGCTTGCAGGTCTGACAACGGCCGAGGCCCGGACAGCGCGCGACCGGCTGCTGGTGCACGAGATGGAAGACAAATGGTTTCAGGTCGCCGCTCTCAGCGCCTCTTCCGACGAAGCGCCGCGTCTCTACCAGACAGCCGTCTCGAGTGGAAAGGCGGAAACACCCGGAAGCGTCAGTTTTATTCAGCAGGTCGCATCCGTGGTCGGCGCACGCCGCAAACCGGCTGAAATCCAGAATGTAGTCCAGAGAATAGCGCGGTCCACTGAGGATTCCGCTTCGTGGTGGCGAACCGCCAGTCTCGAAGGGCTGTCTCAGGGGCTGCGGGGGAGAGCGTTCGCGCCCGGTAGTCTTCGAGCGAGCCAGCAAACTCTGCTAAAGATCTTTTCCGGTCCCGAGATTACGGTGCGGCGGGCGGCCCTGCGCCTACTCGGTATTACCGGGCTCGCGGCTGGCGGCGAGCGTGAACTCGCCTCCGCTCTAAGTGCCGTGAGCGATGACCAGACAGATCCCGACCTCCGGGCCGACTCCATCGGCCTCTTGGCGCTCGCCGGACCCCAACCACACGAGGGCTTGCTCAAGAAGCTGGTGGACCCGCATCAGCCGGCGCAGGTGGAAGCAGCGGCCGTAGACGCGCTTGGCAAGATTAAAGGCGACGACGTAGGAAAATTTCTGCTGGCTGCCTGGCGCGCTCTGCCGCCGGATGCCCGCATGGAAGCGGCGGACGCGATGTTCCTGGAACCCAGCCGCGTCCGGCTGCTGGTGGCCGCGCTCAAAAGCGGCGACGTCCAGCCCTGGACCCTTGGGTTTCGGCACCGTCACCGGTTGATCATGTTTGACGATCCGGCTATTCGAGATTCGGTGCGGCCGGTCCTCGATCAGAGTACCAGCGATCGGGAAAAAGTGGTCCGGCGTTACGAAGCCGGCATCGATCACAACCCGGATGCAACCAAGGGGCGCGAAGTCTTCAAGACTGTCTGCATAAAATGCCATCGTTTCGCCGGCTTCGGTGTGCAAGTAGGCCCGGACCTCGCAACCGTGCAGAATCAGCCCAAGACAGCATTGCTCGAAGACATCCTGATCCCGAACAAAACCATCTCACAAGGCTATGAAGCCTACGTGGTGGAGACCACGTCGGGCACCCTTGACGGTGTGCTGCATGCACAAACACCGACCACCATCACCTTACGCCACGAGGACGGCAAGGAGGACATCATCCAGCGGCGGGACATCAAGCAAATGTACGTGACGAACGTTTCCGCCATGCCGGGTGATATGGAAAAGCAGATCGATGTTCAGCAGATGGCCGACCTGCTGGAATTTCTGAAGACGGCTCATTAGGAGAATGCATAGCTCCACTGCGTGCTGAGAATCACACGGAAGAACAGTACACTGATACGAATGTCTTACGATGAAAGTGAGGACGAATGATGGGCACCGCACCGGGCAAGGACAAACCGTTTCTGAGCGACATCGAGGAAATCCGCAGGCGTGCTAGAAAGCACATCGAACAAGGAGCCGTTACAGAGAGCTACAAAGCGCCTGGAAACCTCAATCCGTGTGCTTAATGAAGCTCTGGCCACCGAGATTGTTTGCGTTCTGCGATACAGGCGCCACTATTTCATGGCAAACGGCATTCATGCCCAAGCCGTGGCGGCAGAATTCCTGGAGCACGCCAACGAAGAGCAAAGCCATGCCGACCAGATCGCTGAACGCATCATTCAGCTTAACGGCGAACCGAATTTCAGTCCGGAAGGCCTCTTGATGCGCAGCCACTCCGAGTACGTCGAAGGGAAAACGCTGATCGACATGATCAAAGAGGATTTAGTGGCTGAGCGCATCGCCGTCGAATCCTATTCCGAAATCATCCGCTATTTCGGTGACCGCGACCCCACCAGCCGCCGCCTGATGGAAGAAATTCTCGCAAAGGAAGAAGAACACGCGGACGACATGAAAACGCTGATCGAGCGAATCGGTAAAGAGGCGTAAGAAGTCTGTTTTTGCCGGAATCGGTAATGCCTGCCTGTTGGTGGCGCTCGACGCGCTGAACAGGATCGTCCAAAACGACTTGCATTTCGCTTATCCTGCGCGAATGCACCTCGGCGCGGGAGATCAGGCCCGCCTTTCGTCAAAGCGTGACCTAAACAGCCAACTCACGACTGAACTGGCGGCGCGCGGCGTCCCGCTGTCGGAAAGCGCTTCAATCGTGACCATCGTTATTTCCCGGCTGGTCCCCGCGACCACGGCGGGATGATATTGTTCATGCGCGAGTATGCGATGGATTGGCCCAGGTGCTCGCTCACATGATTGCTGATTACAAGAAAAATACCGCGCAGCGTGGTCTTTGAATCAAAAAATTTGACCGGCTTTGAGAGATCCACTTCGGTGGCTTTCGCGAGCGCCTCATGCACCGCCTTGAACGATGCTTCGAGCTGCTCCACGACTTTTGATTTTACTGTGATGGTCTTCTCGCGGTCTTCGTTGCCGCGGATCATTTTCACTAGCTCCGCTTGCGCCGGCGCCGCGCCCGCGAACATCAGCAGCAATCTGTTCCCACCAGCGATGTGCATATAGACTTCGCCCACCGAGCGCACTCCGGGGGCGGGGCGCCAAGAATACCTCTCGGCGGGTATGGCCTTGGCCAGGTTGAGGACTTTGCTTTCGGCTTCCTCGAACGGCAGCAGAAAATCCTGCTGGAAAGCCCCGGCCGGTTTTGCCGAGTCTGCCGTGTGCTGCGCGTTTGCGGGTAGCAGAGCGAAGCCCAGCACGGCCAGCGCCAGCGCGGTGAATCTGATTTGCATACCCGTTTTTAGCACGGCATTTCACGAGCGGCAATCAAATTCCTCGTCCCACCGTCGAGACAGGTATTCCCACGAGCGGACAAGCCGGTCATAGCGTGATGGTGTAAATTAAATGGCGCAAAGCAGTTGCGGGTGGCAATCCATGTGCACGGCGAATTGGATTGTTCCACGGAGGCTGAATGGCACGAATCGAGCGGTTTCGCGATGTCTTGGCGGCTCCCCCCACCGCGGAATACTGGGTCCAAAGAACCGACAGCGGCTGGCGGTTGATGGCTGTTGAATGGGAGCGTGAAGTCGCCGGCGAGGAAGCAGGCCGGCAAGAGACCGTGGAAGAGATTCCCTACGGTCTCCAGATTGGCGAGGATTGCTTGCGGCTGGAAGTGAATGTCGCCGAACGTGAAGCCCTAATGCTGATGCTCGAGCTCATCGTTCAAGACCGTTCGCTCTCCCAGGTTGCCACAGAACTGAACCAGCGGGGATTCCGCACGCGACGCGGCGTCGAATGGTCGCCCGCCGGCGTGTTCAACATGCTGCCGCGCATGATCGAAGTCGGCCCACGCGTTTTTCCGCAGGAGGAATGGGCTGCGCGCCGGCGCCAGATTTTCAAAGTCGTCTGAGAGCGCGCTCCGCGGCTATTCGACGTCCTCTCCAAGGATCGGCTTCTTGTGCTTGGGCTTCTTCCGTGACCGCTTGGGCTCGATGGGGCGTGAGGAGGGAACGGTACCCACACGTTCCCGGGCCAGCTTGCGAACCACCTGCCCAGCGTCGAACTTAGGCTTCTTCCGCGCCACTGGTCTGATTGTACTTTCTGCGGGCCCGGGTCTGGATGAGAGCTTAGCGGCGGTGTTCTACGAGACCAACGCGTGCGCCACGCGCGTGGCCAATTGATCGAAGGTAATGATTTCGTACAGCGAAGGATCGGACATGATGCGTGCCACAATCTGCGCGTGCATGGCGTGGCCGGCGCGCTCGGCGATGACGTGACCCAGCAGCGGCTTACCGATGAGCGCCAGATCACCGATCAAATCCAGCGCCTTGTGGCGGCAGCACTCGTCGGGGAAACGCAAACCCTCCGGATTCATGACGCGTTCGCGATCGAAGCAGACCGCATTTTCGAGCGACGCCCCCCGAATCAGGCCCATGTTGCGCATCTGATCTAATTCGTAAAGAAAGCCGAACGTGCGCGCTGGAGCGATTTCGGCGGCATAGCGTTCCGGCGTGACTTCCATCTCCAGCATCTGACGGCCCACGCTCGGGTGGTCGTATTGGCTCTCGCACGTGAGACGGAACCTGTCGTCGGGCAGAATGCTGATGCGCTTGCCCCGGTCCTCGACCGAAATGGGCCGGCGTATCCGCAGGTAGCGTCGCTTGCGCCGGTAGTGCCGTAAACCTGCCTGACGGATCAGATCGAGGAATGGCAACCCGCTGCCATCCAGAATCGGAACCTCGAGATTGTCGATTTCGATGAAGGCGTTGTCGATTCCGACGCTGTAGAAAACGCTGAGCAGATGCTCGGTGGTGGAGATAAGCACGCCCTGCCGCATCAAGCTGGTGGCATAGCTTACGCGAGCTACGTGGCGCCAGCTCGCCAGAATGGGGAAACGGTCGAGATCCGTGCGGACAAAAACCAGGCCGGTCGAAACCGGCGCGGGTGAGACTCGAATGCTGACGGGAACGCCACTGTGAAGGCCGATGCCTTTGGCTTGTACGGGGCGCTGAATCGTGGTCTCAAAGCGCAATCGCTGGCTCCTGGGGATGCGGCATCTGTCAGATGAAACCTTAGTTCCCAGCATTCTCGCGACCTAATTCCAACCTATTCATTCTAAATGATCGGCGAGTCTGGCCTGTGGTTAATACGCTACACCCTAGGAGTTAGACTGTGGCCGAAATAGCTCTCAGGAGTCAATAGGATATGATGGGGCAAGTGCCGCGTCCCCGCCTGTTCCTGATTGATTCATACGGATTTATTTTTCGCGCGTATCACGCCCGCGCCCGCACCGGCGCGCCTCCCATGCGGACCTCGACGGGACTCTCGACCGAAGCGGTTTTCATCTTCACCAACATGTTGCGGAAGCTGGCGAAAACCTACAAGCCGGAGTATATCGCGGCGGTGTTCGAGAGCCTCGGTCCAACTCTGCGAGAGCAGGAGTTTGCCGAATACAAAGCCAATCGCGCCGAGGCGCCGCCGGATTTGGGAGAGCAGATCCCTTATGTACGCCGGGTGATCGAGGCCCTGCGCATTCCGATTCTCCAGTACAAGGGCTTCGAGGCCGACGATGTGATCGGCACCATTTCGCGCCTCGCCGAAGAGGCCGGCTTCGACGTCGTGATTGTTTCGAGCGACAAAGACATGCTGCAGCTGGTGAACGACCACGTCTTCATGCTGGATCCCGCCAAGGACGACACCTGGTACGACCCGGCGCAGGTGGAGCAGTTCATGGGTGTCAAGCCGGCACAGGTGGCAGATCTGCTGGCGCTCAAAGGCGACTCGATCGACAACATTCCCGGCGCACCCGGCATCGGCGACAAAGGCGCCAAGGATCTGATCGAGCGGTTCGGATCGGTCGAAGCCGCGCTAGATGGCGCCGCCGAAGTAGACCGTAAGATGTACCGCGATAGTCTCCAAAACAACCGCGAGCGCATTCTGTTGAGTAAACGGCTGGCCACGATTGAAATTCAGGTTCCCATCGAGTTTTCGATCGACGCCGTCAAAGCGCAGGAGCCTGACCAGGCGGCCTTAAAGCAGGTGTACAAAGAACTGGAATTTCACAGCCATCTGCGCGAACTGGGTCCCGGCGAAGACACGCGGGCACGCGATTACCAGGTGTTGAACTCGGCCGAAGACATCGATCGCTGGCTGGGAGAAATTCCAGCGGCAGCTCCTGTCGCGGTGGCGGTAGCGAAATCCGGCGAAGGAGAGTTTCCGCTGGACACAGTCGGCCTCGCCGCGAAGACCGGCGAAGCGCGGGCGGTGCCGCTGGCGCTCATCGCAGGGCTGCGGTCATTTCTCGAAAACGCGGACCGGCCGAAAATCGGGTGTGATGTCAAGTCGGCTCTGCTGGCGTTTTCGAAGCTGGGAATCGAGGCACGCGGGTTCAAACACGACATCATGCTGTACGCCTTCCTGCTGGACGCTGATCCCGGGGGCTGCACGCTCAATGAGCTGTCGCACCGACGCATGGATTTAAGGCTGGGCGCGGCGCCGGAGCAGCACGCCGACTATGCGCTCGAGTTGTATGGAGCGCTCAGCCGCGAAGTGGATTCGCGTGGGCTGCGCGAACTGTATGAAACCATCGAACTGCCGCTGGCGCGGGTTCTAGCGCGCATCGAGAGTAATGGCATTCGGATCGATCGCCATGAGCTCAAGCGGCTTTCGGATCTGATGGAAACCGAAATCTCGCGGCTCACTACGGAAATTCACCAGGTGGCGGGCAAGCCATTCAACATCAGCTCGCCCCAACAACTCGGGCGGGTGCTCTTCGAAGATTTGAAGCTTCCGGCTCCGGTGAAATATGGCAAAGGTAAGACGATTTCGACGGCGGCCGACGTGCTCGAAGAACTCGCTCCCGAACATGAGATTGTGCGCAAAGTGCTCGAATACCGCCAGCTCTGCAAACTGAAGGGCACATACGTGGACGCTTTGCCGGAGTTGATGGACGCGAGCACCGGCCGCGTGCACACCAGTTTCACCCAGACTGGCGCGACCACGGGGCGGCTCTCGTCGTCGAATCCCAATTTGCAGAACATCCCCATCCGCACTGAACTGGGCCGCGAAATCCGCGCGGCTTTCATTCCGAGGCCGGGCTGGAAACTCGTTGTTGCGGATTATTCCCAAATCGAGCTGCGCCTGCTGGCGCACATGTCGCACGATGCAGTGCTGGTTGAGGCGTTCCGCAATGGCGAGGACATACACACGCGGACTGCCGCCGAAGTGATGGGTGTTCCGCCTTTGATGGTGACCCCCGACGATCGTCGCAAAGCCAAGGCCGTGAACTTCGGCATCGTCTATGGCATCAGCCCGTTCGGGTTGTCGCAACAGCTCGGCATTTCGCGCGGCGAAGCCGAAATCTACATCAGGAGCTATTTCGAGCGATACACCGGCGTCAAGAGATTCATCGAGGCGACCATCGCCGAAGTACGGCGTACGGGAGTGACGCGCACCCTGCTTGGCCGCGAGAGACCCATCCCGGAAATGAATAGCCGTAACCCCACAGCCCGCGGGTTCGCCGAGCGCACTGCCGTGAATTCACCGCTCCAGGGCACGGCCGCGGATCTGATCAAGCTGGCCATGGTCCGGATCGACGGGCGCCTGGAAACGGAAAACTACAAAGCTGCGATGCTGCTGCAGGTCCATGATGAGCTGGTCTTCGAAGCGCCGCCCGAAGAAACGAAGAAACTCACTGAGATGGTGAAACACGAGATGGAGCAGGTTTACCAGCTCGCGGTGCCGCTTGTGTCGGACGTGGGCGTGGGCGAGAACTGGCGGGACGCGAAGTAGTGCTTTGATTCAGGCAGCAGCTTCCTGTGCCTTACGATGTCTTACAATGTGTTACGATGTACCACATGGCGCGTGAGACCGTTACAGTTCGCATCCCGTCCGAAACCAGAGAGGCCCTGGACGCCATTGCCGCAACGCTGGACCGAGACAGGAGCCACGTGGTGAATGAGGCGCTGGCGGCCTACATCGAAACACATCGATGGCAGCTCGAGCACATTCATCAGGGCTTCCGGCAAGCCAGAAGCGGTCGATTTGTTCCGGAACCTGAAGCAGACAAACGCATCGCCCGTCTGCGGCGTAAATGATTGTCCGCTGGACTCCAACCGGCCTTCGTGATCTCGAGTGTTTGCACGCGTATGTAGCGGAGGATAACGCTGAGGCCGCGGCCATCAATGTCGAGAGAATCCTGGCGGCAATCGAAGAATTGCGACGGCACCCTGAGATGGGCCGTAGAGGCCGCGTGTCGGGGACCCGCGAATTGGTGGTTTCACCCTATATCATTGCTTATCTCGTAAAGGGAACGGCACTCCAGATTCTCGGCATCATTCACGGCGCCCGTCGTTGGCCCGAGTTGTTCTAGTCCGCCCATCTTGTGCACTTTCGTAGTCTTAACGCTTGGC
This sequence comes from Acidobacteriota bacterium, assembly GCA_003223115.1. Lineage (GTDB taxonomy): Bacteria > Acidobacteriota > Terriglobia > Bryobacterales > Bryobacteraceae > QHXW01. The sequence continues at coordinate 25,139 of QHXW01000224.1, forward strand.
AGCCCCTTGGCACAGGGACTGAATTTGCGTATACTCCACAACATTGCGGCCGAGTTGCCCGGGGCAGGCGGTCCGCGGTAAGGAGCGCGAAATGACGTGCGTCAGCGGCCCACTGACCCTCACGCAGTTACTCGAGGAGGTCCCCGAGATTGTGAAACTGCTCCAGTCGAGCGGAATCGAACAGCTTGTCATTGAGTATGGCTGGGGATGCAAACTGGAACCGGAACGGCTCTGGCAGGACATCGAGGTCCGGGCGCTCGACCTGGTCACATTTATTCAGGACAGCATCGACAAAGGGATTTACCCGGCCGGCCAGGCAGACCTCGTATTGCGCGATCGCGATGGCCATTTCGAGCTGTTGTTCTGCCGCGACTCGGACATCCACTTGATGACGGAAGACGATGTGATTCTCGCCGACGCCACCAAACGCTGGATGGACAAAGGTTACGGTGGCTTCAAGCTCGCGGCCCATGAAGATTGGGAACCGATTTGAGCGTGGCCCGATAGGCAGGCCAGCGTCTTGATGACAGGCACTAGCTAAGCGTCTGACGGCCGCGTTGCGGGCGTCTCTGGCACCACTAACAGGGCCAGAACGCCCCGGCTGAAAATGCAGGACTTAAGGCCCGGTTAGTGGAGAGAGCTAGGCTGAAGCCCGGGATTCGCCGTAGCCCAAAAACGTGCGCTCTTTGATGAGACGCACCACTTCAGGCGGGACCATTTGTTCCCAAGCCGGATCACCGGACTGAATTTTCGCCAGCACGTCCGCCGGCGTCACGTGAAGCTGTCGAGCATCCACGGCGCCCATGGGTTCAATGAACCCGTTTTCGAAAAGATAGGCATACAGGTGACGAAGTTTGGGATCCACCTCTAACGTGGCGGCCGTCGAAAGATCGGCGCTGTCCGTTTCCTTCGTCGGATAAACATAGAGTTTCACCGGTCCTCGAAACAACCGGCCTAAACCTTCGAGGATTCCACCATCGAGATCGGTGTAGTATTTCTCGTCAAAAATTTCGCGCAAGGTCGGAAGGCCCAGAACCATTGCTATCCAGTTCTGCGTGTACTGCCGCAAGTAACTGGTCACGCGGTCGAACGTGGTGTAGTTCGAGATGAGCACAGTTTTCCCGAGCGCTCCGAGCATGTCAGCACGGGCCAGAAAGTCGCGATGATCGATGACACGCCCTGTCATGAGGTTGCTCAGCGTCATTTCCATTAGCACGACGACGTCTTCGCTTTTGAGGTCAGGCTTATTTTTAATCTGGGCCAGCGCCTGCTCAATCATGCCGAGGGTCACGTTGGTGACCGGCCTGAAACTGCCTCGCTCCATCATGACGGGCTTCTGGTAAAGCACCTCGCCCGGTTGCACAACCCGCCCATCGGCAGTGAACATCGCCGCATCCGTGAGGTTCTGCTCCACGAGCTGCAGGCTCATCAACCGATTGTCAACACCGGCAAACACGGGACCCGAGAACTCCACCATGTCCACTTCGATGCGCAGCCGGCTCAGCTCATCCATCAAGCTCGTGATCAAAACGCTGGGTTCATGGTGGTGATAGGAAGCCCCATAAATCAGGTTCACGCCGAGGATACCCAGGGCTTCCTGTTCCCTCGGGCTCTCCTGGTCTTTGAGGTTGACATGAATGACGATCTCGGAGGGTTGGGATCGGGGCTGCGGCTGAAATCGAGTCCCCAGCCATCCGTGGCCCTCCCGCTTAGGCGAGTGGCTTCGCGTGGCCGCAGTATCAGCGAATACAAAAAAACCGGTTTTGTCGCCGCGTTTTGCGTCCAGGCGCTCGATCAACTCGTCATATTCATGGGCCAGCATCGATCCCAGCCGTTTGCGGCTGACGTAAATATCGGTAGGTCCATACAACCCGTCACTGATCGACATGTCATAGGCAGAAATCGATTTCGCAATCGTGCCGGCAGCCCGGCCCACGTGAAAGAACCAACGCGCCACTTCCTGTCCCGCGCCGATTTCAGCCAGTGTTCCAAACTTCTGGGCGTCGACGTTAATCCGCAAAGCTTTGCTGGCCGTGCTGCCGTGATCTTGTTCCATGCGTGTGCGGACCTGAAGAGAGATTAGGCGTGAACAAATCCAGCTTACACGAAGGCGACGCACCAGGACCGGCAGTGAGATAATCGGGCAATCGAAAGGACTCGTCAATGAATCGCAGAACATTCTTGAAGCGGTCTGCGGGGCTGGCCGGAACAGCGGCGCCTGCGCTATTCTCGAAAACAAGCAAGGTGACCGCGGTCTCGAAAGCAGTTCGTATCGGCATCTCCACCTGGAGTTTTCATAATCTGTTCACCGCCACTCACGATAAGGAAGCTGCTCCGATTTCGGGCGCGCCGCTTGATGCGCGTAACTTCCCGGACCTGATCGCCGATCGCTATCACGTTCATGAGCTCGAGATTGTGGCTCCGCACATTTCCACCGAGACGAGTTACATTCGTGATTTGAAAGACCGGCTCGACAAGGCTCATTCGCATCTGGTGAACATTCCAGTGGACATTGAAGAGGTCTGGCATGCCGGTGGTCTCTCCGACCCTGATGTCAAGGTCCGCGAAAAGACCATCTCCGCCTGCACCAAATGGATCGATATCGCGCGTGAACTCGGCGCCCGCTCGGTGCGCTGCGACCCAGGCAAAATGAATCCGGCCGATCTCAGTCCCACGATTTCCTCTTATCGCGCCCTCGCGTCCTACGGGGCCTCGAAAGGAATTTTCGTCGTCATCGAAAACCACGGCGGCGTTGGCTCGGAACATCCCGAAGAGCTGGTTGAGCTATTCAAGGCTGTCGGCAAGAATTGCGGCGCGCTGCCGGATTTCGGCAATTTCCCGAACGAGACCACTCGTCAGAATGGATTGAAGCTCCTGTTTCCCTTTGCCCGCACCGTTTGTCACGCCAAGGGGCTGGAGTTCGACGCGCAAGGCAACGAGACAAAATTCGATTTCGCACAGTGCGTGAAAACGTCGAAAGATGCGGGATATAAGGGCGTGTATTCGATCGAGTATGAAGGCGAAGGCGATCCCTACGCCGGTGTGCAGCGGGTGGTGGATGAGTTGAACAGATATCTCTAACGTTTGTGGAATTGCTGATGGAATAATCATCGACTCCCGGCAAGGAAAAAGTGATGAACCGCAGAACATTTCTGAAGCAAGTGGCTGCGGCAGGTTTAGAAGGCGCGGCGGCGACGAGCCTCTTCGCATCACAAATCGCGCCTCAGCAAAATGATTCTAAATTAGACCAAGTCGGCGTGTCGACCTGGAGCTTTCATAACTTCTTCACGGCCACACGTGACCATCGCGCTCCACCGCTTACCGGAAATCCGTGGGATGCGCGGGAATTTGCGGAAATGATCGCGGACCGCTATCACGTCCACCAGCTTGAGATCGTCGCGCCGCACATTTCGACCGAGCGTTCCTACATCCGCGAGTTGAAGGAACGGATTGAGAAAGCGCACTCGCGGCTGGTGAACGTCCCCGTGGACATTGAGGAACTCGAGAAGGGCGGCGGACTTTCGGATCCGGACCCGAGACTTCGGAATGAAATTATCGACGCATGCACTAAATGGATCGACATCGCGCACGAGTTAGGCGCACGCTCGGTGCGCTGCGATCCAGGCAAAATCAACCCGGCCGACCTCGCGCCTACTGTATCGTCGTATCGCTCGCTTGCGTCCCACGCGGCATCGAAAGACATGCATGTCATCATCGAGAACCACGGCGGAGTGGGGTCGGAACATCCTGAAGAGCTGGTCGAAATCTTCAAGGCAGTGGGCAACCATTGTGGCGCGCTCCCTGATTTCGGTAATTTCCCGAACGAGACCACTCGTCAGAATGGACTCAAGCTGTTGTTTCCCTTCGCTCGCACAGTCTGTCATGCAAAGGGATTGCAATTCGATGCGGGCGGAAACGAGACGGCCTTCGACTTCGCGCAATGCGTGAATACGGCGAAGAGCGCAGGTTTTAGGGGCGTTTACTCCATCGAGATCGGCCGCCAGGGTGACCCGTATGAAAAAGTGCAATTGGTTGCGAATGAGCTATTGAGATATTTGTGAGGTGCGCATGACAAAAAACCGCAGTAATGAGGGTGTAGCTGGCTCTGACTGTTCACGCCGCGCGATTTTGTCCGGAGCGGCAGCAGCGCCGTTTCTGATTGTCCCGCGACACGTTCTGGGCGGCGGCGGAGCTCCTCCGCCTAGCGATAGGTTGAACCTGGCCTGTATCGGAGTGGGCGCGCAGGGTACGCGCGTCATGCTCGATTTTTTGAAACAGCCCGACGTACAGGTGACCGCAGTCTGCGACGTGAATCGCGAGGGCGACGATTATTCCGAATGGGGAGATAACGAGCTGCGGAACAAAGTGCGCAGCGTAACCGGCGCTTTCTCATGGGGCGATCAGTTCAAAGGCTGCGTTGCGGGGCGCGAACCGGCCAAGCGTATCGTGGAGCTGTACTACGGATCTCACACTACGTCCGGACAATACGGGGGCTGCACCGCCTACAACGATTTTCGGGAGCTGCTCAGCAAACAGAGCGGCATTGACGCCGTCGTCATTGGAACCGTGGATCACTGGCACGCTCCGATCGCCATCGCCGCCATGAAAGCGAAAAAACACGTGTATTGCCAGAAGCCCATGGCGCACGCGGTGGGCGAGGCCCGGCGTATGGCTGAGGTCGCGCGCGAAAGCGGCACGGCTAACCAGGTGGCCATCGGCAATTCCGCTTCGGAAGATACACGGCTGCTCCAGGAATGGATCGCGGCGGGCGCCATCGGCCCGGTGCGGCGCGTCGAGAACTGGTCCACGCGTCCGTTTTGGCCGCAAGGAATCGACCGGCCTGCCGACGTTCAGCCGGTGCCGGACGGCCTCGATTGGAATCTATGGCTGGGACCGGCATTCGAGCGTCCCTTCAATCACGTCTATCTTCCGTTTGTCTGGCGCGGCTGGTACGATTTTGGCGCCGGCGCGTTGGGCGACATGGGCCAGTACAGTTTCGATACCATCTTTCGCGTGTTGAAGCTGGCTGCGCCCACGACCGTGGAAGCCAGCTCCACAAAACCTTTCAAGGAAACGTATCCGGCGGCCTCAGTGGTTCACTTTGAATTTCCGGCGCGCGAAAACATGCCGGCCGTGACCGTCAACTGGTACGACGGCGGCCTCAGGCCGCAGACTCCACCAGAACTCGACGGCTTGAAATCAGGTGAAGACAACGAAGGAGTGCTCTTCATCGGCGACCGGGGGACGATGATGTGCGGGTTCCACGGCCAGCGCCCGCGCTTGATTCCAGAAGCGAAAATGAGCGCCTTCGAGCCGCCGCCCAAGACTCTGCCACGCTCACCCGGCCACTATCGCGAGTGGATTGAAGCCGCGAAAGGCGGACCATCGGCAGCCGCCAACTTCGGATTTGAATCCGCCGTTGCCCAAGCCATACTGCTTGGCAATATCGCCGTGCGCACCCAGGAAAAACTCCGTTGGGACAGCACCGCCATGAAAGTAGTGAACAGTGCCGCCGCCCAGGAGCTGGTGATGCCGCCGTATCGCGGGAACTGGGGATGAGACACGACATGTGCGTCGGGCTCGATCCGGGCGCCGGTGTGTGAAATTGAAGATTTGGCCAGGGGATCTCGATCAGAGCGTTGAATCCAATTAGAAAAGGCCTTCTTCATCGATCACGCGCTCCATCCGCGAGGCTGGAATCACCGGTGCAGCAGACGGCACATCGAACGTTGGAAAGCGGCGGGGTTCCGGTTTCTCGGGCAGGTTCTCAGGCATCAGACTACTAGCTTACCTTCCCTCCTTCCTCCTCGACTTTCCAACCCTCCCAAACCCCACTATACTTTTCTATTCGACCTGATCTTTCGAGCGAGGAGACCCACTCATGAACCGCCGTCAATTTCTCTCCACCACCGCCGCAGGCCTGGCTCTCTCGGCCGCGCGCGGTTGGGCAGTTCCGTATGCCGATCAAAAGCGTCGTCGCGTGGGGCTGATCGGCACGGGCTGGTATGGCAAGTGCGACCTGTTGCGGCTCATTCAGATCGCGCCGATCGAAGTGGTCTCGTTGTGCGATGTGGATAAGCAAATGGTGGCCGAGGCAGCCGATATAGTGAGCGCGCGCCAGACGTCCAAGAAGAGACCGCGCACGTTTCATGACTATCGCGACATGCTGAAGGAAAAAGATCTGGATCTTGTCCTTATCGCCACGCCGGACCACTGGCATGCGCTGCCCATGATCGCCGCAGTTGAATCGGGCCTGGACGTTTACGTGCAGAAGCCCATCAGCGTCGATATTGTGGAGGGCCAAGCCATGCTGGCCGCCGCGCGCAAGCATCAGCGCGTGGTGCAGGTCGGGACACAGCGGCGCAGCACGCCGCATCTGGTCGAGGCAATGGAGAATTTCATCAAACCGGGCAAGCTCGGCAAAATCGGCCTAGTGGAGGTCTACTGTTATTACCACATGCGCGCCACCGAGAATCCGCCGGACACCGATCCGCCTCCGTATCTCGACTATGATTTCTGGACCGGCCCCGCTCCGATGCGTCCTTACAACAAGCTGGTGCACCCGCGCAGTTGGCGCGCGTTCATGGAATACGGCAACGGCATCGTCGGCGATATGTGCATCCACATGTTCGACATGGTCCGCTGGATGATGGATCTCGGTTGGCCCACCCGCGTCTCTTCGGCCGGCGGCACCCTGGTGGACAAAGCCAGCAAGGCGAACATCACCGACACGCAGACTGCCACGTTTGATTATCCCGATCTGAAAATCGTGTGGGAGCACCGAACCTGGGGCGAATCGCCGGATCCCAAGTATCCCTGGGGAGCGACGTTTTATGGCGACAAGGGCACGCTCAAAGCCAGCGTCTACGGCTACGACTTCACGCCCGAGAGCGGCACACCGGTGCATCGCGACGTGACCTACGAGTTTGAACAGTATCCCGAAGACAAAACCGAGAAGGACCTGGAACGGCATGTGGCTCCGGCCATACGTCATCACATGCAGAATTTCCTGGCGGCGATTGATTCGCGCGGCAAGCCGGTCGCCGATATCGAGCAGGGTTACATGTCGACCACCAGTTGCATTCTGGCCAATCTGGCGATGAAACTCGGCCGAACACTCACCTGGGATGCCGGCGACCAACGCGTGGCGGGAGATGAAGAGGCCAACCGCTTGCTGCGCCGCCCGTATCGTCAACCCTGGGTACACCCGGAAGTGGAACGCGCGTGACGACGCGGAAAAATTTCTGAACAGTTGGAGGTCGACAGGCGAAAGCGCCTGTCCCACTCATACCAACAAGTCGATGTCGGCAATCAAAGACATCCTGCGATATCGCTGCCCCAGATGCCGGCAAGGCCCCATCTTTCGAAACTTCACGCTGCGTGGCTGGCTCTCGATGTATGAAAACTGTCCGGTGTGTGGCCTGAAGTTCGAGCGCGAGCAGGGATATTTCGTGGGAGCCCTGTACATCAGCTACGGCCTGTCCATCCTACCCGTGCTGGCGCTGGTGCTCACCTTCTGGCGCGTAGCGCACTGGTCATATGGCACGTCCCTGGCCGGCGCCACGGTAGCCTATCTGCCGCTTGTGCCGCTGGTGGTTCGCCTATCGAGAGTGATCTGGATTTACATCGATCGTACGCTCGATCCCAACTGACGTGGGGCGAAAGTCGTGGTCGAAGTCGAAGATCCGCGATTTGCCCGGAATCAGCGATTCTCCCGGAATCCGCGTTTTTATTTGGGCTTTCGTCTGCCAGCGCCGTCGCGCTATTTCGGATACGTCTTCTGGTATTTGTTGCGGCTGTTGTAGACCGTGATGGTTCCGTCTTCGGTTGCCGAGACTCTGATCCAATTGCCTTCGTCGCCCTTCTCGTAAACGTTTGCGATCAGCGCTTCCGGCGAATTGTAATCATGGCCGCCCTCCATGGCATAGTGCACTTGCCAGATATCCGGCGCACCGGCCGACGTGTGCACCGTTTGCCAGGCCTCCGGCGTTCCGCCCTTCCGCGCGCCGTTGTTCATGACAGCCACGCGCGCATGGAGCGCATGTACGATCGCGGGCGCATTCGAAATGTTCACGCCGTGATGCGTGGTGAGATACAGATCGACCGTGCCGACCTTGTTATTCGGACAGGCCAGCTCGTACTCTTTGTTCCAGGTCAAATCGCCTAAGTCGATCATCCGGAAATTCCCGTACTGCACCAGAATCCCGACCGACCGCGCATTTTCGGAAGGATCGGCTTCCAGCAGCTTGGTGCCGGCGCACTCCGGATTCGGCTGACCCGCACTCGGGAGCGGATTCGAAATCGACTCGCCACCCGAGGTCAGCACCGTCACATCCAGGCCCTTGATGGGAATTTTGTCACCCGGCTTCACCTGCAAGTGTTGCCCCGTCTCGCGCGCCTTCAGGTACCGGGTGTAGAGGCGGGTGCTCTCTTCATCGTGCTCCACGGTTTCACCATGGTCCACAAAAGTGCGAACGGGCAACCTGTGCACAAGCTGCGGCACTCCGCCCACGTGATCGCTGTGATAATGCGTGACCACCAGGTAATCGATCTGTTTCACCCCGGCGCGTTTCGCCGCGGCAGCAATGCGATCCGCATCGCGCATGTTCAACCCGGGCCAGCCGGTGTCCACCAGCATCGACTGCTTGGAAGGAGACACAATCAGTGTCGCTTGTCCGCCTTCCACATCCACGAAGTAGATCTCTAAGTCCTTGGCTGCGGGCAGCAGCGCGGCCGAGCACATCAACAGAAAAACAGTTGGAAAAATGCGCATGGCCGAAATCGTATCATAGGGACGTACTTGGACGTACTCGTGTGAGACTGCGCTACCTGGTCCCGTCGCTCGTCATGGCCCTTGCCGGCGCTACTCTCGCCAAGGTCAATATCCTCGGTTTCTGGTGGGAAAATCCCTTGCCCTACCAGCGCATGCCGCGGGGCCTCAGCTCCTTGGCAGCCGCGAATTGCGGCCAGTGTCATCAGGAAATTTACGCCGAGTGGAAAGCTTCGGCGCATGCACACGCACTGAGCGATCTGCAGTTTCAGGAGGAGATGAAAAAGTCGCCGGAAACGCAATGGCTCTGTTTGAACTGTCACACACCGCTCGAGAACCAGATGGAGCGTATCGCATTCGATGTGCGCAACGGTTCGGCGCGGCAGCCCCTGTTTCAGAGCAATGCGCTCTTTGACGCCCCATTACATCAGGAGGCAGTCACCTGCGCCGTGTGCCACGTCCGCGATGGCGTGATTTTGGGACCCTACGCCGATTCGAACGCGCCTCATCCGGTGCGTCAGGACCGTCGTCTGCTCACCGGTGCAGTGTGTGTCATGTGCCACCAGGCCACGGCGTCTTATGGCGATTCACTGATATGCACCTTCGATACTGCCAATGAGTGGAAGTCCGGGCCTTACGGCAAGAGTGGCGTTGCCTGTTCCTCCTGCCACATGCCGCCCGTCCAGCGTGCAGTAGCAAACGGCGGTCCATCGCGGCGCTCGCGCAGGCATTTATTTTTCGGCAGCAAGATTCCCAAACAAATGCGTCTCAGCAGGAGCGAGCTCGGCGATTACAAGCTTTACCGTCCAGGACTCTCGGTCGAAATTCTCTCCGCCAAGCGCACCGGTGACCTGGCGCTGATCACACTGAAACTGAAAAACGCGCGCGCCGGACACATGCTGCCGACCGGCGATCCGGAACGTTTCATCCGCGTGGACTTGAAGCTTGTTGCAGGCGATCAGGTGATCGATTCCAAATCGCTGAGAATTGGTCAAAAGTGGGAGTGGTGGCCCAAAGCGCGCAAACTGGATGACAACCGCCTGAAGCCGCTCGAAGAACGCACCGAAACGGTTCAATTGCACCTAACCCGTCCGGCAGCGCTCCACATTTCGGTATCCAATTGTCGGCTTTCGGAAGAGAACGCCCGCTATCATAATCTGATCGGCCGGTACCCGCTGGAGTCAAAGGTGCTAGACCTGGCCCCGTACCCTTTGAAATGAACGGAGGAAGCGGCGCCCGAAGCGCCAGCGTAGGACTTGGGACTCAATGAGGGTCGTCGGGAGGCCCTCAAATGCGGCTTGCGACTATATCGCATGAAAGTGCGTTCATCCGTGGTTCCGGATACCTCGTTGCCGGAACATTCGCTTCTGGCGTAACGTATTGAAGGATATAGATGCCCTTTTGCAGCAGTTGCGGGAACACGGTGAACCCCACGGACCAGTTCTGCGCCAAGTGTGGAGCGCGGCAGCCGATCGCAGGTCCGCATCCGGTCGATCCGTTGGCCGGGATTACTCCGCGGACCGCCTCCATCCTTTGCTACATACCTGGAATCGGCTGGATCGCATCGGTCATTGTGCTGGCAGCCGACAAGTTCCGAAATAACCGCATCGTCCGCTTTCACGCTTTCCAGGGCCTGTACTTGTTCGTGGCATGGCTGATTGTCGAATGGGTGATCAGCCCGATTTTCCGCGAAATTCACTACCCCATCTTGCGTGTCGACAAACTGCTGAACATCCTCATTCTGTTTCTCTGGATCTTCATGATCATCAAAACCAGCAAGGAGGAAGCATACTCCCTGCCGATCATCGGTGAGCTGGCGCAAAAATCAGCAGCGGAACATTAAATCCATCGCGCATTTACGACGCATCAACAATTTCGACGTGTGCTGACATGGCAGCCGTTCAACCTGTCATTCAAAATCTCGCACCGTGCAACACAACAAACGTAAAATTCCACGCCGAGCCTCCGAGCCTCTTGCCCGCAATAAATCGAAGTGATAATGTAGCCGGGAGTCCAAAGGGGAGTGCTCAACCGGCTGTCTAACGGTCGATTGACACATTAAAACGGGGGGGAAATGTCGTCTAGCGGTGTTTTTCGCGTTACATGTGTCGCAGTCGTTGTGGCTCTGGCAGCCCTGCTTTTGTTCCCCGTCACGATAGTAGGTCAGCAGGTTTATGGCAGCATTTACGGCAGCGTCGTGGATGTGTCCGGTGCCGGTATTCCAAATGCCAACGTCTCCGTCACGGAGCTCACTAAGAACATTCAGCTAAAAGCTGTAACCAACGAATCGGGCAATTATCGCCTCGGCCAGTTGATTCCTGGAAACTACCGCGTCGAGGTCGAAGCCAAAGGTTTCCGGAAGGCTGTGACCGACACCGAGGTGCGCGTGGATCAGGCGGCGCGCGCTGACTTCGCGCTCGAGTTGGGAGCTGTCACCGAGACGGTGGAAGTCACTGCGGCTACGCCGGTTCTGCAGTCTGACCGCTCGGATGTCGCCACCACTTTCAGCTCAAAAGAGCTGATTGAGCTACCTTCGTTCGATCGCAACTTCCAGGCTCACCTGCTCCTCTCCCCAGGCACCAATCTGCTTGGCTGGCAGCACGCTTCGAGCGAAAACCCGCAGGGCAGCCACCAGATCACTGTAAACGGCCAGCCGTTCAGCGCCTTCAGCGGGCAGTTGCACTGGTTGGTGCCGAGCGAATATCCGAGATTGGTGCCGGCGTCCCCGTTGATAAAGAAGGCGGGCATTCCGGCAATCCCGATGGAACCGGACGCCTGCCGTTTGCGAACAACGTGATTCCCGCCAGCAAAGTGAGCAAACAGGCTCTGGTAATCATGAAGTATCTGCCGGAGCCGAACGCGGTGGATCAAGGCGGCACGCGCCGGCTTCGGTCACAACATCCATGCCAGAGAATCCCGGTTGGCCATCGGCGCCATCACGCGGGCGTAATGAGCGCGCACGATCGAGAACCACGTTGGCATGATGCACCACACGCTTGTTCCCCGGCCGCAATTCAATGGCGCGGATAAAGCGGGTTTGTTTGAGCTCGAGCGGCACCACGAAGTTGCGGAACACATCACCGCTACTTGCGGGCAACGTGAACGGACGAGGAATTTGCGCTACCAGATCAGGCGGCCCCAACTCCCATCCTTCTGGAAAATGTGGCGCGGCAGGCAGATCGGCTGGATTGCCCTCTAGTGTTCCGCTCTCTACCCATTGCGCGAATAGCCGGATCTGGCCGTCAGAAAGCCGGCGCGTAGCTTCGAAGTCACCGTACCCGGGCGCCGGGGGCCACGGCGGCATGTAACTCCGCCCCGTCACCGCCACAATCTGTCAAGCGTGGCTCTTGACCTCCTCGTAGGTGAGCAGAGGGAATGGCGCGGCTTCTCCTGGCCGGTGACATGGCGCGCAGGAGTGAAAGATGATGGGCGCAATATCCTTGTTAAAGGTGATGGGTTCGGCAACCACGGGTAGTGCCAGCAGCACTCCGGCCAGATACCTCACCGCAGCGGCTCGATCGCGCAGCCCACGGCCTCGGTACGGCGAGCGCGCGGGTCGTGCCCAGCCAGCACCGCCGCGAGCGCGTCTTCCAGATCATGCACCGATGGTGTGGACCGCACCTGCGCAACGCTCACATATTGATTGTCGATTCTGCCGCGATACACCAGGCGGCCGCGCAAGAACAGCGCCGCTTCAGGCGTAACATGAACGCGAGCTCTCGCAACGTAAAGATGTTTCGGATCGGCAACACCGGTAATTGTGTAGCCGTATTCGCGACGGTGGCGCTCGATCGATTCTTCGGTTACTCCCGCTTCGGGATACACCAGTTCAAATGTCACGCCTTGCTTGTGGAACCGCTGTGCGATCCGCTGAATCTCCGGTGCGTAACGATTCGAGACAGGGCAGTCCGTGCGCACAAAAAACAGCACCAGCACACTTTCGTTGAAGGGCGGCAGTTCGCCGGTCTGCATGGCGAGAAAGGAAGCTACCAGAAGCGCGATCACCAGCCGCCAGTCCTAGAACAAATTCTGGCACAAGTTATCTCTATTGAGCGTATGCCTGACTCCTTGGTGGGACAGGCGCTCTCGCCTGTCGACTGTCCTTTGTAGCGCGCCGCTGGCGCGGGTTGTGCGGCAGACTTGCGGATTTTCCAGGTGATTCCTGCGGTCAATCTTCTAGAATGGAGTCGAGGCTTCTCTCGTTTGCGTTTCACGCTGTTTCTGTTGTGCGTTGCGGCAATCGGCGTAGCTCAAACGCGTCGCACCGCAACTCCTGTCTGGCGCGCCGAAGTCGACGCTCTGAAGGTCACGGGGGACGCTGCCGCGGCGGTCGCGAAGCTCGAGCAGCTGGAGCAAACATCAAAACCCTCGGCGGCGCTCGAAGACGAGATGGGATTCTTGCTGGCAGTTCTCAATCGAGGACCCGAAGCTATCGATCGCTTCCGCAAGGCCCCGGCCATTGATCCCAACTTTGCCGCCGCGCATTATCACCTGGGAGTGGCGCTGTGGCTCGCGGGCAATCATCAGGAGGCGGTTCCCTCGCTCGAAAAGGCCGCCCGTATGGGGCCGAAGATCTTCGACTATCGCTATCGCTATGGCGCGGCACTCACCGAGCTCGCCCGGTTTACCGATGCCGCCACCGAACTAAAAGCAGCTATCGAGTTGCAGGCGAACAACGCAGCCACCTGGAATCAGCTTGGTATCGCTCTTCAACGCCAGGGAGATCCCACGTCCGCGGCCGAAGCTTATTCCAAGGCTGTCGGTCTCGAGCCGCGCAATTCCGACTTCCACAACAATTACGGCCTGATGTTGCTTGAAACGGGCGCTCCTGAAAAAGCCATCGCTCAGTTTCAGGCCGTGCTGGCGTCTGACCCGCGCAACCAGGGCTCGCTCGGCAACATCGGCCTGGCTTACCTCAATCAGGGCAATCTGAGCAAGGCGATCGAGCAATTCGAACATGTCCTGCAACTCGATCCCACTTCCGCCCCCGTTCAATACAACCTCGGCCTCGCCTATAAGCAGAAGGACGACCTGGCAAACGCCAAGGTGCACCTGCGACTCGCCACCGAACTCGATCCGCGGATCGCCGAAGCGCATTACACACTCGGCGTGGTCCACTGGCAGGACGGTGAGTTCGCCGATGCCATCCGCGAATTGCGGGCTGCTGCCGCCGTGAATCCTCA